>CAZFMD010000017.1:0-27544 GCA_964520025.1 uncultured Spirochaetaceae bacterium
TCGCCAAGGACGGCACGGAGAACAAGGGAAAGCTGGGCGCCAATGCGATCCTGGGGGTTTCCCTGGCCACGGCCCGGGCAGCCGCCGAGTACCTCGATCTGCCCCTGTTCAAGTACCTTGGAACCTACCACGCCTCGGTTCTGCCGGTTCCCATGGCCAATATCATCAACGGCGGCGCACACGCGGATAACTCGGTGGACTTCCAGGAGTTCATGGTCATGCCCGTCGGGGCTGCTTCCTTCAAAGAGGCGGTCAGAACCCTGGCGGAGATTTTTCACAACCTCAAGGCCGTGCTCAAGGGCAAAGGATACTCCACGGCCGTGGGAGACGAGGGAGGCTTTGCTCCCAATTTGAAATCCAATGAAGAGGCGATCGAAGTCATTCTCCAGGCCCTGGAGAAGGCCGGATACAAGGCGGGTGAAGATGTGATCATCGCCCTGGACCCGGCTGCTTCCGAGTTCTACGACAAATCGAAAAACAAGTACGTTTTCAAGAAGTCGGACAAGCGGGAACTGTCCTCCGAACAGATGGTTGATTTCTGGGCGGAATGGGCTGAGAAATACCCGATTCTGTCCATGGAAGACGCCATGGCCGAGGACGACTGGCAGGGCTGGAAGTTGCTGACCGACCGTCTGGGCGAAAAGGTGCAGCTGGTTGGGGACGACCTGTTCGTTACCAATACCACCCGATTGAAGCAGGGCATCGAGAAGGGAGTGGCCAACTCCATCCTCATCAAGGTCAATCAGATCGGTACCCTGACCGAGACCTACGAAGCGGTGGAGATGGCCAAACGGGCCGGCTATACGGCCGTGGTTTCCCACAGAAGCGGAGAGACCGAGGATGCCTTTATCGCGGACCTGGTAGTAGCCCTGGAGACCGGCCAGATCAAGACCGGATCGCTTTCCCGCTCCGATCGACTGGCCAAGTACAACCAGCTACTGCGCATCGAAGATCGTCTGGGATCGATCGCCAGCTACCCGGGAAAGGATGCCTTCTACTCGATTCGCCGCTGATTGGCCTTGCGCTTAAACGCAGCAACGAAAACCTGCAGAGGCGCCCTCGGGGCGCCTCTCTTGTTATCCGACACCTCCCGGCTGCTGAAGCTTCAGAACTCCACACCGAAACTACGATACACGCCCTGGAAAGGGGCGTAGTGGCTGTGCACGCGGCGCACGATCGCTCCGGGCGGTCCGTGGTGCAGCCAGCGCTCCAGTTGTCGCAGTTGCTCCTCCGGTCCTTCCGCCACCACCTCCACCGTTCCATCCCACAGATTACGCACGTACCCGCGTAAATCCAAACGGCGCGCCTGGTGGAGAGTCGAATAGCGGAAACCGACTCCCTGAACCATGCCCTCCACGCGGGCTTGTAGTGTTTTGCGGGTCTCTCTGCTTTTCGGATTCTCGTCTTTCGGCATAACCGACCGACCGATCGGAGCGTTCACCCCCGCCTGCCGCTTTTTGAACAGCCGCCCAACCTCTATTTCATGTCGTTGAAGGCGGTGGAAACCATTTGCTCAAGTTCGGAATAGTCAAAGGGCTTGTACAGCACGGGAAAGGGTATCGGAAACTCCGGCTTGAGGAAACCGCTGGTAATGATGATCTTCTTATCGGTGCAGTACTCCTTGAGGAAGCGAATCCAATAATCGCCGCCGAGAATGTCCATCCGATAATCGGACACGATGACACCGACCGGATTATCGAGAAGCTGTTTGATCGCTCCGACACCGTCGGAGGCCACAACCACCTCGTGCCCCTTGTTCTGCAGGTAGTCCCGCAGAGTCAAGCGGATCGAGTCTTCATCCTCTACAACCAGAACATAGCTGCCCTCATTCTCTTCCATGCCGGCTTCCCTTTTCCTCCTGTTGTTGCTACCATATATTACTTTTTGCCGCCGATGAGTTTCAAGCTGGCTATAGAAGATTTTCGCTACCTGAAAAATCGCAACTATCCGGATAAAGCCGCGCTCAAGCTGGTCAGCGATCATCATCGCCTCAGCGCCATCCAGAGAAACTGCCTTTTTCGAGCTGTATTCTCGGCCTGCGACAGCGAGAGGCGGCAGGCCAAGCTTATCGCGGCGGAGCAGGTGCAGGGGCAACCGCTGGGTGTGGATTGGTACAACGTACTGATCACCGTGGAGAGCTACTTGAAGGGTTTCCCCGTGTTCATCTCCGATGACGGGTTGGTTCGGGATTCCTCCGGAGTTCACGGCAGCTACAAAGCCGGAAAGATAACCGAGCGGGGAATCGAGAAAATCCTGTCGGTGATGGCCGAACTGAAGCCGGCTCGAATCGAGGTTTTTCTCGATTCTCCGATCTCTCATTCAGGAGAGATGGCCGAACAGTTGCGAGGCAAACTGTCCAGTGCTGTTTCGGTACCCTCCCGGGTATCTGTTTTTCCCTCGGCGGATTATCCCCTAAAATCCTTCGCCGGAATCGTGGCCACCTCGGATTCCAGCATCATCGACAGGCCTCAGGTGCAGCAGGTCTTCGATCTGGCCCGCTGGGTTATCCAGAGCAGCTTTCAGGCCCGGATTCCCACCGTGGAGTTGTTGACGGAAAAAGACCAATGACCGATTCCTACTGCTCATCCTCCAGGGTTCGTCGAATCAAGGGATAGGAAAATCCCCGAGCTCGGAGCTTGCTCTTGAGCCTGGAAGGATCGGTTTCTCCCGAGCGTCTGAGCTTTTCCAGTGCCCGGAACGCATTCTCTTGTTCCAGCTCGGGGGTGAGATATCGATTCACCGATCCTTCGGCTACCTCCCGGGCAACCCCCTTGCGCAGAAGACCGGCGATCAGCACAGCCCGGCCCTCCGGCCGGCGCTCTATACGGCTGCGTACCCAGTCTTCGGCGAAACCACTGTCATCCAGATACCCCTGATCGCTCAACGATTCGAGCACCTCCCCCACTGTCCGGGTATTGTGGCCGCGCTTCAGCAGCTTCATCCGCAGGGAGAACACCGTATGGGGCGCCCGGCTCAGCAGGTCGAGGGCCTTGTCCCGAACCAGTCGAACAGCTGAGCTGTGCTTCAGGCCTCGAATCACGGCTTCGGAAAGCTCCAGATCCGGCAGCAGCTCCACTGCGTGAAGGCCCTGCTCCCGCAGATCCGCATCGGAGACAAAAAAACAGGAACCGTCGGAGAACTGGAGCTTGATGCGCTCTCCGGTGGTTCCTGTTCGATCAGCCTGTACGAGCTTCAGATTATCGTTTGGAGAACTGGAATCTTCTCCTTGCACCTCTCTGCCCATACTTCTTTCGTTCGACCATACGATTGTCTCGGGTCAGATAACCATTGGCTCTGAGAGCCGGCCTGTTGCTTTCATCATGGGCAACCAGGGCCCTGGCTATTCCGTGCTTGCAGGCGTCGGATTGACCGGCCGCGCCTCCGCCGGAAACGGTAATCAGCAGATCGAAGCGGGTAACATTGTCCGTTACCTCCAGCGGTTTCTTTATGTTCTGTGCCATAAGCTCCGTCGGATAGTACTCCTCCGGTGTCTTGCCGTTTACGGTGATTTTTCCGTTGCCCTCCCGAAGAAAAACCCGGGCAATCGCTGTTTTTCTCCGTCCTGTTCCATAGGCTAGATTTTTAACCAAACTTCAACTCCTACAATTCCAACTTTTCCGGCTTTTGAGCTCCATGCGGGTGCTCCGCGCCGGCATAAATTTTTACATTCTTGAAAATTTTCCGTCCCATTTTTCCCCTGGGCAACATTCCTTTGATTGCGTGTTCCAGGGCAAAGGTCGGTTTTGTCTTCATCAACTTACCGAGCACTTCAGTCTTCAATCCGCCGGGGTAGCCGGAATGACGGTAGTAGACTTTCTGCTCGCGTTTGTTTCCGGTTATCTTGACCTTTTCGGCGTTCACCACGACCACAAAATCCCCCGTCTCCATATGGGGCGAGAAGATCGGCTTGTTTTTTCCCCGCAAAACTATGCTAATTCTGCTGGCCAGACGCCCGAGGGTCTGCCCCTCCGCGTTGACGAGCCACCATTTGCGGTCCACGTCCTTGGGTTTCACAAATATCGTTTTCATTGTCCAATTATCCTTTTAGAGGGGCAATACTTACACGGTTTGAGGTACTTTGTCAATCCTGTTGCAGCTACTCTTTTCCCTCTTCCTCTTCCTCTTCCTCTTTCTCTTTCTCTTCCTCTTCTTCCTCTTCTTCCTCTTTCTTGCTCTCGATCTTGTCTTTTATGTCCGCCACGCCCACGAAGAAAGAGATGAGCCCGATGAACACTGCAATCAGAGGCACACCGCCCTTGAGAAACTGAATCACGTCAGACCACCAGCTCAAAGACCATGAAAAGGGAAGCACCGAGAACACAGCAAACAGAATCAGCAAAATTCCTATCAAGAGCGCGATCATTTCAACCTCCCCACAGATATGCTACTAAAGAAAGATAATAAATTGTCAGATTCTGTCAAGGCTACGCGGGACAGATTGTCAAACCATTTCAGAACTGTCACTCCCGGGATAGAAAAAAGGTCTTGCAGTAAGGATGAGTTTGTATTACCCTTTCGCCGTACAACACACCATACATAAGGAGTTTCCGATGAAGGTACGGATTGATCCTGATCTGTGCACGGGATGCGGACTGTGCTCCGACAGCGTTCCCGATGTATTCAAGATGGGCGATGATATCGCCGAAGTGATTGCCGCGGACGTACCCGCCAACCTGGAGAGCGCCGTTCAGGAAGCTGCCGACGATTGTCCGGCGGAGGCCATTCTGGTCGAATAGGCGGAACAAACGCACAGGAAGACAGCAACAAGCCCGGCTTGCAAGCGCATGTCCGGGTTTTTTGTTGTCCGCGCTCGCCGTGGGTATGGCCTGACGGCACCCGTGGATCGGAGTCGCGCCGGCCCTACATGCACATTGGAGCGACACCTGTGAAGCCTTCATAGGGGATTAAGCGTCGAAATGAGTGCCGATTCATCTTGACAGGGGGCGAGTTTTTTAGTTCTTTTACTGTGAAGACGAGCTGTTGCGATCGATCTGAAAACGGGGCCCATAGCTCAGTTGGTTAGAGCGGCGGACTCATAATCCGTTGGTCCGGGGTTCAAGTCCCTGTGGGCCCAATTTTTCTTTTCAATCCTTTTTTTTACGACTTTCACTTCTGTGACTCTATACGAAACGTGCCGGATGAAATCCACCGCAAGCTGAAGTCCCGGGCAGGCCTGGCGGAAGTCCTGGATGCGCCGCCGGTTACCTGCGACGATCGTCTGGCCGCGGCTCCCGGTCACGGTGCCAGGATCACAGTCCTTTATCTGACCTCAGCCGGCGATTTCCCTCCAGGTTTTCACCTTGATCCATGATCCGGATCCGGCGCTTTCGTAGGCGGCCTCCAGTATCGCCTGGGCCTCGTAACCGTCGATTTCGTTCGGCGAGAACGATCGCCCCGCCTGCACGGAGCAAATGAAACGATACAAATTTTCAGTGTGAAATCGGGTCCAGCCGATGACCGATCGCGGATTCGGCAGCCTTGCCCCCGGATAGGATTGGCCGGTCTCCAGTCTCTGCCAACCGGCCAATCCGGGATCGGGTGCGTGCGCGGTGCTGTCAAACCAGTACAGAAAATTGGCATCCATCAGGCTGAACCGCAGTGCTCCCCTCTGCCCATATACAGTGATGTTCAGATCATCCAGCGTGCCGGTGGCAAAACGGGAGACCTCGATGCTGCCCCTGGCACCGCTGTTCATACGGACATTCATCCAGGCCGCATCGTCTACCGTTACTTTGCCCGTCTGCTTCGATCCCTTCTCTACAGGTCGCTCGCCGATGTAGGTTTCGGTCATGGCTTGAACCGAGTTAAAATCCCCCAGCAGATAGCGGACAAGGTCGACAACATGCACGCCCAAATCGACCAGGGCGCCGCCACCGGATTTGGAAAGATCCATCCTCCAGGTCAATGGCCTCTCGGGATTCTGATAACCGGTGTGAAAATACTCACCCCGGAAATTGTAGATTCGTCCCAGGAGTTTTTTGTCGAGCAACTCCTTGGCTTTCATCAACGCCGGAATAAAGCGGTAGTTGAAGATCATTCCCAGGGATGCCCTCCCTGCCCGTACGGCTCCGACAACCGCCTCGGCTTCGCCGCGGCTCAGCGTCAGCGGTTTCTCGCAGAGCACGTGTTTGCCTCTTTTTATCGCCTCCTCGATCATTCTCCGATGGAGATGATTCGGGACTACCAGGTCTACAATATTCACCTGATCATCCTGAAGCACCTCTTCATAGGAACTGTATGATTTCAGACAGCCGGCTTCAGCAGCGGCCCGCTCAGCTTTTTCTTCGGAGCGCATACAGATTCCGACCAGCTGGAAATTGGAGGCCGCGTCGGGATACAGCAGGGGAATCTGCCGCAAGCCCAGAGTATGGACTCTTCCCATATATCCGTAACCCACGATTACAATACCGACTCTGTTCATCTCTCTCCACCTGGGATTCGCATGCACCACTCTACCACATCCGCAGGCGCTTTGCTCCCGCCAACTGCGCTCAGGCGCCTGAAAGCGTTTCCATACCAGGAGCTGTTCGATTGACACCGTTTTTTCTTTTAAATACTCTGAACTATACAATTGAAGTCCATAGTAATCGTTCTACCTGTTCTGATCCTCTGTAGCTTCTCTCTTAGAGGCCAAGAGCTGAACATGCTCTACATGGCACAAGCCGGTTATCAGCCTTCCGACATCCTCCAGCAGGCTCGATCCTTCGAGCGGAACACGGGGATTCCCGTCAATCTGTCCTTCGTCGAGTACGAGGACCAGTACAATCTCATCATCGATTCATCGAAGAAAAAGACAGCGGATTACGACATTATTCTGGTCGATCTGATATGGACCGCGGATTTTGCTGAGACGGCGATTATCGATCCGATTCCCTCGTATTTGGCGGACGAAGTCAGGGACGGAATAATCCCGGAGATATATTCAGCCTTCACCTACGACGATCGAATCTGGGCAGTTCCGTTTCTGGCCAACTTCCAGCTGTTCTACACGAACATGGAGTTGCTCCACAGAGCCGGTTTCATCCGGCCGCCTGCTACGCTGGAGGAACTCGTTGAAATGGCCTCCACGGCCAAGAAGATGGGAGTGATTGAGTTTCCCGTCTTCGATTCGCTGCGGGAGCAGGAAGCTCTGGTCTGTGAGTTCGTATGGTTGGTTGGCGCCTTCGGTGGTGACCTAGTCGATCGGAACGGTAGAATCAATCTTACCACGCCGGCTTGTCAAAAAGCGCTTGAGTTCTTTGTGGACCTTCTGGATAGAGGATTGCTGAATCCCTATTCGCTGGACAGCGAAGAGGTCTTTGCCGCGGAGGTATTTATCTGGGGAGATTGCCTGTTTACTACCAACTGGACCTTTCTAACAGGATTGATTCGGGATTCCGAATTACCGATACGGCGAATTGGAAAGGCCAGTCTGATCCCTTCGGCTCGGTCAGAGGCAAGCGAGGGAAATACAACCAGCACGATCAGCGGCTTCCAGGGTCTTTCGGTAGCACGAAACAGCCTGCACAAGGAAAAGGCTTGGCAGTTTATCGCGTATATCGCCTCTCCCGCGTTTCAGAGGGAGCATCTGGCGGAAATGTCGGTTTGGCAGCAGGTCTGGACTGAAGAGAATACCCTCATCGAGGACCCGCATATAGAATTGAAGAAACAGCAGATCCTTCGCGTACACCATCGACCGATCCATCCTCGCTATCGGGAAGTGAGTGCACGTTTACAGCATTGGATCTACGAGGCGTTGTTGGGAAGCATCGGTGTGCCGCAGGCATTGGAGAATGCCCAGAGGGACATCGATAACCTCCTGGAGTAGCTGAATCGGGGATAGGGAGAATGCTTTCGTTGAAGAACCTGCGGCTCAAGATTTCCAGCAAGGTCGCCCTCTCCTTCGTCATCCTGGTCCTGCTCCAGGGAATCGTTACTTTGATCGCCCTCACCCTTATTGTCTCCAGAACACAGAACGACTCCCTCAGAACTCAGATGAATCGTGCCGTCTCGGGCATTGAAGGTTATCTACAGGAGACCTTGGAAGCCCAGATGGTCAACGCCAATCTGCTGTCCGGACAGGCAAAGGTGATCGACTACACGGCCTTCGGTTTGACGAATTTGCTCCGCCGCGAACTGTCCGTGTACAGGTCATCTCTGCAGATGGATTCACTGAGCATCTATCTTGAATCCGATAAGCCCTTTACCTCGGTGGGAGAGGAATTGATGAGCACTGCTGCTGTCGAAGCGCAGCTGCAGCGGTCTTTTCAGGGCGAAAAGACCTTTTTCATCACCTCGGGGGTGGAGCACATTAAGCTCAGTGTTCTTACTCCGATAATCCGAGAGGATAGGATCATCGGGGTTCTGAGCCTGAGCAGGAGCCTGGATCCGAGTTTCCTACAAAAACTGGAAAACATCACTCACAGCAAGATTGTTCTTCTTTTTGGCAACTCCACGACCACGGCGGGTGATCTGGGTGCCCCGATTATCAGGAAGGTCAGCGCGGCTGTAGAGAACGAGAACGTGCCCGCCGGAATGGCCAGGATCGACGGATTTGTGGTCAGCTCGCTTACCATGGAGAGCTTCAGGGAACCGGAGGGAAAGATCTTTTGTTTGCTCGACACCACGGAATACAGGCGAATCATATCGCGCTACTATTTGATCTCCCTGATCTCCACCTTCCTCATCCTTTCGATAGCCCTGCTCATAGGCATTTTTTTCTATCGAGTCACCTTCAACAGGCCGTTTCAGCATCTATTGAAGGGAGTCCACAAAATCTCCGAAGGCGACCTGCACCATCAATTCCAGGTTCCGGCCAAGGATGAGTTCGGCGACCTGGCCAAAGCCTTCAACAAGATGCGGGTAAACCTGATCGCCAGGGAGCGGGAGCTTCTCCAGCTCTCCCTGTATAACACTCTGATTCTCGAGAATGTGCGAACCGGCATCATCACGGTGAATCTGCAACAGGAGGTGACAACCTTCAATCCGGCGGCAACCCGGATCCTTTCTATGGACACGGAGGAAACGGAAATGGCGAAAGGCATCAAAATCACCTCGGAGGTATTTCCCCATGCCCTGTCGGAATTGATCGGTGAAAGTCTTAAAGAACACTCCTCCTATGTCACCGGCAGAGAGGTGATCATCGGCCGGCACGGACAGGACGAGATCCTGGCCCTGAGCACATCGCCCCTGATGTCCAAGGACGGTGAAAAAATCGGAGTGATCGCGATCTTCGAGGACATCACACGGGTGAAACAGCTGGAGGAGAAACTCTCCGTGTCTTCCCGACTTGCAGCACTGGGAGAGATGGCAGCCGGGGTGGCTCACCAGATTCGCAATCCCCTGGGTGTCATGAAGGTATCGGCGGAGATGCTTCGGGATTACTACAGGGTTACCGAAGACGAGCGCAACTATCAGCGGATCACCCATATGATGATCAGCGAGATCGATACCCTCAACATCGTGATCCGCAATCTGCTGGATTTCGCCAGACCGAGAGACATTCAGAAATCGCCGTGCTCTATCTCCGAAATCATCCGCCGTTCCCTGGAAAGCCTTCCGCTGGACAAGTATCCGGAGCTGGAGATCAAGACGCTCGATTTGGATCATCTGCCAGACTATCTGATGGACAAGAGCCTGATCGAACAGGTAATCTCCAACCTCATCCTAAACGCCATTCAGGCTTCCCCACCGGACGGGAAAATCCAGATAAGCGCGGCCATGAAACATGGCCATATGCAGATCGTCATCCAGGACTGGGGGTGCGGTTTCGACGAAACCACGCGCAAGCAGATCTTTAATCCTTTTTTCACGACCAAGTCGGACGGTACCGGATTGGGACTATCCATCAGCCATCGCATTATCGAGCAGCACAACGGTACTATCGACATGTTTTCCAAACCGGGAAATGGTTCGACGTTTCGGATCGCCCTGTAGGAGACTGAAAGCATGCGAAGAATCCTGGTAGTGGACGATGAACAGAATATGCGCAACGCTCTCTCTATCTTGCTGGAAAAACACAACTACGCGGTCTGCACCGCCTCCGACGGCAAAGAAGCCATCGCTACGATTGAGGGAGGAGAGATTGTCGATTTGATAATTACGGACCTGAAGATGCCGAATATAGATGGGATCGGTGTATTGAAGTATCTGATGGAGAAGCAGCATAGAATACCGCTGGTACTGATTACCGCCTTCGGATCCATAGAAGCAGCCGTAGAGGCGATGAAGTTGGGGGCGGCCGATTTCATTACCAAACCCTTCAACAAAGATGTGATCTGTCACGTAATCGACAGGATCTTTCAATTGGAGAATCTCAACGAGGAGAACAAGCATCTGAAGGGAATTCTCCAAAATGAAAAGCTCGTCTACAAGAGCAGATCCATGCAGCAAATCATGAATACCGTAAACAGGATCGCTTTCGCGCCCTCTCCGGTGTTGATTACCGGGGAGAGCGGAGTCGGTAAGGGACTGATCGCCGAAACCATTCATAACCTTGGCGGTGATGCTTCCCGGCCCTTCATCGCCATCAATTGCCCCACGATTCCGGAAACGCTCTTGGAGAGCGAGCTGTTCGGGTACAGAAGGGGGGCATTTACAGGTGCGGACAGCGATTTTAAAGGTAAGATCCGCCTGTCCGAAGGAGGAACCCTGTTTCTCGACGAGATTGCCGATATTCCCCTGAATGTTCAGGCCAAACTCCTGCGGATACTCGAGGAAAAGCTCTTCGAGCCTCTGGGGAGCAATACGACGATCAGAATCAACAACCGTATTATCTGCGCCACCAATCGCGATTTGAAGCAGCTGGTCAAGGATGGGCGATTCCGCAAAGACCTGTACTACCGTATAAACACCATCACCATCGATATACCTCCCCTCTGCAAACGCGCCGCGGATATCCTTCCTCTTGCCGAGTTTTTCATGATCCACTTTGCCAAACAGATGCAGAAACGGATAAAAGGATTGTCCGAGGAGGTCAGGCAGGCGTTAGTCCGCTACAGCTGGCCTGGCAATGTACGGGAGTTGCGTAATGTTATGGAACGGGCGGTGGTGCTTTCCCAGGGCAGTCAAATCGAACCTCTCGATCTGCCCCAGGAGTTGCGGGAAGGAAGCGGCGTTGACCAACCAAATCAGAATAATAAGCTCGAAAGCGTGGAGGTAAGCCTGTTGAAGGATGCCCTCGATGCCCATGAAGGAAATGTTTCAGCCGCCGCCGTCGCTCTGGGCATCTCCCGCAGCACCTTGCGCTACAGAATGAAAAAGCACGGTCTGGTCCGCGGCTGAAATGATCAATCCGGCAGCAGACAAATGGTTGATATGAACCAATTCTTGACCCTCTCCGAATAGGCTGTCGCGACTATCTATCACCGACATAAACAATTACGATATGGCTTTCGCCACCCGGCACTGGCACGATTCTTGCCTGATAATCAGAAAACCCCATACAAGGAGGAGTGTATGAAAAAAGGATTCATACTGCTCGTGTTGGTCTTTTGTGCGGGTCTGCTGTTCGCCGGCGGCCAACAAACAACGACCGGCGAGGTAGAGGTACTGCACTGGTGGACCTCCGGTGGAGAAGCCGCCTCGGTTGCCGTGCTCAAGGAACTGCTGGAAGCCGAGGGGCATACCTGGAAGGATTTCGCCGTTGCCGGTGGTGGTGGTGATCAGGCCATGACCGTGCTCAGATCCCGAGCCGTTGCCGGAAATCCACCCACCGCAGCCCAGGTCAAAGGGCCGCAGATTCAGGATTGGGCGGAAGAGGGATTGTTGACGAATCTCGATGAAGTGGCCGACGCTGAGAACTGGGATGATCTCATCCCCAAAGCCATAGCAGACATCATGAAGTACCAGGGCAACTACGTGGCTGTTCCGGTCAACGTGCACCGGATCAACTGGATGTGGGTTAATCCGGAGGTTTTCGAGAAGGCGGGAGCAGACATCCCCAAGACCTGGGCTGAGGCCGAGGTAGCGGCCAAGAAGATCCAGGCTGCTGGAATGATTCCCGTAGCCTGGGGCGGCCAACCTTGGCAGGAGGCAACGGTCTTCGAGACAATCGTAGCCGGAGTCGGCGGCACGGATTTCTACCTAAAGACCATGGTGGATGCGGACCCCGCAGCTATAGACAGCCCCACGATGGTCAAGTGCCTGGAAACCCTGAAGATGATGAAACAGTACACCGATCCGGGAGCGCCGGGACGCGATTGGAACCTGGCCACCGCCATGGTGATCAAGGGGGAGGCGGGAATGCAGTTCATGGGTGACTGGGCCAAGGGTGAGTTTACCGCGGCGGGCAAAAAGCCGGATGTCGATTACATCGCTGTAGCCGCCCCCGGAACGAGCAAGCAATTCCTCTTCAACGTGGACAGCTTCATCATGTTCGAGGTAAAGGACAAGGCCGCCAAAGAGGCCCAAAAAGCTATGGCCCGCCTGATTCTGGAACCCAAGTTCCAGGAGGTCTTCAATGTCAACAAGGGCTCGATTCCCGTTCGAACGGGGATGTCCGAGGGTTCCTTTGACATTCCTGCACGATTGTCCATGAAGGATTTTGTTGCCAGTGCAAAGAGCGACGACCTGGTACCGAGCATGGCCCACGAAATGGCTACCAGCCGGGCAATCAGAGGCGCGATCATGGACACGGTTACCAGTTTCTACAACTCCGATATGTCCGCGCAGGCTGCCGCCAAACAGATGGCAAACGCCGTGCGCTCGGCCAAGTAGAAACGTATCGTTTCCGGCATTTCACAGACAGATGGACACCACTACCGGTGGTGTCCATCACCTTTTTCTGTCAGACCAAGAGCCCAATGGCGAAGGTTGTGATAAAGTGGCTGTATGTAGGAGAAACGAAAAGTAAATATGGAAACTTCAATTCGACGAAGAGGCATCTTTAGCCGGGGACAGGAGCTGCTGCCAAAGCTGGTGCTGGCCCCCACGCTGGCTGCCGGACTCATCTTCATCTACGGGTTCATCCTCTGGACCGTCTGGATCTCTCTTACCAACTCGAAGATGCTACCGAACTACAAATTCGCCGGGCTCGTGCAGTACGTCACCCTGTTCGCTAAAGAACCCCGGTGGTGGCTGGCTATTTCGAACCTGGCCATCTTCAGCGGCCTGTTCATCTCCCTCTGCATTGTGGTGGGACTGCTGCTGGCTATCTTTCTGGACCAGCGGATACGGGCAGAAGGATTTTTCCGAACCGTATATCTGTATCCCATGGCTCTTTCCTTCATCGTCACCGGGGCCATCTGGAAGTGGATTTTGAATCCCAACCTGGGAGTGGAGCGGCTAGTTCAGCAGCTGGGCTTCAGCGAGTTTACATTCCGCTGGCTCGTGGATCCCAAGATGGCTATCTACACGATTGTGATTGCCGCAGTCTGGCAATCCAGCGGTTTTGTAATGGCCCTGTTCCTGGCCGGGCTGCGGGGTATCGACAACTCCGTGATCCAGGCCGCTCAAGTAGACGGGGCAACCCTCCCGCGAATATACAGAAGTATCATCATTCCCGCGTTGAGACCCGTATTCCTGAGCTCCGTCATCATTCTTTCCCATATCGCGATCAAGAGCTTTGACCTGGTTATGGTGCTTACCCAAGGCGGACCGGGAATCGCTACGGATATGCCGGCAACCTTCATGTACTCCTTTGCCTTTCGCTACGACCGGCTGGCCTTGGGCGCGGCCAGTGCCGTGGTAATGTACCTGGCGGTGATGGCATTCATAGTCCCCTACCTATGGAGAGAGTTACGAGGTACCCGCAATGCCTAGTATAGACCAAAGAGTAGTCGGAGAACGGACTTCCGGATTCATCTTTTTCAGGGTGATGATCTATGCCCTCTTGCTGGCAGCGGCGATCTACTTCCTCGTTCCTTTCTTTATAATGGTCATCACCTCGATAAAGACCATGAACGACATCCGCACCGGGTACCTCATCTCCCTGCCCCGGGAAGTAACCTTCGAAGCATGGAGAAAAGCCTGGGGGAGTGCCTGTATCGGCGTGAACTGCGTGGGCATGAAAGGCTACTTCCTGAACTCGGTGCGGATGGTGGTGCCGGCCGTAGCGCTTTCCACGATGATCGGCGCCTTCAACGGTTACGTTTTTTCCAAGTGGCGTTTTCGGGGAAGCGAAACCTTCTTTACCCTTCTGCTGCTGGGGTGCTTCATTCCGTTTCAGGTTATTCTCCTGCCGATGTCGCGAACACTGGGTTTACTGCGTATGGCCCAAAGCACCCAGGGATTGATCCTGGTGCACACAGTGTACGGACTGCCCTTCACCTCCCTGTTTTTCCGTAACTACTATGTGGCGATACCCGATGAAATGGTAGAAGCCGGAAAGATCGACGGGGCGGGATTCTTCAACATATTTTGGAGGATATTCATACCGATTTCGGGACCGATCTTCGTAGTCGCCATCATCTGGCAGATGACACAGATCTGGAACGACTTTCTTTTCGGCGTATGCTTCTCCGGCAGTGAAAGCCAGCCCATTACCGTTGCCCTGAACAATCTGGTGAACACCAGCACCGGTGTAAAGGAGTACAACGTGGACATGGCGGCGGCTATTATCGCCGGCATACCCACCCTGATCGTCTATATCGTATCAGGAAAATACTTCGTGCGGGGGCTGACCGCGGGATCTGTAAAAAGCTGAACTCCCCTGCGGCACCGTTACAGCCGCACAATCCAGGTTTACACGTCCCTGAGAACTGATATATGCTAGTCGGCATGATCACTAAGAGTTTGAAAGCAGTCCCAAAGAGAAAGACCCTACCGTTGCTTATCGCCATCCTGATTCTGGGAAGCGCGGCATCCGTCACGGCCGTGGATATCGACGGCACCATAGCGGAGGGCGAGTATGCGCACAGCCTCTCCCAGGGCGGAGGAGATTTCCTCCTGTACTGGTCGGTAGCCGGTGACACCGTTCACTTCGCCGTCCGGGCCCAAACCCAAGGGTGGATCTCTCTGGGCATCGAGCCGACCCAGGTCATGGCTGAGGCGGACATGATCTTCGGCTGGGTTGAGGCCGGCGGTGCAGCCGGAGCCCTGGACTGCTACTCCACCGGACTGTTCGGTCCTCATCCTCCGGATGAGCAGCTGGGGGGACAGCAGAACATCCTCGCCTTTGCCGGCAGCGAACAGGGGGGTGTGACCACCTTCGAGTTCAGCAGAGCGCTGGAAACCGGGGACACCTACGATAAAGCTCTATCCGCGGAGGGTGAGTTCAAGATCATCTGGGCATCGAGCAACTCCGACGACTATCTGGATCCCCACAACCTCAGGGGTTCCGCCACGATCCGACTTGGCGGCGATCAGGGAGCTACGGGGCAATCCTCGGCGGCGGTGGAGGACCAGGTGGACCTGTACGCTCTTCTGTACAGGGTGCACGGAGCGTTGATGAGCACCGCCTTCATCCTGCTGTTCGTGGGGATGTTCTTCCCCCGCTACCTAAAGAAGAAAAAGTGGTGGCTCAAGACCCACCGCCGTATCGGCATCAGCGGGGCTGTGATTGGGGTGGTGGGAATCGGCATGGCCGCCTACATGGTCTGGCAAACCACCGGGGTGCACCTGCGGGTGCCCCACTCCTGGGTCGGGCTGGCCACCATCGTTCTGATCATCTTCACTCCCTTTCTGGGACACTTTATGCTCAAGATCAGGAAAGCGCCGGCCAAGGCGAAACAGACCCGGGCCGTTCACCGCTGGATCGGCAGGATCACCCTGCTGTTCATGGCCGCTACGATCGTACTGGGATTGCTTCAGGCCGGAATTCTATAGGGCGAGTTTTCGCACAAACCGCGGGGCGCCGCAGATTCAGCAAAAAAGGCTTGGGCAGCGCTGATTCCCCGCAGGAATCAGCGTTCCGGCACGTGGATGATCTCTCTGGGTTTGCTGCCCTGGGCGGGGCCCACGATGCCCATGCGTTCCATCTCTTCGACCATGCGGGCCGCCCGGTTGTAGCCGACCTTCAGCCGCCGCTGGATGTAGGAGGCGGAGGCCTTGCCCGCGGCCAGGACGATCTCGATGGCCTTGTCCATCAGAGGATCCTCGGATCCCGAGCCCTCGTACTCCTCCTCCTCTTCGTCGTAGAACATCTCTTCATCCAGATACTCCGGCTCCCCGAGGGTGCGGGCGTGGTCGGTGATGGCCTCCACCTCCTCCTCGGACAGGTAGGTTCCCTGAATACGCACGGGGATCGGATCCCAGGCCGGGGTAAAGAGCATGTCCCCCTGGCCGAGCAGCTTCTCCGCTCCAACCGAATCGATGATGATCCGGGAGTCGAACTTGCTGGCCACCATGAAGGCGATCCGGGAGGGAATGTTGGCCTTGATCAGCCCGGTGATCACGTCGATCGAGGGTCTCTGGGTAGCCAGCACCAGGTGAATGCCCACCGCGCGCGCCATGGCGGCCAACCGCGCCAGGACGGCCTCCATCTCCTTGCCCGTGGTGGCCATCAGATCGGCGAACTCGTCGATCACGATCACCCAGTAGGGGATTTTCCCGATGGTGAGCTTGTGCTTTGCGGCTTTCTTGTTGTACGAGCGAACGTCCCGGGCTCCGGTATTGTCCAGAAGAGAGTAGCGCCGCTCCATCTCATCGATGCAGTACTGCAGCGCCTGAAAGGCCCGTTTCGGCTCGGTTACCACCGGGGTGAGCAGATGGGGGATATCGTTGTAGGCCTTGAGCTCCACGATCTTGGGATCGATCAGCAGGATACGGACATCCTCCGGGGCCCTCCTGTAGAGGATCGAGCAGATTATCGAGTTCACGCACACGGACTTGCCGCTTCCCGTGGCTCCGGCGATCAGCAGGTGAGGTGTCTGGGTCAGATCGATCAGCTGAGCCTCCCCGGAGATATCCTTGCCCAGGGCCACGGGGATCTCCATGCGGGCACCCTGGAAATCTTTCAGACTGACCATCTCCTTGAAGCTGACGATGGCCCGCTGTCTGTTGGGAACCTCGATGCCCACAGCGTGCTTGCCCGGAATCGGGGCCACGATCCTCACCCTGGAGGCGGCCAGGCGCAGGGCGATGTTGTCAGCCAGATTGACGATCCTGGAGATCTTCACACCGGGAGAGGGAAGGATCTCGAACATGGTGATCACCGGCCCCTTGCGGATTCCCGTAACCTCTGCCTTGATCTTGAACTCCTCCAGGGTCTCCATCAGTACCGCGGCGGAGCGCCGGGTCTCCGCATCGATCTCCCAGTACTCCCCGTCCGGATAATCCTTGAGCAGCCCCTTGATGGGAAAGGTATAGGCCTTGGATGAATCCTTCTTGCCGCCGTCGGCGCTCGAGCGCGACGGCCGGGGACTGACCTTCTGCTGGGAGAGGATCTTCCTGGCATCCTTCGCCGGTTTTACGGCGCTGCGGGGAGCAACCTCCTCAGCTACCAGCTCCAGCTCGGGCACATCCGCATCCGCCCCGGTATCGATACGCCGCGATCGTTTTTCCCGGCTCGCCGTCCGCGGCTGCCTGACCTTGCGGGGCTTCCGGGAGCCATTCGCGGGGGCTTGCTCCACTGCCCGATCCTCCCCGGCCCGCGCTTTCAGCGCGCCCCGCAACGTGAAGATGAGAAACAGCTCGAACAGCACGATGAGAAACAGAAAGATTGCCGACAGGGTGCGGCCGAAGGTGTTCACCATGAGATCCGGGAGAAATGAAGGGGGAATCTTTCCGTGCAGCACCACTTTGTGGAAAACACTGGCCGTTAGAAAGGGCAGGAGGAACAGGTTCAATACCAGGAGGCCCCGGCCGGAGAAACGTGGGGAGAGCAGAAAGAGGGCCAAAATGAAAAGATACAGGGGAATGAAGAAGGATGCCCAGAGAAAGGTTTCAAAGAGAAACCGCCCCGGTATCGACAAGAATCCGGTTTGACCGTCCACGACCTGCAGAAGGGAGACAAGAATAGCTCCCGCTGCAATGGTCAGGAGAAAAGCCAGGATGGTGGAAATAACCGATATCTTACGCTTCAACGTTCCCCCTACGTCTGTTATCGGAAAAAAGCGCGGAAAGCGAAAGGCCGGTGCGCCCCGAGCGTTCGAGTTGGCCGGAAAACTCAGAGGAGGATGAAGCTGATCACCCCCAGAGGGATCAGGTAGATGCTGAACAGGGCCAACCGCCCCTTGCGAACGACTCTCAGCAGCAAGAGCAGGGAGAGCAGGCCGATCAGGAAGGAGGCTGCGAAGCCTACCAGCAGAGTAACGGGATCGACAATATCCAGCAGAGCTCCGACCTCGCGAACCTGTAGAAGCGCAGCACCCAGGATCGCGGGAATGGCGATCAGAAAAGAAAACTCTCCCGCCCTCTGTCGGTCCAGACCAAGGAGAAGAGCCACGGAGATCGTGATCCCGGCCCTGGAGATCCCGGGAAGCACAGCGACTCCTTGAGCCAGCCCGACAATCACCGCACCGAGAAATCCTATCTGGATGTAGTCGCGCCGGCCCCTGCGCAGGAGGGTGGAGAGGAGAAACAGGGCGGTGACCAGAAACAGCAGGGACACCAGGCGGGGCCGGTTGAAGAACAGGCTTTCGAAGCGGGACAGCCCAAATCCGAGCACCCCGGTTACAACCGTAGCGATCAGGATGTACAGGGCCAGCCTCAGGTTTTCCCGGTCCTCAGGCGCGGCGGCGGATCTTGCAGCTCTCCAGATCGACGAGAAGACGGAACCGATCTTGCCGCGAAATACGATGATGACCACAATCAATGTGGAGACATGAAGCACGACGTCATACAGCAGGGGCACCTCTGCCAAGTTCATCAGCTGCCTGAGCAGCACCAGATGGCCGGAGCTGGAAATCGGCAGGAACTCAGCCACTCCCTGAAGCGCACCGAGAAGCAGAGACTGGATACCGGTCATGAGTTGATCTCCTTCCTCTATTGTTCCAGCCCCGGAAAGAACAGCAGCACCGTCTGCTCCAGGGACATCTGGAAGTACAGGGCACCGTAGTATACAGCGGAAACGAGGATCTTGCGTATATAGTTACGGGTCTCCGGGTATGGAGCCGCCTCCACCAGCAGATCCACAGGCATACCGGCGAAGCTGCGCTCCCAGCGGCGCAGGCGGGACAAGCCCGCGTTGTAGGCCATCAATGTCTTGGGAATATCTTCCAGTCGTGAAAACAGCCTTGAAAAATGCCGGGCGCCCAGGCGTAGATTCTGCTCCGCATCCCGGATGTCGTACTCCTCCATGCGCAGCCAGCGGGCGGAATCCGCCGCGGTTTCGGACATCAGCTGGGTAAGCCCCACGGCACCGGAACGGGAGACGATCCCGGGGTCGAAGTGGCTCTCCTCCCGTACCAGGGCGAAAAAAACCGGCTCGGGAATGTCCTCGCTCCGGGAAACCTCGTGGATCCACCTGCCATACGCTCGGGGATAGAGAAACTCGAGATCGGATCTCTCCACCCCCCCCGCTTTGCCCCGTACATAGAGATTCATCAGTCGAATCGAATGCAGGTACTCACCGCGCTCATGGAGGAGCATGGCAGCATCCATGAGCAGCTCAGGAGCCACGGATCGCCACTGAGAGCGCAGGAGCTTGGCACCCCTCTCGTGCAGACCGTAATCGAAATATCCGCGGATCACCTCCGCCGCCGGCTCAGCGGGCTTCACATTACCCGGCACCGTGTCTGGGCCGCGGCGGTCCATCTGCTCGAGGCTCCAGCGCACGGGGAAACCCATACCTGCCAGAGCACTTTCTGCAAGAAAACCGTAGTAGGTTGCAGTACCGACACTGCGGGCCTCCAGGTACAGGGCTTGGGCAGACAGGGGAATCGTCGAAGCGTCAGCCAGCCCAAGGGACACCGCCCGTCCGGCCAGATAAGCCAACCTGGCCGTGGTGTCCGCAGGACCGTATCCCTTCAATGAACCGTAGAGAGAAATCAGCCCGGACCAATCCCGGCGGGCGGCCAGGCTCGAGATCTGCGCTTCCAGGAGGTCGCTGAAGTAATCAGGTTCGTGCCATCGCGGGGCCAGCTGCTCGATGCTCTCGATCAGTCGCCCGCTGGATTCCTTTGCCGCCATATCCAGCAGAAACCAGACAGCCCGATCCCGCTGCTCGGCTTCCCCGCTATCACGGACTACCTCCAGAAGAAGCTCTCTCGCCTCGCTAAAATTACCGCCTTTTCTGTACAACCTGCCAGCCATCTCGACTCCGGCCAGATGTTCGGCCTTGGGCAGATCCCCAGAGAGGCTCAACAGGGCTTCGGCACCGGCCCCATACCGAGCTACCGCAAAATAGGCGGCTCCCAGCTCCCGGAGCACGATCTGCATATCCAGGCGCTCCGGCTGGAGGGTTGACAGCGACTTCTCGGTCGTCTCTATAGCCGTGTCATTCAGCCCGCGGTACAGCATATCCTTTCCCTGAAAATAGAGGGATACCTCCGGGTCGAAGCGGTCAAGCTCCTCCCCCTGCTGCAGGTATGCATAGGCCCGGGCGTGAAGCCTGGAAGTCGGCTTGCGGAAAAACAGATCGATAAACAGCTGCCGCCAGCCGGCCTTTTGAAGCCGGTGATTCGACACGGCTCGGTACAGATCCAGCTCGTCATCCCACGGGGCCTGCAGTGCTTCTCGCTTCTCCAGGAGGGACAGCACCGTCTGGTCCTCTTCCTGCCAGTAGAGGGCCTCCAGCAGGTCCCGATTTGCCCGGTTTTCGATCCCGGCCTCACGCCCGCGCCGCGACAGCTTGCGGGCCAGGGATTCGGCCTCTTCAAAACGATCGGTGTCCAGATATCGACGGATCAGGGCAAGCGCCGCCTCCTCCCGCCAGGGTGAATCTCCTCGCCGCCATTGGAGGTCCAGCAGCTGCTCCGCGGTCTGCACGAAAGTCGGGCTGCCCGATTCAGGGCGGTGCGATCCTTCACCGCCCGGCGCAGAGGCGTCGCCTCCGCGCACAGCCCTCTCAGAGGTAGTCTCGGCGAGCGAAAAGAAAATTTCGGAAAGGTAGAAGGGCGCTCCGGGGCCAAGGCGAAATGCTTCTGCCAGTTTACGCCCCTCGATTGGCAGCTGCTCTAAAAACTCCCTCTTCCCCGCTAACAGCTGCTCCCGGAAATCAGCACGAGGGATGCCCCAGACCGTGTCCGCCATGCACTGGTTTAGAGAGACGAAAAGAAAAACTAGGGATACGAGGATGCTAATTTTCTGGAATGAAGAGTCGTGTACCTGCAAATATTAGGTCCGGATTGGTGATGCTGTTCTCCCTGGCTATCTTCGGATACAGCCACGGATTGCGGTAGTAGGTGCCGGCGATATCCCACAACGTATCGCCCCACTTGATCTCATACCATAGGCCTCCGGCTCCGGCTTGCCCTTCACCCGACGCCGGGATCTGCTCGGTCTGCCCCGCGTCGCTGACAGCGGTTGCCTGCCCGGCCGGCTGATCGGCAACCGGCTCTGTAGCCGGTGCCTCTTCGGCCGGTGCCTCCTGCAGCTCTTGGGCCTGTTCGACGGGTTGGGATTCCTGTTTTCCGGCGAATAGGGCGGGAATCGGTGTTCCGCCTACAGCTTTGAACACAACAAATGCAATGGCCGCAATAAGGATCAGGCTGAGAATAATAAATCCAATGAGAAGAAGGGGACTCCTGCGCTTCTTTCCGAGATGCTCTTTACGGCGATCCGCATCGGAAATCGGATAGGTTTCTCCGGTAAGAAGGGATTCTTCGAATTCATCCCTACCCGCTCCTTCGCGCTCCAGCTCAAACTCCGGGTAATCCGCCGGGCCCTGGGATAGTGATTGGAGACTCACCGAGAGGCTCTGACTCTCCCCGGTCAGGGCATCACTGGCGGTCGCCTCGAGATTACCCTGCTCGTCTACTCCGAGAACGACCTCGACCTCCGGTTCCTTCATTGGAGCGGGCTGGATATTCTCGATCATAAGCGTACCGATATAGTCGGTTTCTTCGGCGAACTCCCCCTCGCCCCTGAACAGATCGATCTGTACGGTTTTCTGGTTATCTCTAACCGTGGTAAGGACCATTTTCTTCCTGATCTGATCGCTTTCAGACAGTACAGGATAAAAACTACCGTCGGCCAGTTTGATTCCTATCTGTTGTCCGTTCAACGCTCCTCCTCTTCCCTCCCCCAGGTAAAATCGTAGCCCCACGGACTCGCTTTGTCAACGCACGTCGCCTCATCCTTGCGGTTCGCAAATCCCGGGATCGCGCACCGCCTCCAGCGTCCATTTTCTCCGCGGTGCCGGGTGCTGTGCCCTTTCTATAAGGTCGGCTGCTCGGACCGTTAAACTTGACAACCCCAAAATTCTCCGTGACAATACTCGAAACCTCATGAATGTGCTCTTCTACGTGCTGATCGGTATAGCTGCCGTCGGATTACTTATTATCGCCCTGGTTCTTCTAATCAGCAGGGACCGGACAAAGGACAGCCGCAGGCACTCCCGCCGTCGGGATAGAGATCTGGTTGTCCGCGAAGCGACCCGACGACTGGTCCAGGATCCGAGAGATGTTCCGGCTCTTCAGGACCTGGCTGAAATTGCCTTCGAGGAACAGGATTTTCCCAATGCCTACAAGCACTACCGGTCCCTCGTTTCCCTGTGCGGTGCGAATCCGGAAATAGACGAGTTCGAGGTGACCCTGCGCCTGGGCCAATCGGCTCTCAAGATAAAGAAACCCGTGGAGGCACACAGGCACCTCACTGTTGCCAGGAGCTTGAGACCGGATGAGTTCGAGGTCAACTTCAATCTTGGCCTCATGGAATATCTGCAGAAGAACCATGAAAAATCGGCCGAGTACTTCCGCATTGCCCACAGCCAACGGCCCGATGATGTGGCTACGAACCGTTATCTGGGTCACAGCCTGTACAGCCAGCAGGCGTACAGCGACGGGATCGAGGTTCTGCAGCGGGTATTGGACTTCGAACCGGAAGATAAAAAAGCGCAGTTCCTGCTGGCCAAGTCCTACCATGCCATAAAACAGAACGACCCGGCCCTGCAGATATTTACGCGCCTTCGCACCGATCCGGATATCGGTGCAATTTCCGCGTTACACGCCGGAACCATCAATACCAATACCAAGAAGTTCGATACGGCCATAGAGGATTTTGATATCGGACTACGCCACGAAAACATCAAGCAAGCCGTGTTCCTGGAGTTGAAATACAGATTGGCCGAGGTGTATCTGAAAACGGGAGAGCTGTCCGGAGCGCTCAGGCTGTGGAAGGAAATCAACACGCTCCAGCCGAACTACAAGGAGGTAGCGGCGAAGATCGCTCAGTTCCAGGAGGTGAATACCAACAGGTTCATGCAGATCTTCCTGATGGGGGCGAGCTCCGAGTTCATCACTCTCTGTCGGCGTATCGCCGCCCGCTACTATGCCAATGCCAACACCAAGCTGACAAACATATCCCTCCGCAAGGGTGAGTACGCCGATATTCTGGCCAATGTACGAACCCCTCAGTGGGAAGATCAGGTGCTGTTTCGCTTCGTGCGTTCCCAGGGCGCTGTGGGTGAATTGCTGCTGCGGGATCTGTACATCCGCGCCAAGGAGGTCCGCGCGCCCCGGGCCGTGTGCGTGATCGGAGGCAGCTTCACAGAGCAGGCTCGGGAGTTCGTAGAAGCCAGGATGATCGACGTGGTGGAAAAAGATCAGCTGTTCAAGATGCTGAAGAAGCTCTAGGAACAATGACCAGATGCCGCTCTTCGGCCAAGAAGGGTACCTGGACAGCCACGATGTCTATGGTTTTCGGATCGAGAATCGCGGCCTCCAGTTCCTCCATGATTCGTGAACGTTTTCCCTTGTAGGCGATAATCGCCCCATTCGGTTCCAGGATTCGCCGCAGGTCGGCCAGCAGCCCCCTGGATAGCGGCGAAAAGGCCCGGAACACGACCAGATCGAAGCGGCGCCGGACCTCCTCCAGGCGAGTCTCGACAACCTCGACATTCTCCAAATTGGCTAGAATCACCACGTTGCGCAGAAAAGCCACTTTCTTTGCAGAAGGCTCCAGCAGGGTAAAACGGGAATCCGGCAGAAACACGGCCAGCGGGATTCCGGGGAAACCGGCGCCGCTTCCCACATCGGCGATCTGCCTTCTCTGAGCAAACGAACGTACAGTCCGCCAGGCTGCGAGTGAATCCAGCACATGTCGGACGATCAGCTGCTCTCTGTCAATCCGGCGGTGAGCACGGTCCCCGCGGGCTACCAGACCATATCTACGGTTCCAGCGCTCCAGCTCCTCCAAAAATATCCGAACCTTGACCAGCTGCTCCGGACTGAAGGGAATGTTCAGCCGTGCCAGACCTTCCCTTATTTCGGTAGAGGCGGGTTCGGGCATCAGCCGCGCTCCCGACGACCGCCGGCCAGATGAACCAGAAGCACGGCGATGTCCGAAGACCGTACGCCGGAAATCCTGGCTGCCTGTCCTACCGACAGGGGGCGGATCTCTTTGAACTTCAGCCGGCTCTCGGTGGATAGGCCGGTGGCGGTCTCATAATCGAAGTCCCGGGGAATCTTCAGATCCTCCATCTTGCGGAACCGTTCGACCTGCCTCTCCTGGCGCCTGATGTAACCCTCGTACTTCACATCCAGCTCGCTCATGCGCAGCCAGGCCGGATCGGAGTGCTCCACCATTCCCGGACCGAGTGCCCCGTTCAGCAGCTGCTCGATGTGTACCTCCGGATCTTTGAGCGCCTGCTCCAGTGGCCTGCCCAGGTACTTGCGTAAGTGTGGCAGCTGCTCACAGTCGGATTCCCGCAGAGTCCTCTGGCGCAGCAGTTCCCGTATCTCCTCGATTCCCCTGCGTTTTTCCTCCAGCCGCTGCAAGGCGGTTTCGCTCTGCAGGCCCCACTGGTAGCCCTTGCTCAGCAGTCTCAGATCCGCCGTATCGTGACGCAGGGACAGGCGATACTCGGCCCGTGAGGTGAACAGGCGGTAGGGCTCTTCGGTTCCCAGGGTTACAAGATCGTCGATCAGCACACCGATGTAGGCTTCGGCCCGGGAGAGGATTAGGGGATCCTTGCGTTGCAGATAGGCGGAGGCGTTGATTCCGGCGATCAACCCTTGAGCCGCGGCTTCTTCGTAACCGGAGGTGCCGTTGGTCTGGCCGGCCACAAACAGGCCCCGGAGGCGTTTGCTCTCCAGAGAGGGATACAGCTGGGTGGGATTGATGAAATCGTACTCCACCGCATATCCGGGCCGGAGGATCTCCAGTTTTTCCAGACCGGGCACGGTGCGCAGGAATTGTTCCTGAACCTCCTCAGGCAGGGAGGAGGAGATGCCGTTCAAATACACCTCCTCGGTGCTCAAACCCTCCGGCTCGACAAAGACCTGGTGACGCTCCCGGTCGGGGAAACGGACAACCTTGTCCTCTATGGACGGACAGTAGCGCGGCCCTACTCCCCTGATCTTTCCCCCGTACAGGGGAGAGCGGTGCATATTCTCCCGGATGATACGGTGCGTTTCGGCGGTCGTATAGGTGACGTAACAGGGCACAGAGGGCCGCTCCAGGGTCACCCTATCAGCGGCGAAGCTGAATGGCAGCATCCGCTCATCCCCCCTCTGCTCTTCCATCCGTTCCAGAATCAGGGAGGAGCGCAGGCCCCTAGCAGGTGTACCGGTTTTGAGCCGCCCCACCGTGAAGCCCATCTCCCGCAGCCGGGTTCCCAGACCGCAGGCCGGCGGTTCGCCGAGCCTGCCCGCCGGGGCTGTGTACTCGCCGATAAAGATCACCGCTTCCAGGAACGTCCCGGTGGTCAGCACAACGGTACGGGCGCGGATACGTCTTCCTCTCTCGGTAATCACCCCCCGGATCGTTGCTGGTCCGCTTCCCGCCTCCGCCCCGGATACGACCCGCCCTCCCCGGTCCTGCCGGCCTCGAGCCTCTGAGATCAGAAAATCGACAACCGTGTCCTGGAACAGGGTAAGGTTGGGCAGCTGCTCAAGGGTCTGCTTGGCCAGCAGACTGTAATGGGCCTTGTCCGCCTGGGCGCGGGGAGCCTGCACGGCCGGTCCCTTGCTGCGGTTGAGGATGCGGAATTGAATCATGGTCCGGTCGATGAGCCGGCCCATGAGGCCGCCCAGGGCGTCTATCTCCCGCACCAGATTGCCTTTGGCCAGCCCGCCGATCGCGGGATTGCAGGACATCTTGCCGATGCAGTCGAGGTTTTGTGTGATCAGGACTGTTTTATGCCCCAGTGCGGCCAGGGCGGCGGCGGCCTCTATACCCGCATGACCTCCGCCGATTGCTATGGCATCGAAATCCATGCTCACTTACCCACACAGAAATTGGAGAAGATCTGGTTGAGAATATCCTGAGAGGTAACCTCTCCGGTAATCTCTCCGAGGGCATCGAGCACTTCCTTCAGATCTACCGCCAGCACGTCCAGGGGTTGGGAGTCTTTCAGGCCTCTGCGAAAATCCTCGATTCCCCGGCAGGCTCGTTCGAGCAGCCGCTTCTGCCGCAGGGAGTCGATGATCGGTTCCCCGGAGTCCACGCTTGCGGCCCCGTCGAGCACCGCTTCGATGATCCTCCGGCTCAGGGCTTCGAAGCCCTTTCCCTCCTTGGCGCTTATCGCCACGAATCCGGAGGGGTTGCTCGCCTGACCGACACCCCGGGTGTCGATCTTGTTCCAGACCGGTATCGTGCGCCCGGCCTGGCCTCGGTCGTCGAGGAACTCCTCATCCTGGTGAGCCATCCCCTTTTCCGCGTCCACCAGATAGAGAACCAGATCGGCCGCGGCAACGATACTGTCGGTGCGGCGCATCCCCTCCGCTTCGATACTGTCAGCCTGGTCCCGGTATCCCGCTGTGTCGTAGAGCTTCATGGGAATCCCGTCTATAGTCACGACCGCCTCCAGATAGTCCCGGGTTGTTCCATGCACCTCGGAGACGATAGCTCGATCCTCCCGCAGCATCCTGTTGAACAGGGTAGACTTGCCCGAGTTGGTTCTGCCCGCCAGTACCACGGAAATCCCCTCCTGGTAGAGCTTTCCGATCCGGTAGGTGGCCAACAGCCGTTCCAGCTGCTCCTGGCAGAGCGCGGCCTCCTGTTCGGCGGCGGCCGGATCGCTGTCCTCTATCTCATCCTCCGGGTAGTCCAATCCCAGCTCCACGGCGGCGGACAGCCTGAGCACCGCCTGTTTGATCTCGGTTATCTTGTGCTCGATCGCCCCGGACAAACGATTCAGGGCAAGGGCCCGCGCCCGATCGGATTTTGCCCGAACCACCTCGTTTACAGCCTCCGCCTGGGTCAGGTCGAGCTTTCTGTTGAGAAAGGCACGCAGGGTGAACTCTCCGGGTCCGGCGAAGCGAAATCCCGCCTCTGTGAGCAAACTTAAAATACGGCGGATGATCACCGGGCTCCCGTGACAGGAAATTTCCGCTCCATCCTCTCCGGTAAAGCTCTTCGGACCACGGTAAACCGCTACCAGCACGTCATCGACGATCTCCGGCTCTCCCCCCTCCTCCGCAGCCATGATCGCACCGTGATGCACGGTATGTCCCTGGAGGTCTGTCAGAGTGCGCATCCCGGGGGAGGCGGGCCGGAACAGGGAATCCAGCAGCCGGAGGCTGTGCGCTCCGGATACGCGAATCACCGCCAGGGCGCTCTCCCCCCAGGGGGTGGCCAGGGC
>CAZFMD010000018.1:0-14060 GCA_964520025.1 uncultured Spirochaetaceae bacterium
CTGCAATGAAGATTGCGATGCCCCCGAAATCGTAATAGACTATAGGTACAAGCGAATGGGGGTGAGATTATGGCTCTAACTTTGCGAAGCGCCGTGTTCGAGTCGGGTAGCACAATCCCGCAAACCTTTACCTGCGACGGGCGGGACGTTTCCCCGCCGCTACGGTGGGACAACGCCCCTCAGGGTACCAAGAGTTTCGCCCTGATCTGTGACGATCCTGACGCTCCCATGGGAACCTGGGTTCACTGGGTCATCTACAACATCTCCGCAGACACGGATCGACTTCCCGAGGCACTTCCGGATAGTGAACGGTTGGAGAGCGGGGCGCTTCAGGGCGGCAATGATTTTGGCAGGATCGGCTACGGCGGTCCCTGTCCGCCCAGAGGAAAACCGCACAGATACTTCTTCCGTCTCTACGCTCTGGACGGGCAGCTGTCTGGCCCGTCGGGATTGACCAAGAAAGCCCTGCTCAAACAGATGGAGGGGCACATCCTGGAGACAGCCGAATTATTCGGTTTGTACGGCAGGGGTTGATTCCCTCGGCTCGGATGAATCGCAAGGGATCCCGCCGCTAGCAGGTCAGATGCAGGGCGGCGACCACCTTTTTGCCCGGGCTCAGCTGGTTGTACAGCTTCACGGCTTTGGCGGTGGGGGCGCTGCGCACCTCTATGCCCAGCCGAGCCAGCTGTTCGACCAGATCGGCTCCGACTGTCATCAGACCGGGTTTGCCCTTGCCAACCACCAACACCTCAGGGCGATACCGCACTACTTCCCGAAGGTCCTCCATGCAGAGGTTGTGACCCTCCTTGCGCCACCACGAGGAATCCACCTGGTCGGGATAGATGATCACATCCGAGGTGTAGCGCTTTCCATCTACCGTAATACTGCCGAAGGAGTAGGAATCGATCATATTTGACCTCGATTTTAGAGGTTCTAGATTACCGAGTCCCGGATGCCCGGTCAAGGTAGCGAGTTGACCGGCAGCGAGCCTGAATCAGGCAGCGGCGCTTCGCCGTTTCGAGGCGGAGCGCTCCCGCTTCTTTTCAGCTTCACCTCGATAGGGTAAGGTATGGGCTGAAAGAGCGTAATCATGCAGACCCATCACCGCCTGCGCATCGCCGATGCCAGGGATCTGTCGTGGATCGATAGCGGCAGTATCGACCTGGTGGTCACCTCTCCTCCCTATCCGATGATCGAGATGTGGGACGAACTTTTCCTCGGGCTGAAGCCGGATATCCGGCAAGCCATGGCTGAGGGGGAGGGCCAGGCGGTGTTTGAAGGAATGCACGGGATTCTGGATCCTGTATGGGGGGAGCTGTCCCGGGTGATCAGGGAGGGGGGGATGCTCTGCATCAACGTGGGGGATGCCACGCGCAGACTGGGGTCGAGTTTTTGCCTGTACTCCAACCACGCCCGTATCATCTCCGCCTGCACGGCGTTGGGATTTCGGGTGCTCCCCGCGATCCTCTGGAGGAAGCAGACCAATGCCCCCAACAAGTTCATCGGTTCGGGAATGCTGCCTCCGGGGGCCTACGTTACCCTGGAGCACGAGTGGGTCCTCATTTTCCGCAAAGCAAAGCTTCGTGTGTTCGCCACGCCTGAGGAGCGTCAGAACAGAAGACAGAGCGCCTTTTTCTGGGAGGAGCGCAACACCTGGTTCTCCGATGTGTGGGATTTCAAAGGAATTCGGCAGCAGCTGGGTGAGCGGGACGAGAAAAAACCCAAGGCGGCTGGCCGGGACGCGCGCAGGCGCAGTGCCGCCTTTCCTTTCGAAATGGCCTATCGGCTGATCAACATGTTTTCGGTAAAGGGGGATCTGGTTTTGGATCCCTTTGCCGGCTGCGCTACCACCATGCTGGCGGCCATGTGCGCCGGGCGAAACTCCCAGGGCGTCGAAATCGAGGACAGCCTGGTTCCCTTCATCCAGGCGCAGGTGAATGAGGTTGTCCCCATGGCCAATGAGCGGATTCTGGAGCGGCTGGAACAGCATCGTCTGTTCGTCCGGGAATGCGGGCGCACTGGACGGGAGTTGGAGTACACCAACCGCTTCCACGACTTCCCCGTAGTCAGCCGGCAGGAGCGGGAAATTCTAATCGAGTACCTCGGTTCGCTGACCAGGATGGACGATCTTCACTGGCGGATCGACTACTCGCCGGATCTGACCCTTCGACTCTGAACGCCTTTTAAAAATGCCCCTACAGCAGATGCCGGATCTTGGGGATCCACTCCGCCGGATCGATCTGCCTGTCGCAGCGAAGCGCCTGGCCGCTTCGAAGCAAAAACAGGTAGGTTTGGATCTCCCGCTCGGTTTGCTCCGCCAGAGCCAGCCGGTACAGCGCCAACTGGCATTCATGCTCTCCGGCTCTGTAGTATCTGTCGGTTTTGAAATCCACCAGGTACAACCTGTTCTGCAGTTCGAAGGCCAGGTCGATCTGACCGCTCAGGTAAAGAGGCCCCTGTTGCCCTTCGTACAGGTAAAGGAACGGCAATTCTCTGTGCACCTGAGTCGCCTGAGTGCTCAGAGCTCCCAGTTCGGAATCGAAGAAGTTGCGACAGAGCGAGAGGGCATTTTCCAGAAGCCTGTCCCGATGCTCCTTGGGAATCCGGACCCACTCCGGTTCCGGGGGTATTGCGGTGGGATCCGGGCCCCACTGAGCCAGAAGTTGGTGAGTCAGGCTTCCGAAACGGCTCGCCAGATTCAGTTCCTTCAGCAGGGTATCGGCATCGATCGCCGGCAGCTGCCGCACCGCAGATTTCGCTTTTGCCGCATCGGGGCTCTGCAGAATAAGGGGCTGCAGATGAGCACAGAGCTCGGTCACCGAAACCTCCCGTTTCAACGGGGTTCGGCTGATCGGTTTCCCGGAGTACAGCGCCTCCCGATCGGCCGGACTGGTCCCGGGCTGAGAATTGCCGGTCAGTTCGTTCCAGCTGAGCGTCTCGATCTGGTGGATCTTCAGATTCAGATCTTTTCCTGTTTCGGTTCTCTGCGCCGCCGGCTGTTCGCTCATGCCCAACGCCCGCAGCAGAAGATTCAGATGAGCCCGGGGGCTGTTCCTGTTTTTCAGTTTATGGGTTCCCGCCAGAATCAGATGTGTTTGTGCCCGGGTCAAGGCCACGTACAGCAGCCGTTTTATCTCCGCCAGTTCCTCTTTTTCAGATTCCTGTTCACCGATCGCGGTGAAGTAGTTCCGGGAACCTAAATTGAGGGTGATGCCGTACTGGGAGCAGACATAGTAGGGGCTGGAATCGTGCCTGCCGCTTCGGCCCATATTCCCCATATCGGCCAGCACAACCACCGGGAACTCCAGCCCTTTGGATCTGTGGATGGTGAGCAGCTGTACACCGGGGAGGCGGGGTTTGAGCACGGTGATATCATCGATCCGTTCGTACCTGCCCAGGTTCTGCCGCAGAAAGTCGAGGAAAACCGCCAGGCTGTCTCCCTGCAGGTCGGAGCGTTCGGCCAGCTTGGCCATATAGTCGTAGTACTCGAGGTAGTTGTGGTTCCGGGGGTTACGCAGAATCGTATAGCGGTAGCCGAAGTGGTACCAGAGACGATGAAAGATCTCGGCAACCGGAACTCTGTCCACCGCTTCCCGCACCCAGAGATAGATCTCACGGCCCCACTGCATACGCCGCCGGTCCTCCGCGCTCATCTCGACATTTTCGAAATCCGTAAATGGTTCCGCTTCACCGCCGTCGCTGTCTCCGGCCAGCAGGAGACGGATCGTCGTTTCGTCACTGATGTTTACGAAGGGCGAGCGAAGCACGCCGGCATAGGCGCAACGGTCCTCCGGATAGACGGCCAGCTGCAGCAGCAGGTAGAAGTCGTTGACCGGCGCCTCGGTAAAAAGGCTGCGGAGATTGTCGGTGGCGTAGGGCACATCGAAGTGCCGGAACATGCGCTCGTAGTGGATCTGATTGCCAGTGGAGCGCAACAGCACGGCGAAATCATCATATTCGGCCGGCCGGATCCCCTGCTCAGAGGCAATGGGCAGAGTTTTCGCCTCCACGCTCTGGCGAATGAAACGGACCACGGCGTGGGCTTCAGCCAGGCTGGCCGGAGCGGTTTCCGGCCCGGCAGGCTGCTGCTGATTCCCGTAAAACAGGTGGATCTGAGCGGCCGCGCCTCTCTCAGGCCCTCCCTTTTCCATTCTCTGGTAGCGAGCTTCATACTCGGCTTTGGAGTCGGCCATTACCGATGAGAAGACCGTGTTCACAAATCCTATCAATTCGGATTCACTTCGGTAGTTGCGATCCAACGCGATGGTGCAACCGCCGATCGCTGTCAGCTGTTCGTGAAGAGACTTGAACACCGCTACTTCCGCGCCCCGGAAGCGATAGATCGACTGTTTTTCATCACCCACGAACAGCAGCTTGTCCGGTTCCAGGTCCGAGGCCGGGGGGATGCCCTCATTCAGGGTATCGATCCTTTCGGCCAGGAGAAACAGCAGATCCTTCTGAAGTCGATTGTTGTCTTGAAACTCGTCGATCATGATGTAGCGATACTTGGCCTTGTAGAACTGTCTGAGCGCTTTGTCGCGAATCAACGCTTCCACGGCCAGCTCGGCGGCATCCTGAAAGCCGATCAGGCCGCCGGTTCGCTTGCCTTCGATGTAACGGGCGGCGAACCTCTCCAGGAGGGAGAAGATCTCCAGCAGTGTATGTTCCTGCCCCAGAGTTGCCGCCAGGGTGCTCAACGTGCTAAGGCCCGGTCTCAGTCGGTCGATCAGGCTCTTCAGCAACTGGATATCTTCCCCACCTCGTCCGCCGGGTTTCTTGAGTTGCAGAGCATCCAGCTGCTCCGCCGCCTCTGCGTAGTGTTCCGACTCCAAATTCCCGGCGATCCGGTGGAAACCTGACAGTGTCTCCCGGGCGCGCCTGATAGAGACGGTCCGCGGGTCCAGCTGCCGGATTTCCCGCACCAGAGAACGGACCGTACCCAGCTGCTCGGCAAGATCCCGGCGGCAGCGGTCGATCTGTTTTCGGGCCATGGACGAGAAATCGAGCGGCTCCGGCAGGCGAAAGTGGCGCCAGGCCAGATCCCGAAACAGGTCCCGCCAGAGGCTCTCGAAGCCGTGGATATGGAGCAGGGTCTGCGTCGCGGGGAGCTCCAGATTTTCCAGAAGGAACTCCAGGCTGATCCGTTCGGCAAGTCGGGAGGCGGCCTGTTCATCGTAGCGAAAATCCGCCGGTAACCCGAAACGCTCGCAGGATTGCTTCAGGATTTCCGCGCAGAAACTGTCCAGGGTTGAAATCTGGGCCTGATCGAAGTTTTCAAGGTGCCTCTGCAGGTTCTCCGGGGCGTTGCGCAGGCGATTGTAGATGCGCTCGTACATCTCCGCGGCGGCTTTTTGGGTGAAGGTCAGGGCCAGGATGCGATCGACTCCCGTATCTGCTTTTTCCAGCAGCCGGCAGTAGCGCTCGGATATCACCGCTGTCTTGCCGGAACCGGCGCCGGCCATGACAACGGCATTGCCCTCTACCCGGATTGCCTCAGCTTGTCGTTCGTCGAAGGACAGCTGCACCCGCTTACCCCTCCAGAGAGTAACCGCTGCGGCAGATTTCCTGCAGCCGGCAGCGAGTGCAGTTGGTTGCCGGGCTGCCCCCGATCCGGTAGTTGCCCGCGGAGATCCGTTCCTTCATCTCAACGATGCGTCGCCTCACCTCCTCAACGCTTCGGTGTGCATCCTCCACACCGGCCATGTTGGTTTTCGGACCACCGAATACGAAGTGGTAGCGCTTGTTTTCGAATGAGTAGTAGGCCGCCCGGCTCACGGGCCGACCGTTTTGCTCCATCAGGTGAATGTAGAAGGGCATCTGAACGGACACAGCCTGCGGGGAGAACAGATCCCCCCGGGTTGGTACGTACTTTTTCTTGTAGTCGATCAGGGTGTAGCCGTCGGGATTGCGGCTCAGGCGATCGATAGTGCCCACAAGCACCGTGTCGAGCTGCCCTACCAGGGCCTCCAGACGCACCTCGGTTCCCTCGACCCGCTCTTCGCCCATCATCTCCAATTCGACATCCAGAAAGGCCAGGATCAGCTGCTCCACCCTCCCGCGGATTTCCGAAACGATCGGCTCGAGCAGGGTGGGATTCCTGCGCCGGTAATCCGAACAGATTCTGGAAACGATACGCCTGAGCTGACCGCGGTACTCCTCCGTGTGCTCGACGGACAGGGCGCCGGAAACCTCCGAGCCCTCGGACTGTATCCCGGTGAAAAACATCTCCACTGCCCGGTGCAGGAGAATACCGAAATCGATCGGATCGACCATCGTCGCTTCGTAGGCCTCTTCGGTCACCCCGAGCAGACGTTCCCAGAGGAAGCGAAAGGGACAGAGACCGAAGTGCTCCAGAGCCGTTGCACTGATCCGAAATCGTCCCGTATCGTCGTGCTGGGATTTTGCCAATGTCCGGATGAGGTTCTGATCCTCGAGGTTCTGTCCGGCCGCATCGATCTCCTTGATCCCCAGTGCTCCGACCGAGGCTGACCGGTAGCCGGCTTTCTGTATCTGCTGCAGCGGGAAGCTGCTCCCTCGGATCCAGGCTCGCCGTTCCATCGCGTAGGCATCCCCGGGATCCGAAGTGGTGATTTCAACCGTCGGGATGCCCTGGGCAAGGAAAAGCGGCGGCGGCAGGTTGGATCTCTGGAAATCCCGGCGGGCGTAGCTGAACAGGACATCTTCACCGCTGTGGCTGTACAGCCGCAGATGGGCGGAGGCGAGCTCCCGCTGCACCTCGGGTATCTGCTGCTCTTCGTGAAGCTTGAGAAACGGATAACGGCGGATCGTGTGGCTGGTTGCCGCCTGGGAGGCGTTGATCACGATGTGATGTTCCGGCCTCATCCCCTCACTCACCCTGAAGGGGTAGACCGGGATCCCGGCTGCGTAGCGACCGGGCACGTACAAACGCTGGGCCAGGTACAGCCACCAAACCGGAAACGCCGGGCGGTGCCGGTCCCGGGTGTCTGCGGCTCCACCTGCAGCCGCGGTCCCGCTGCCAGCTGCTTGATCCGCCCCATCGGTAATCAACTCATCGGCCCGCTCCAGCTCCTCCAGGGTATCCATGGCGAACTGGTAGATCTTCACCTCCTCCTCGTGCAGAGCCTTCAGATCCAGAAAGTCGGCAGTGAAGGAAATCAGGCAGCTTTTCAGCTCACCGAAGGTGTCCGCGCTTGCCAGCCGGATGAGTCGATGCTTGAGCGTGGCGTAGAAAGCGGAGATCCGGGCAAGCGGCAGCCTGCGGGGGTTTCCGTTTTGCCGGGACGATTCGATACTCAATTCCCAATTGTCCGCCGACGGAGTGTTGCCCACGATTCGCCCGTCCAGGGCCAGACGGATCAGGGCCCTGCAGAGCCTCTCCTGCTTCCAGGGGATGGAGCGGCAGAGCAGAAGGGCCTTCATGGTATTGAGGCTGAAGGAGGATTGCACAGCCGTGTAGGCCTTGTGAAGCATCAGGGCCTGGGGAAACTCGCACAGCGGTTTTCCCAGGTGAAATTGTAGGGGCAGGGCGTACAGCTGCGCCTCCCGGCGCAGAAGCGGCTCCAGCTCACTGAGCTGCCCGACGGTGAGCACGATCTGCTCCGGGTCGGTTCCCCGGTCCAGCAGGGTAGCGCACTGCCGGATCGCAGCCCGTATTTCCTCGGGAAGAGTCTGGAACACCCGCAGGGAGGTGCCCCGGCGAATGGCCGGGGGAACCGGTACCTGCCGCACCTGCCCGGATAGCAGATCGGCGAACTCCCCGTAGTCTTCGATCAGTTCGGGAAAGAAGAGGATATGCTTGCGGTTTCCCGGGGAAAACCGGGGCTGTTCGTAGTTCGGCTCGAACAAACGGAAACGGCGCAGGAACGCTCTGTAGCCGGTATAGAGATCTTCCAGATCTTTCAGCCGCTCTCGACTGAAGCGGGGCCAGCGGCTGCGAACGGCTTCCACGCGGTGCAGCACCGGAAGAAGACGCTGCAGGGATTCCAGGAAGATTCGGGGTTCCCCCGCGTACTGAGGCGGAATGATCTGTCGCAGATAGGGGCTTCGGCGGTTACGCTCCAACTGACCGTAGAGGAACAGCAGGCGAAGGGCCCGGTTCGCCGCCCGGCGATCCGGCTGATCCCGGGAAGCATAGTCCATACAATTTTCCTTGAACTGGTCCCAGGACAGAAAACGGTTGGTTGGGATCGACTTGGTTTTTAAGAAGTGCAGGGCCCGTTTACACCAGAATCGCGCTGTCAGTTCAGAGGGAAAAACGAAGCAGGTGTTTGGATCCTCGATCCGTTCCCGGATGCCTTCGAAAAGATTCACGCCGCTTGAGCTGTTTATCCGAAGCTGCTCATCATGTGATGAGCCGCTTCAGCAGTCCCTCGTCTTTTCGCCATTTGGGTTTTGTTTTCACCCGAATATCGAGCTTGACTCGGTAGGGGAACAGCTCATTGCACTCCTGCTCGGCTGAACGGACGATGTTCTTGATCTTCTCCCCCCCCTTGCCCACGACGATTCCCTTTTGGGTTTCTCTCTCCACGTAGATAAAGCCCCGTACCCACAGGTAGCTATCTCCATCCTTCATCTCCATGTCGCTGATATCCACGAACAGGGAGTGGGGAACCTCTTGCCGGGTCTGCAGAATTGCCTTCTCCCGGATAATCTCGGCGATTCGAAACTCCGGGCTCTGATCCGTGTAGTAGTCATCAGGATACATACGCTGCCCCTCCGGAGCTCGTTCCCAAATAACATCCAACAGCGCATCCACACCCCGACCGGTTAGAGCGGAAACAAGCTGGATGGGGGCCTGGCTCAATGTTTGCCGCAGCTCCGCCTGGGTTTCCTCTACATGACCTTCCTCTACATCGATTTTGTTCAAAGCAATGATCACCTTTTTCTCCAGATCCCGGAGAAGCTCGATCAAAGCTCGTTCCTCGTCCCCGGGGGGGCGGGATACATCGATCAGATAGAGAACGATCTCTACTTCGGAAAGCGTGCGGGTAGCCAGTTCTTTGAGATGGACATTGATTTTTTTCTCGGAGAGGTGAAAGCCCGGGGTGTCGACGAAAACCAGCTGTCCCCTGTCTGATGAGTAGATCCCCCGCACGCGATTGCGGGTGGTTTGCGGAACAGGAGAGATGATGGATACCTTTTGTCCGCAGATCCGATTGATCAGAGTGGATTTGCCACTGGAGGGTCTTCCTACAAGACCTACGAAAGCTGCTTTCACTTGATTGCTACCGGCTTGAATATTAGATTGTAAATCACTAATTTTCAAGAAACGCAGCGGCTTTTCGCACAGGTGTTTTTTTTACATTCAACCTCTTGATGGGCTGCAACTTGCGGTGTTTTCGAGATTATCGGATTGCAGTCGCTGCAACAAATACATTGTCAGAGGTTTCTCAATTGCGCCGACTTTCTCAGACATTCGTTTTAACAATTCTCCTGGCCGGGCTGTTCATCTCCTGTCAGGTTCCCCTGCACCGGCAGACCCGCTTCGCCATGTCAACGACCCTCACGGTGCTGGTGTCCGCATCCGAAGAACCGGATTGGCCGGATCTGTTCGATTTTGCCGACCGCCAGGCCTGGCAGTTCGACCACCGCCGGGAGCAAGGATCTATCGGCCGGCTGAATCGTTCCGGCCAGGGCAACCCTCCAGAGGAAGTGCTCGCCGTGCTGCAGACCGCCCGGGCTGTGGCGGCTGCCAGCGGCGGGGCCTTCGATCCGACGATCCTGGCCCTGACCGAGCTTTGGTCCTTCGACACCGGAGGCCAGCTGCCCGCGGAATCTCAGATCGAACGGGCCCGCGGGCGGGTGGATTTTTCGCAAGTGGATATCGGCTCAGACGGGAATGTAGTGCTGTCCGAGGGCATCGGTTTGGATCTGGGGGGGATCGCCAAGGGAGCGGTGGTCGATCTGACCGCCGACTATCTGCTCGACCAAGGGTACGGGGATTTCCTGATCGATGCAGGCGGGGATATCCTTGTTTCCGGGTTGAAACAGGGGGGCACACCCTGGCGAGTCGCCATCCGCCATCCCCGGAAAACTCAGGATGTCCTGGGTGTGTTGAACTTGGGGAGCAGGGGTGAACGGATTGCGGTGGTGACCTCCGGTGACTACGAAAGGTACTTCGAACAGGAGGGGGAACGCTACCATCACATTCTCGATCCCCGCAGCGGCTTTCCGGCTCAGGCACTTGTCTCGGTAACCATCGTTGCCCCCACCTGCGCCCTGGCCGATGCCCTGTCTACCGCCGTATTCGTGCTCGGCCCCCGGGAAGGGTTGGCGCTGCTGGAGCAGTTCCCCGCTGCCGAAGGGCTGCTCATAGCCGAGCGGGATGCTGAACTTGTCGCATGGAGGACCGAAGGATTTCCCGCACAGCTGGATTCCCTGGCTCTACAGTGAGTGCCCCTTCCAGTACTTGCCGCCGTACAGAGCCCAGAGCCTGCGGCGGGTCTCATAGGGGACCAGGGTCGGATCGGTGAGGAAAACTCCCGCCGCCGCGCTGCGGCAGCTGCACTCGCTCCGGGAGCTCAGGGCAGCTGCGATCGAGGGGATGACCTTCTGGATGGCCTTGGTGTTCTCATTCATCACTTTCAGGATCATCTCTACGCTGACGCTCTCCTCCGTCTCCCGCCAGCAGTCGTAGTCGGTAACCATGGCTACGATGGCCAGGCAGATCTCCGCCTCCCGGGCCAGCTTGGCCTCGGGGATGGCGGTCATACCGATCAGATCCGCGTTCCAGCTCCTGTACAGGTGCGATTCCGCCTTTGTCGAGAACAGGGGGCCCTCCATGGTGACCAGGGTACCCCGCTGGTGAAAGGGATGGGAGCCGTCTTGCAGAATGCCGGCAATAACCTCCCGCATCCCCGGGCAGAACGGTTCGGCAAAGGGTACGTGGCCTACCAGTCCTTCCCCGAAGAAGCTCAGGCTCCGGTTTCGGGTTCTGTCGATCAGCTGATCGCAGAGAACGAAATCCCCCGGCCTGATCTCCTCCCGCAGGGAGCCCACCGCGCTAACCGAGAGAATCTGTTCGACTCCCAGGGATTTGAGAGCCCAGATATTCGCCTTGGAGGGAACCTCCGTGGGCAGGATTCGGTGCCCTTTGCCGTGGCGGGGCAGGAAGGCTATATTCTGATCTCCCACCTTGACGATGGAGATCAGCTCAGAGGGCAGGCCGAAGGGGGTGGGCACCTCGATTCTCTCGACCAACTCCGCACCCTCCAGCTGGTACAGCCCGCTTCCTCCGATGACGGCGATTGATGTTTTCATGGCGCCCCTACTCCTTGTATCGTTGGTTTTTATCAGGCGACGATTCTTTCGCTAGCTGGGAACCTCCGAAATTGTAAACCGCGGGCTGGCAGCCTATCAATGCCTAAAAGTCATTCAGTGCGCTGCTTGTTGTTGAAAATTCCCGCCGGTTTCAATATATTCTGAATCTATGATGGATAAAAAGATGCGCGACCTGTTTCGCCTCCAAGAAGGGGAGGAGCAGGGGGAGAACAAAAAGAACGAATCCAACCTGATCGAAAAGATCTTGAAGACCCGCAACATCCTGCTGTCCGGGGAGATCAACAAATCTCTGGGTGAGCGGATCATCCGGCAGCTGATCCTGTTGGAAGATCAGGGGGATGACCCGATCAAGGTGTTTATCGACTCCCCAGGCGGGGATGCGGATGCGGGATTTGCGATTTTCGATATGATGCGCTTCATAAAACCCGAAGTGATCATTATCGGCATGGGGCTGGTCGCCAGTGCAGCGGCGATCATCCTGCTGGCGGCGCCCAAGGAAAGGCGCATCGCCCTGCCGAACTCCCACTACCTGATCCACCAGCCCCTGAGCGGAATGCGGGGCGTGGCTACGGAGATCGAGATCCATGCCAAAGAGCTGGACAAGCTGCGGCGAAAGATCAACAAGCTCATCTCCGAAGAGACCGGCCAAAAGATCGATAAGGTGGAGAAGGATACCGACCGGGACTACTGGATGAACGCGGAGGAAGCCCTGGAGTACGGACTCATTTCAAAGATCATCAGCAACAGGGACCAGCTGTAGTCGATTCTCTACCGCTGGGTTGAGCAAACACCCGATAGCCCGCGAGGCGGTGAAACGCAACTCACCGTGCCATTTCTTCGATGTCAAGAAAGGCGGCTGCGCTCTTTCTTATCATTTCAAGCCTTTGCCTGATCCTCTCCCTGGTTTCCTGCAGGGAAGGGATACTCATCGCCAGTTACAATGTAGAGAACCTCTTCGATGATCGCTGGGAGGGAAGCGAGTATCCGGAGTACAGCCCCGAACAGTGGTCCCGGGAGCTGTATCACAGGAAACTCTCCGCCATCGCCCGAGCCGTCAAGGCGACAGCCGCCCGGGGAGCGGACATCCTCTGCTTCCAGGAGGTGGAGAGCGAGCTCGCCCTGCGGGAGCTGCGGGATCGTCACCTCCGGGGCTTCGGCTATCGCACCCTCGTTTTCGTACCTCAGGAGCGGGTGGCCACCGGCGTGGCCTGCCTAAGCAGGATTCCCATTGTGCGTACCCGGGTTCACACGGCGGGAAGCTTTGCCGGCGTGCCGCTTCGTCATATCTTGGAGCTGCAGCTCAGGCACGAGGGGGCAACCCTGTACCTGTTCAACAACCACTGGAAGTCGAAAACAGGCGGGGTGGAGCAGACCGCCCCCGCCCGCAGACAGGCGGCCGAGGTGCTGACCGGGAGGCTCCGGGTGATCCTCCAGTCGGATCCGGAGGCGGACCTGATCGTTCTGGGGGATTTGAATGAAAACCTGGACGAGTACGATCAGGCGCAGGGGCGCTACCAAATCGCCACCGTGCCGGATCGTGATTCTGAGACCCCTATCGGCCCGGAAGAGATAGGCGCCCTGTTCATCACCCCGGATCCGGAGGGCGCGGGCATTCGGGAGCGGAGGATTGTTCTGTACGATCCCTGGTACGAGCTGCCCCCGGATCAGAGGGGAAGCTCCGTGTATCAGGGCCGGTGGCAGACGCCGGATCGTATCCTGCTGTCCCATGGACTGTTCGATCAGGAGGGACTCATCTACTCCCCGGGCGGTTTCCAGGTGGTGCGGGCGGGTTTTCTGGTTGATCCGCAGAGCGGATTTCCCCGGCGCTGGCGTGGCCGGGGCGGACGGGGTGCACCGGAGGGGACATCGGACCATCTGCCTGTTCTTCTCACGATCCGCAAGCGCTGATCCCTTTTCCCGGAAGAGGCTTGAGTTTATCCCGAAATTTAACACCTATGCTCGTTCTCAGGCAGCCGGATCGTTCTTTCTGTCAGACTCCGGTCATTCGCTGGATACGATGATAGATCACATCCAATTGATCCTCGTACTCATCATCCTCCGCATGGTTCGCCTCCGCTGCGATAAATCCCAGCAGGTAGTCGATATCAGTGTCTGTCATGGAAATTGCCAGTTCTTCACCTTTCAATTCTGCGACCTTCAGTTGTTGAATCAAATCATCTTCAAGATGCAGGCCAACCGCCTCCAGTAGGAAATCCCTTTCAGCAACTGTCAACTTGAAGGTCAGTTTTTCTGTGCTCATTTCTCCACCCCCTAAGAAGTATACATAAACATGCAAGCGAGGCAACGAATCGGCGAGCGGAAGCAACTCTCTCTCTTGAGCCGTTCGGGGCATATCGGTACACTGGGGCTCTATGAGCAACTTTCAATCGGAGGAGCAGTACCTTCGGGAGCTCGAGGGCCGATCCGGACTCCCGGAAGGATTCTCTATCGCCACCGGTTCTCTGGAGTTCACATCCGGGGAGCGGGGGCAGAGGCTCTCCATGAATCTGTCCTGTATCGTGCTGGACGAGCCCAGCTCCGCATTCGCCGGGGTCTTTACGAACAATCGTTTCTGCGGAGCGCCGATTCTGATCGGCCGCCGGCGGGTTCGGGCCGAACGCGTGAGGGCCGTGCTGATCAACAACCGGGTCGCCAATGTCGGCGCACCGGGAGGCGTGGAGGATGCCGAGGCGCTCTGTGATGCCCTGGGTGCGTTGATCAGCGAGCCGGGAGAGAGCATCATTCCCGCCTCTACCGGGATCATCGGCTGGAAGCTCCCGGTGCGGGAGATGAGAGAC
>CAZFMD010000018.1:14160-25412 GCA_964520025.1 uncultured Spirochaetaceae bacterium
AAAACGTTCAACAGAATATCTGTTGACGGTGATCAGAGCACCAGCGACATGGCTCTGCTGATCTGTTCGGCGGCAAAGCCGCAGGTTGCGGAGGAGGATTTCCGGGCCGCCCTGCAAACCGTCTGCGCCGGCCTGGCCGAGGATGTGGTTCGCAATGGCGAGGGGGTGGGGCACGTGATCAAGGTCAACGTGGCCGGCGCCGCGGATGAAAACCTGGCCGCGGCTGCCGGCAAGGCCGTTGTCAACTCTCCGCTGGTCAAGACGGCGGTGTTCGGAAACGATCCGAACGTGGGTCGAATCGTTTCCGCCCTGGGGGATTTTGCCGACACGGTCGGCTGCACTCTCGATCTGAACAAACTGCGGGTCAGCCTGGGGGGCGTGGAGATATTCGCCGATGGCTGCTTTGAGCTCGGCACCGAAAAAGAGGTGCGCTTGAATCGCTATCTCGAACAATGCGCCTTAGATCCCGTTGCAAGGGGATTCCCCGCCCATGACCGACAGGTCGTCCTGGAGATCGATCTGGGAGCCGGGCAGGGGCGGGCCGAGGTGCTGGGAACCGATCTCTCGTATCAGTACGTGAAAGAGAACGCCGATTACAGAAGCTGATGAACCGGCGAAGCCGGGGAAGCCAACAGTGAAGGGTTATTAACAATGGATGATAAGAAACACACCATAGAACCGGAAGTAGAACAGGCGGGAGAGCTGCTGCAGCAGACCTTCGAGGAGGTATCCAAGCGGATCGTCGGGCAGAGGCAGATGCTGGAGGGGATGATTACCGGTCTGCTGACCGAGGGGCATGTGCTCCTGGAGGGAGTGCCCGGTCTGGCCAAGACCCTGGCCGTCAAGACCCTGGCGGAAGTTCTGGACTCGGGATTCAAGCGGATTCAGTTTACCCCGGATCTGCTGCCGGCGGACCTGATCGGAACCATGATCTACCGCCCTCAAACCGGGGATTTCATTCCCAGGAAAGGACCGATCTTCACCAATATCATCCTTGCCGACGAGATCAACCGCTCTCCGGCCAAGGTGCAGTCTGCGTTGCTGGAGGCGATGGAGGAGCGACAGGTGACTCTGGGTACCGAAAGCTACCAGCTCGAGGAGCCGTTTCTGGTTTTGGGCACCCAGAATCCGATCGAGCACGAGGGAACCTATCCGCTTCCCGAAGCTCAGCTGGATCGCTTTATTGTCAAGCTGTACGTGCCCTATCCCAGTTTCGCGGAGGAGAAGGATATCCTCAAGCGGGTGGGAGTGAAGTCTGACATTCGGATTCGCAAGGTTCTGGACGGAGACAAGATCGAAGGGTTGAGATCGGTAGTGCGGAAGATCCACGCAGACCCGCGCATCGAAGAGTACATCGTCACCCTGGTTCAGGCCAGCCGTGAGAAGGATCGGGAGAAGGGCGATTTCGTGCGTTTCATTGAATACGGCGGTTCTCCCAGGGCCTCGATCTATTTGTTCCGCTGCGCCAAAGCCAAGGCGCTGCTGGAGGGCAGGGCTTTTGTTATCCCCGAGGATGTCAAGGCTCTGGCCCCGGCGGTACTGCGGCATCGGATCATCCTGACCTACGAAGCCGAGGCAGAGGATCTTTCCACGGACCAGATCATCGACGAAATCCTCAGAAGCGTGGACGTTCCTTAGGAACAGATGGAAGATCAATCTTTTTTTCGCCGGGTTCGGCAGATCGAGTTGGTCGCTGCCAAGCTGGTGGACCAGCTGCTGGGAGGCCGCTACCGTTCGATCTTCCGGGGGCAGGGGATCGAGTTCGATGAGGTCCGGGAGTACGTAGCCGGAGATGATGTACGCGCCATCGATTGGAACGTAACCTCCCGGATGGGCCTGCCCCATACGAAGATCTTCCGCGAGGAGAGGGAGATCATTCTCTTCAACGTGGTGGATATATCGGCATCTCTTTATGCCGGTTCCGGGGATATCGGCAAGAACGAGTACGCGGCCCATGTTTTTGCGATCTTGAGCCTGGCGGCTGTGAAGAACAACGATCGGGTCGGGGCGGCTTTTTTCAGCGATAGAATCGAGAAATGGATTCCCCCAAGCAAAGGCCGCAAACATATCCTCAGTCTGATCCACGAGCTGCTCAAAACCGAGCCGCGGGGAAGCGGTTCCGATCTGGATCTGGCCCTCAAAGGGGTGTATCGTAACTTGAAGCGTAGTGGCATCTGTTTCATCATTTCCGATTTCCGAACAGAGGGGTACTGGGATTCTCTGTCTCTGCTGGCGCGCAAGCACGACTGCGTGGCCGTGAGAATTGTCGATCCCGTGGATACACTCTTTCCCCGGGCCGGGATTATGGAGTTGGAGGATCCTGAAAGCGGGGAGGTGCTGGTTGCCGATGGCAGATCTCCCTACTTCCGACAGTCCTACGAGCGCTACTGGCAGGGTAAGCAGGCAGCCTGGGAGGCGGGCTGTGCTCGGCGGGGAGTGGAAACCCTGACCTTGAGTACCTCAGACGATCCGGGAGTCGAGATTTTGCGTTTCTTCAGGCGCCGGAGGCGGGCTTCATGAAAGCCCTGGCTCTGGCGGTTCTTCTGCTCTTGCTCGCGAGTTGGCCGGTTTTTGCTCAGGCCACGCTGACGGAGGCGATCTTCCTGCCTCCCCGTTTTTTCGTGGGGGATCGGGTGGAGCTGCGGCTGACCTACGATCTTTCCGCCAGTATGACCGTGGAGCCTCCGGATCAGATGCCGGACCACGACTGGGTGGAGTTTCGGAGTATCGAGGTGCAGGACAGACGGACACCCGGAGGCCCGGGAGAGCTCCGGGTTCGTATCTTCTTTATTCCGTTTTTTCCCGGGGAAACCATTCTTCCCTCTCTCCGGTTGGGAGATCTGGATACCGGGGAACTTCTGGTGACAACCGGCTCTGCCCTGCAGCTGCAGAGAGGAGACTCCCTGAAGGGGCCGCGACGGCAGCTGAATCTACCCCTGACCTGGCTGAGATTGCTCACCCTTGTGGTGATCGGCGTCGGGGCGCCCCTTTTACTCGTTTTCCTTCTACGCTACGGGATATTGGGATTCCGGAGCCTTCGGGAGGCACGGATAACCAGGTTGCCGTATCTGCACGTTCGCAAAAGCCTGAACCGGCTCGCCGCCGGGAGATCTTCCATGGAGGGGAAATCCTTCTTCATTCTCCTTTCCCTCACGATTCGGCGCTACTTGAGCGAGAGATTATCTATGCCCCTGATGAGCGCGGCTACCGGGGAGATCACGAAGGAGCTGTATGCGGCCGGATTGGAAGAGACGATTTCCGAGGGTATTCATGATGTTCTCAAGGCGGCGGATCTGGTCAAATTTTCCGGAAAGAGGGCGAGCAGGCGGGAGATGGAGAGAAGTTTAAAGGCCGTCGATCGAATTGTCGAACAGGTGGAGGAGCGTACAGCCCATGTGGAGGCTTGATCATCCCCAGGCTCTGCTGCTTCTGTTGATCGTTCCCCTGCTCATCTATCTGCTGTACTACCGCGCAGCCCGAGGCGGGAAGATGTCCTTCAACTTCAGCATCTGGAAGGGCGATCGCTTTACAGCCGTCCCTACCCCCAGGCGGATACTGCTGGTCATCACCCGTGTGCTGTTCTGGATCGGCTTCTGCATTCTAATTGTAGCTGTGGCCGCTCCGGTTGTTGTTGAGAAGCAGCGAAGATACCTGAGTCGGGGTTTGGATCTGATGATTGTTCTGGATGTTTCGCCCAGCATGTCCGCCCGGGATGTCGGAACGATCACGCGTTTCGACGCGGCCAGGGAAGTGGTGCGGGATTTCATCTCAGGAAGGGAGAATGATGCCATTGGATTGGTGATCTTCGGTGCGGAAGCCGTGTTACAGGTTCCGCCGACATTCGACTATCCGTTTCTCGAGCGAGCCCTGGATTCTGTACAGGTCATGGCTTTGGGGGACGGGACGGCGATCGGCACGGGGATTGCCCTGGCTGCTGTGCATTTGAGAGAATCCAGCGCGGATGAAAAAGTCATTATCCTCATTACCGACGGAGATAACAACGCGGGTGAAATCGAGCCGGATCGAGCGGCCGAAGCGGCCGCGACCTTGGGAATTCGCATCTACACGATTGGTATCGGAACCGAAGGGGAAACCACGATCCAGTTTGTCGATCCGGAGAGCGGCAAGGAGGTTCGGGGCGTCTACCAGGGGAAGTTGAACGAGGAGCTGTTGAAACGCATAGCCAATGGTACCGGGGGCCGCTACTTTCATTCCGGAACATTGGGAATCCTGAACACGATCTTTCAGGAGATCGACAGCCTGGAAAGCACGGTGCAGGAAGTGGCCGTTTTTATTGAACGCCAACCCCGACATAGGATTTTTATTCTTGCAGGTCTAGTGATTATTCTGTTCTGCGTTTTCATGAACAAACTTGTGATAGGAGAGTTGCTGTAAGGACCATGTTCGACAGACCCGCTGTACTGTTCCTGTTTTTTCTCTTCCCGCTGATCGCTCTGGCCTGGAGGATCGATTTCGGCAGAGGACGGACCACCCTGCGGGTGTTGGGCGGCGGATGGCGGTCAGCCGTCCTTCTGGATGTCTACGTCTTCAAGAGTTTCTTCTCCTTTCTGTTTTTCACTCTCTTCTTCGTGGCCTCCGTGCTGGCCCTGGCGGGGTTCCGTTGGGGGGAACACCTGGTGGAAGAACGCCGTTCAGGGCAGGAACTGGTGATCTGTCTGGACGTTTCCAACAGCATGCTGGCCGAGGAGGGGGGCGATTCTCGGCTCGAGCATTCGATTCGCACGATCCGCCGGACCGTGGCGGAACTGGAGGGCGTACGTATCGCCTTAGTCGTTTTCAAGGGCCAGGCCGTGCAACTGATTCCTCTGACCGAGGATCGGTACGTCCTGGAGACCGCACTGCGCCATGTCGGCCCCCTGGTGATGACCGATCCGGGCAGCGGGCTGGAAAACGGGATCCGGCAGTCCCTGAATAGCTTTCCTGCCTCCGCTCAAGCGTACCGCAGCATATTACTTTTCAGTGACGGGGAGTATCATTCGGGCAATCCCTTGGTTGCGGCGGAGGAAGCCAGATCCGCCGGCATACCTGTTTACGTTGTAGCGGTAGGAACGCAGCAGGGTGCTCAGGTCAGGCTTCCCGGCGGCAAGGTACTTTCGGACAGAAACGGCAATCCCGTGATTACCAGAATCCGGCTGGAGGATCTGGATAGAATCGCGGAAATCAGCGGGGGTAGGGTGTTCGGCTTGTCGGGTGAGGATCGGGAAATGCCGGAAAAGATCCTGGGAGCGATGAAAGCCCAGGCGGAGGGGAACATGGTGCTGGGAATGAGACGCGAGAAGAAGGATCGCTTTCGTCTTCTCATTTTCCTCTCCCTCCTGTTTCTTGCCCTGTCGTTAGCCGTCAGGGCGGTGCGATGGAGAAACGTCCTATGAAACTCAAGGCAGTCGCAATTCTGTTGTTTTCGCCTCTTTTGCTCCTGGTTTCCTGTTCGGGAACGGGGGCAAGCATTGCTGTGCTAAGGGGCAATCTGCTGTTTCGCGGCGGGGAAGACGCTCTGGCCACCTACCGGTATTTGCAGGCCAGAGACAGAGCAGCGGATTGGGAAGACTGGATCGATTACGACCTTGGTTCGTTGTACGTGTCCCTGGGTGAGATCAATCCGGGCATTCGCGTACTGAACCGGACGCTCGAGGGATACGGGGACCTGCCGGCAGAGCCGGTCCGCAAGGATCGGGAGCTTTTTTTTCGCAGCTACTTCAATTTAGGGGTTGCACGATATGAGATCGGTGATTACCGGGAAGCCGCGGCCAGTTTTGTACAGGCTCTCCGGCTCAAAGCGGACAGTTGGGATGCGAAGATCAACCTGGAACTGAGCCTCGAGGCGATGGTCAAGGCGGCTTCCAGCACCCGTGTTCACTCCGAAAAGCTATCCGACGGCGAGGAACCTGAGGATCCGCAGACTCATGAGCTACTAGAATCAATACACAGGGAGGAACGGCCGGCATGGGTTTCTACACCCGCGCAAGAGCGCTTCGAACAGGACTGGTGATATTCCTGCTCGCATTTGGAGGCGCACTCGGTTTTTCTCAAGATCTCGAGGAATCCCCGGAGAAGGAGATCGTCTCTTTCTCCCCGCAGAGGGTGGATTTGCCCCTCAAAGGCCTTGAGGAGGTGAACAGTTCCTGCTGCAAGCAGCGTTACAGCAACCCTCTAAATCTGCTGTTTCTGCTCCCGGGGCTGTTATTTTTTATCTTTGCCCTTCTCAGCCGCAGTTACCGCAGGATGTTTTTCTTCTTCGGCCTGCTGTTTCTTCTTGGCTCCACAGAACCGGAGCACTCTGCCCTTATCCGGCAGGCCGAACAGAGCTTCGCTTCCCAGGATTATGCCCGGGCCATGGAAAGCTATAGACAGGCTGAAAAACTCCTGTCCTGCAATTCCGCGGTTCTGTATAATCTCGGGGTGGTTTCCCACTATCTGGGGCAGCCGGGATATGCGCTACACTATCTGCGACGGAGTCTTCGCCTGGACCCGGCGGACAGACAAGCGCGGGGTGCTCTGCATGTTTTGGAGGAACACTATGATCTGGCCGGGCAGGTCACCACTCCCCTTCCGGTTCATCCGGATGTTGCCTATCTGCTTCTGCTCACCTTTGCCAATGCGGCCTTTATCCTGGGGGCGTTTGTCGTGCGTACGAAGAAGGTTCAGTTTCTCATCTCTCTGGTTCTGGTGGCCATAGCGGCGTTGGGGTCTTTGGCGTTTTTGCTGGGACGCATTTCCTTGGAATCTCGGTCGGTGGGGGTGGTGGTTTCGGCGGAAGGTGAGCTGTTCCGAGTTCCGGAGGAGGATTCAAAATCCTGGTTCGAGCTTCCGGAAGGAACCAGCCTGTGGATCAGAGGCCAAACCGGGAGGTACTATCTGGTGGAAACTCCCTCACAGATCGAGGGTTGGGTACGCAGCGATACGATACTCGTCGATTGAAGGGGTGTAGAGATCGTTATGGATTTCAAGGATATATTGGATGCCTGGGAAAAGCGGCGGGCCGGGATGTCCTCGAAGGGGCGACAGGGCATGGAGGAGTTGATATCCCGCTATCCGCCGAAAGAGCCGAAGGATGGTGAAAGCTCCCAGATCGATTCGGGGCGGAGAAATCATGGGCAACCGGACCCCAGGAGCCTGGAACCACAGGCTACCTTGGATCTGCACGGGATGAACAGCCGTGAGGCGGAGCAAGCTCTGGAGAACTTCGTGCTTGAATGTCGGCGCAGATCACTACGAAAGATTTTGATTATCCACGGAAAGGGATATCACTCTCAGGGGGAACCCGTGCTGCTGGGGGTGGTGCGGAGATATCTGGAGAAATCACCCCATACCGGAGCATTCGGACCCGCGGAGCGCAAGCATGGAGGCAGCGGTGCTACCTGGGTTGTGGTTCGTAAGGCATGAGGGCCTTATCGTTCCCTGTAAATGATGCGTCCTCGGGTAAGATCGTAGGGGGAAAGGGCGACTTTTACCCTGTCGCCCGGAACGATGCGGATGTAGTGTTTTCTCATTTTTCCGGAAAGATGAGCCAGGATCACGTGCCCGTTTTTTATTTCCACGCGAAACATCGTGTTGGGCAATGATTCCTTGACCACACCTTCTACTTCTATCGCTTCTTCTTTTGCCAAGCCCTCGCTCCTTGATTCCGGAGTGTAAGACGGGACAAGTTCCTTTGTCAAGTTATCCTGTTTTTTTTCGATCAACCCCAAAAGGTGTTCGACGAAATAAGGTTGACAAACTCGTGGTTTTGGTTCATATTCTTCCACCGGCGACTGTCACGATCTACTGTAGAGGTGCAGATGAGTACGACATTCAAAGAGTCGATGAAGCAGAAACTTCTCGATCTGAAGGAACAAATCCTGAGACAGCTGGTTTCCGAGAGCGATGAGTTTCACGAGATCGTTGATGACATGGAACCCAAGGATCTTGCCGACATTGCAGCTGATGATATAGACAGACGAATCCTGGAAGTCCTGGGTTCACAGGAGATCAAGAGGCTGCAACTCATCGATTCGGCGCTGGGGCGCATGGAGAACGGCCATTACGGGGTATGTATGAGCTGCGGCAAAACAATTCCGAAGGAACGATTGAAGGCCATTCCCTATGCAATCCTCTGCATCGATTGCAAGTCCTCCGAGGAACGGCGCAACCGCTGAACCCGACAACCACAGACACCTAATCGAGCCGATCCGTTTTTCCGATACTAGAAACTGGAAGGTTTGCGGTATCGGCTATGATAGAAAACGTCTCCGCGACGCAGCCCGGATTTTTCCTCAACGTAGTCCGTATTCAAAATATGCAGGACGGTCGCATCACCGTTCCCGTAAATCCGGCTTACGCCGTTTATGCCCGCTTCAAGCACGTTTTGGGAGTGCCGTCACAGAACGGGGGAACGCCTCTGTTCAGGCTGCGGGTTCTCGATAACCTGATCGACAGGCTCCTGCACTATTCCGAACAGGTCCCTTCGCAGCAACAACTGCGGGAGCTGGAGGCTGATGACATCGATCCACTGATCGCCAGCCTGCAAAATCAACTCCGCAATCGCCTCTTGCATTTCCCTTCCTCTTTCGGGGGAACTTTCCCGGAAACCGGGATGCTGATTGACCTGATAGCCTGAGCCGGTACATACTGCCTCTACTCGTGAAAAAGCCCTTTATATATCCGGCGAACAAAGAACTCATTTCCGAAGACATGCGTATAGATGAACTTCCAGCTATCAAGTTGTGGGGAAAACGGCGCTCCGACGGCAGGGAGGGCTGGTTCTTTTTCTCCGCCGTCAAAGGCAGCTATCATACCGTTCTGCCCGAATGGATACAAAAGGGAGATGAGGTGGAGTTCTTCGAGCCTATAGCCGATGGCGGCATGAGAAACCTGACCCTTCCCGGAGTCAGGGTCGCCGCCGGCTCGGTCAGCCGGCTGATTCTCGAGGGGGGGAATATTCTTCTGTTTTCCAACATCGCCGGCGTGCACCAGAGCTTCTATCTGCTGAAACCCGAGGAGCTGGAGGATCTGCACGAGATCATCGTCGATACCGTATATATGGAGGAACCCTGTCCGCAATGTGGATCGGAGATGGTTTTCCATCATCGCCACGCTGAGCCGGCAAAAACCTTCTCCAAATGCCTTTCCTGCGGCTACGACTGGCAGGGAAAGGTGCAGAGTGACTTGATCTTGGTCAAAAAGAACCTGGAAAGAAGTGTCGCCCAGGAGCTGGAACGGCATCCTAACCTCAAAGACCTGTTCCGGGAGGTGGAGGATGGAGGTGATGCGCCGATCGGGGTTTGAGCCCGCTTAGTGGGGGAGGCGGAAGAAGGGATTTCCCTTGATTTCTCTTTCTATGGTTGTGTCCAATCCGTGACCCGGAAACACCCGGGTCTCCGGTGGCAAGGTCAGAATCTTGCTGCGAATCGCCTCCAGGAGGATTTTTTCATCCCCTCCCGGAAGGTCCGTTCTGCCGATGCTCATAAAGAAAAGGCTGTCTCCGGAGAAGACCAGGGAGTCTTTCTCGCTGTATAGGCAGATCGAACCTTTGGTATGTCCCGGCGTTTCCAGAACCACAAGGTCCGTGTTGAACACGGTATCTCCTTCCTTGAGAATCACGTCCGGCTCGGGAAGGTCGGAGAACAAATCCGCAAACTCCTCCGGATCAGGCAAGCCGAGATCCTTCAGAGTTTCACGGTTCGTTTTAGCTGATTTCTTGCCGAGAAAGTTCTTATCGGCTTTGTGGATGGCTATAGGTATGTCGATGCCTTCTTTGCTGTAAAAGCTTTTGAGTTTGCCCGATGAGGCGGTATGATCGAAATGTCCATGAGTAAGAACGATGCCCGCTGGAATCATCTTCAGCATGTTGATGCTGCTGACGATGTGCAGCTCACTGCCACCCGGATCGACTATGATACACTCTTTCTTCCCATTCGAGTATATGTAGCAGTTGGTCTCCATCGGACCTACTATTAATCTTTCTATCATGGTAAGCTACAGCGTAGCGTATATGTCGGGCTTTGACAACCTGAATCGCCTCTGGAGGAGGCGGGGATGAACAGTGGCCGCTGAGCTTGGTTCAATCATCCTGGTGTTTGCAGTAGCATTTCTGTTTTTTGGACTCATCCCGGGGATCGGCGCCTTCTTCGTTCGATCTCGCTGGAGATTGTTCCGCCGCAGGATTGCAGAGAGCTCTCTGTATCCTTTTCTCAACTATTCCGATTTGTCCCGCACCGGCGATTTTTTAGGCCGGTATCGCGTGTTCGGACATCTGGAGGCGATCCAGGGGGAGAACAGAATATGGATCAACAACGGCAGTTTCACCGTGGAAGCGGATCTGACCCAGGCCAAACTGTACTTCCTGCCCTCCTTCTCCGCCGGCACCCGGACTGTTCCCTTTGAACGGCTTCAGGAGGAAGTGCCCGATGAACAGCCGGCGCTGGTCTCCTGGAATCAAATCTTCTCCCTGCCGGCGGGAACTCAGATGTTTATAGCCGGGCAGCTGTATTCGGAGGAGGGCCGGGCGGTATTCCGATCCCAGGGTAAGGATCCGCTTCTGGTTGTACTGTATGACGGACAGAGGAACACGATCGTACAGAGAGCCGTTTGGGGAGGGCGGCAAAAAAACGAATATTGGAATCAATTTACCCTGGCCTCACTGTTGACAGGCGCGTTTTGTATGGTGTTGCTGGCCTATATTTTCCTGCGTTCCAGCCCGTCGAGTCTGCCTGTGTTGTTTGCCCTCTCTCTTGCCTTTTTCCCGATTGCGGGGCTGCTGCCGCCGGGCTTCATTCTTTACTATCTGTACAGGTTTTTCTGGAAGCGGGCCAGAATGCTCAGGGCGGAGAGAGACCTGCTGAGGCTGCCTCTGCGCTACTACCCGGAATCGGAAGCGCTGCCATTGGAAGCAAGCGCACCCCTGCCGACAGGTGAATCCTACCTGTGCAGTCAGGATGCCAGTCTGTTGATCGACGGGGAACTGATCATCCGCAGCGCAAGCCTGCCTTCGGTGAGGGAAGGAAAGTTCGAAGATGTCGTTCTGTTTGGAACGCGCACAGAAAAAGACGGGCAGGGGCGGGTGCAAACGCCCCGGGACCCGATGGCGGAGCTCGTGTTGGTAATGGGGGATCCCGCCGTTCTCGCTCAGAGTTGCAATCGGCGGGCTCGAATGTTCGCTCTACTCTCCGCCGTCGGAGTTTTTTCGGCCTTGATTTTAAATTTCTTTCTCCTGCTGTTGATCTGGCATCTGATCATTCGCTGATTTTTCCACT
>CAZFMD010000018.1:25512-27226 GCA_964520025.1 uncultured Spirochaetaceae bacterium
AGGTGCGGTCTTCCGCACAGTTAGGCTTCGTATAAGTTTGCCTCTGTCAGTGAATCTCTGGGCGAATACCGAATGATAGACAGAGGTGCTTGGGGGGTGTTGGGACAGTTCGAGTCCCTCGTGGAGAAGGAAGAGCACTTTCGTGTGGAAATAGTAGTCGAAATAATCGGTTACAAAGAAGATGGATCCACCGATCTTCAATTTTTTCTGGAGGGTCTCGATATTCCCCCGGCGGAGAAAACGGCGTCGTCGGTGTCTGGTTTTGGGCCACGGATCCGGGAAGTAAAGGTGAAAACAGTCCACCGAGTCATCGGGTAGCACCGTGAGAAGCGCCTCGGCGGATCCGTGGATAACCCGGGCGTTGGTCAGCTGCCGCTTCTCGATTTTCGCCTGAGCCTTGAAACATCTTTTTTTCTTGAGCTCAACCCCGATAAACAGGCTCTTCGGATTCATCCGGCAGTACTCGACCATGAAGTGACCATTTCCACAGCCGATCTCCACCTCCAGCTTCTCGAGGCGAGTGTGCAGAAGGCGAGGCAGGTCCTCGGGCTGCAGTAACTGTCCCGGCTGCACCGCCGAACTATTTGGCTCTTTCGCCTTTGTCCTCCCGCTTGCGGGCGTAGTTCACTACGAGTTTTTTTCCTTTGAGCTCTATGCCGGACAGCTCCTTTATAGCCCGTTCGCCGAGTGATGAATCGATCTCCACGAACGAGTAGTTGTCCAGCACCTTGATCTCGTGGATCTGCGATCGTTCGGCTCTGAGTCGATCCATGAACAGCTGGATCAGATCGCGGGGAAACACCCTGCGGTTTTTTCCCATGCTCAAGAACAGTTTCGTTATCTTGGGATCCCTCTTTTTCTTCTTTGCTCCGCTCAGGGATTGTTTGAGCATGTAGGCGGTGAAGTAGGAGCGCAGCGTAAGAGGCACGTTTTTGCGAACGATGCTTCGATAGTGATTGAGGGTCTCCGGGTCTTCCTCCTCCTTGATCCGCTTCAGGATTTGCCGAATCATTCCTCGAAATACCTGTTCTTCCGAAGGGGGTGTGTTTTTTTCTGCATCCACTTTGATCCTCTCCTTGAATCGCTCATAGTCTTCGGCAAGCGTAAAGATCTTTTCCAGGACAAATGAACGTGGTCTATAGCTTTCCGCTTGGGGGGGTACGGTCAGATTGATGACATGGGTCACCCAGCGGAGGTTTTTAGTGCAGGCGGTTTCGAAGGTGCTGATCAATACAGGCACCTTCCCGACGCTGAAGTTCTGACAGACCTTGTTTTGCTGCTGCGGGGACAGGTTGCCCAGCAGCAGGGCGGAGTCGATATGGTGGGAGCGCATTAGTTTGTTCAGTTGGGTCGCCTGCCTTGGGTCGTCGCTCTGAATGAGAAGACTCTCCATCGGTTCAGCCAGGATTAGATCAACGGCTACCGACAGCTTGTCCCGCTGCTCGATCTGTATGAAGAGATCCCGGGTCGGTACGGCCAATTGCCTCCAGGTGGAGACAGGCAGGACCGTAGGCCGTCTCAGGACAGAGAGCAGCTGCGCGGAGTCTTTCTCCAGACTGTGGGAGATGAGTATTGTTTGTTTTCTCTGCGGAAGCTTGGAGAAAATGAACAGGATATCTTCAACAAAGCCGGGATGTTCAGGATTCTCGGTCCTGTCGATGACCACCGTTTGCAGACTGGAAAAATCGAGATTCCCCCTTCTGATATGATCAAT
>CAZFMD010000019.1:0-26273 GCA_964520025.1 uncultured Spirochaetaceae bacterium
TATCGGGAGATCCTGGACCGGGTAGAACTTCAGGGGCTCTGAGACCTCAGGGATTATGAGCGCCCTCCGGGATCACCACTGGGATCACCGCTGGGATTTCGCCTCCCACCCCAGCCGCAGGGTGAAAAGCTCCAGCCAGTCTTTCCGGTTATCTCCGGAGGCGAAAAGCGGCAACACCTCCTCGGTACCCGCTCTGATGTAGAACCGCTTGTCTTCCCCGATCGCATCAAAAGCCGCAGCCAGCTGTAAACCCGGCGCCGGGCTCTGCTGATACCCCATCTCCAACTCAATCTTTCCCCACGCGGGATCGTGGCCGAAGGCAATCCTGATATCCCGAACCGGTTCTGACTTCCCCCCCCGCGCTTCGCTCATCCCGACTGTTAAGCTCCAAGCGCTCCAGTGCAAGGTTGATCCGGCCTCCACGCCGAAGCAGGAGCTCTCCTCACCGGTGGTCGACCACTCCCGTCGCATCTCGGCATCTGCCCGCATGCACCAGCCCAGATCGGAAGTACTGCTGCTGTTGACCTGGATACCGGCTTCCAGGCAGTCACGGCTCTCCCGAAATCCTTCCGGGAATGGAGGCAGGGGCAACAGCTCCCTGCTGCAGCCGCCGGATAGATGCAGAGCTCCGAAATCCCTCTCGACCCGGGCCGCGGCGATCCACTCCAGATCACCACTATCCCCCTCGGGGGTGAAGTATTTGGGCGAACAGAATCCGAAAATCAGAGACAGATCTGCCGGATCAGTCGACAGGCTCAAGTTGAGGGTAAGGAATGCCCCGCCGGCAACACACCGCCCCCCTGAAGCCGCGGCGATCAGAGCAAGTGCAAAGGGATCGAGTTGCCACCTCACGGACCCGGCCAGGTGACTGATAAGACCACCGGGAAAGAGAGGTCTATCGGAATACCAGCCATCCTCAATCCGTTCCGGAGGACTGGAGAGCATTCCCGCCAGGGAAAAATCGACGCCCCTGCCGAATGAGATCGCAATCGTGCTTCCGAGCTGGGCACCGATCTGCTGTTCATATACACACACCAGGTTCCAATGCCCGGGAATGAGGCTCAACTGCATGCCCCGTCTGCGTGCCACCTCCAGGCCGATGTCCAGGGAAAGCCCAGGGGATTCTGCAAACACTTCACTAGCCGGGCCGTGGGCCAGGGGATTGTACAACGGGGCGAAAATGCCGTGAAGCGATACCGGCCCGGCGGTGACCAGGGGGCCCGAGAAGCCCACGGCCCACTGCTGCGGCGGGAGAAGCAGGCCCGAGCCGTCCCAGTCGGAGCTGTTTCTGTTTTCCACGTACATCAGGCGTCGGGGACCATAGGCAGCTGCAGGAATATCGACAAGCAGGCGGATTTTCAACAGCTCCAGATCCTCCAGCTCGGTTTTCAGAGTTGTTGCCGGTGTGTCGCAACCTGCCCAATCCGCTCCCAGAAAAAACCCCAGGAGGAGGAACAGGGTGATGCGGAGGCCATCCGGGATTTGCACACTTCGCGTGCTCACAATCCTGAAAGTGCAAGCAACGTGCCATTCCGATTCCCCGGATCGACGCCGGGGGCGGCCACCGTATTTACAAATATTTACAATTCGCCCGCCGAAATGGTGTAGCTGATCCTGTTAGCCGCTGTTGCGCCTCGGGTTTCTAGCAGGATCGCGAGAAAAATTCCCCCCGTTCCCTCAGCTTTCTAGTAACATTAGAGTGGAGCCCGCATGCGATCATTAAAATATCGATGCGCCCCCCATTGATTCGATTGACAGAGTGGAATGCGATCTTTATAGTTCAGCCGACACCCTGCGGAGGAAAACACATCATGGACATTTTAACACTCAACTGCGGAAGCTCATCTTTAAAATATCAACTCTACGATTGGGATAACCGGGTAGTCCTGGCCAAGGGAATCGTGGAACGCGTGACGGTGGGAGGTTCCTTTATCGAGCACTACGCCAAGGGCAAGGGAACTGGCAAACGAGAGAAGGAGTGCCCCGATCACAAAGTGGCGCTGGAGCTTATCATCGATACCCTGACGGATCCCGAGATCGGCGCAATCTCGGATCTGAAGGCGATCAAGGCGGTGGGACATCGGGTCGTGCACGGAGGCGAACAATTCGCCCAGTCGGTAATCATCGACGATGAAGCCCTGAACACCTTCAAGGAGCTGGCCGATCTGGCACCCCTGCACAATCCCCCCAACATCACGGGGATCGAGGCGGCCCGGGAGGTGCTGCCCGACGTACCCCACTGCGCGATCATGGACACCGCCTGGCACCAGACCATGCCCGCCCACGCTTTCATCTACGCCCTGCCCTACAGCTGGTACGAGAATTACGGGGTGCGGCGCTACGGCTTTCACGGAACCTCTTTTCTCTATGTGGCCAAACGGGCGGCGGTACTGCTCGGCAAGGATCCCTTTGACTGTAACCTCATCCTCCTGCACATAGGAAACGGAGCCAGCGCCAACGCCGTGCGGAACGGTGTCTCCGTGGACACCTCCATGGGCTTGACGCCCCTGGAGGGTTTGGTCATGGGAACCCGGGCCGGGGATCACGATCCGGCAATCGGCTACTTCATCCTGGAGAAGGAAGGTCTGGCACCGAAGGAGGTAGATCAGATGCTCAACAAGAAGAGCGGGATCCTGGGCATCACCGAGATCTTCACCGACCGGCGGGACGTGGAAACCGCGGCTCGCCAGGGAAACGAACGAGCCGGACTGGCGATCGAGATCGAATCCTACAGGCTGAAGAAGTACATCGGCTCCTACTTCGCCGCCCTGGGGAAGGTGGATGCCCTGGTGTTCACCGCCGGAGTCGGGGAGCGGGGGCCCACGATTCGGGGAAAGGCCGTAGCCGGCCTGGAACAGATGGGCATCAAGCTCGATCCGGAGAAGAACCGACTCTCCACGACCCGCAACGCCGAAACCATGATCTCCACCCCGGATTCGCCTACGAAGATCTTCGTTATTCCCACGGATGAAGAGCTGGTCATGACCGAAGACACCTACGCCCTGCTCCAGGGAACCTACAAGGTACACACGGAGTTCACCTACAGTTTCCAAAAACCGGAGTACCGCAACAAGGAGCGGGCCCAGGCCCTGGCGGGGGAGCTGGAGAAGAGACCGGATCTGGCCGGCATCATTGCCTCGAGTGGGTAGCTGAAGATCCTGGAGTTCCGCCGGCGACCGAATAGCGAACAACGGACATCCAAGAGGAGGTGGAGTAGAAATCGAATGTGAAACGCCGACGGATCCGGGGCCAGCCTCTTTATTGGAAAGTGATCGAGTTATCAGGCTTGCGTTTGACGCAGAAACATCCATCGGTCAGATCGTAGCCACTATTGTTGAAACTAGTGGAGGTTCCCGTACCCGTTCCCGCAAACGACCGAGTGACGTTTTTTAGTCAGAACAGGGCTGCAGCTATCCGGCAGGCCAGGCGCACGTTGTTGAACAGCAGCTCGATATTGCTTTCAAGGGATTTACCGCCGGACAGCTCCAGTACCCTGGACAGGAGGAAGGGTGTGACCTGTTTGCCGGTCACGCCGGCCCGGTCCAGCTCGGCCAGGGCGGTATCCAGGTACCCCTTCATGGTCTTTCTGGGAATCTCGTGCTCCCTGGGAATCGGGTTGGCCACCAGCAGGCCCTGCTCGAATCCCAAGGCTCGCTGGGTGCGGTAGATCGCGGCGACCTGCTCGGGGCTCTTCACGGTCAGATCCAGAGCCAGATCGCTCTCGGTGCTGTAGAAGGCGGGGAACCAAGGCGTTTTGAATCCCATAACCGGCACGCCCCTGGTCTCCAGGAACTCCAGGGTTTTGGGAAGGTCGAGGATGGACTTGGCACCGGCGGACACGACGATAACGGGCGTGCGCGACAGCTCGAGCAGATCCGCCGAGATGTCGAAGCTCTCCTGCGCCCCCCGGTGCACCCCGCCGATGCCGCCGGTGGCGAATACAGGGATCCCCGCCAGGTGGGCGGCCATCATGGTACCGCAGACCGTGGTGGCCCCGATCCGTTTCGCGGCCAGGGCGTAGGCGAAGTCTTTGCGGGATACCTTCAGCACCTCATCTTGGGTTCCCAACAGCTCGATCTGCTCGGGCTCCAGGCCGATTACAATCTTACCCTCCAGAATGCCGACGGTTGCGGGCACAACCCCCAGCTTACGGGCCTCTTGTTCGGCCCGCAGGGCGATCTCCACGTTTTGGGGCCTGGGCAGCCCGTGGGCGATGATGGTGGACTCCAGGACGATGACCGGCCGCCGCGTATCGATCGCTTCGGCCACATCCCGGCGTATGCTCAAGTACTCCTTCACAGGGTCCCCTCCTCTATGCTCGTTTCAACGCTCCGCACGGCCTGCTGCAGGGCATCCGGCGGCTCTGCTTGCCGCCCCAGGGCTTCCAGATAGGCACTCATAAGCGTATCCCCGGCTCCGGTGGTGTCGGTAGCCGCAATCACGCTGCCCGGCGGGATGTCTATGGACCTGAGCTCGCCCCTTCGCCAGAGACGCACGCCCCGGCGTCCCCGGGTCACCAACAGCTGCTCGATTTTCCTCTGGGTCAGGTAGTCGGGCACCCACCCGTCGGATCGGGAGGAACGGGCGGAGGCGGCATACCACTCCCCCAGGGCCCGGATCTCCGCCTCGTTACCGGACAGCAGGTAGAGATTCTTCAGGTTCTCCGCATGACGGAGGAGCTTCTCCACGGATACGCTTTCGAACACCACCCGGGTACTCGCCCCCGCATGTCGGATCAGGCCGCGGATCAGCTCCGGGGCAAGGTTCGCTTCCAGCACCAGGTAGTCCCGGGCTCCCAACTCGGGCAGACGGGCCCGCAGGCGTGCCCAGCTCAGCCCCTGCTCGATTACCGTCATATCCGCCGCCCCGTAGAGAAGCTCTCCGGACTGCATCAGGGAACAGTAGCAGGCCGTGGGATATTGATCAAGAAAAATCGGATTCACCCCCTGGGGCTGGGCCATGTTCTCGATCAACCACTTGCCGAACACGTCCGAACCCACGGCGGTGAACAGCATCTTGGGGCTCTCGAGGTGGGAGTAGATCCGGTAGCCTACACCCCCGGGGGCGAAGCGTATCGAGGCGGGATTGGATGTGCCTTTGAGGAAACGGTCCTTTTGGATGAGTAGATCGACGGCCAGGGCGCCTACGATACAGATCATGCCCTCAGGTGGTCGGTGACCCGGATTCAGCGCTTCAGGGTCAGCTTGGGTTTGTAGACCTTGTTGGAGCCGATCTCTTTGATCAGACAGTCCGGGCGGGACTTGACCACCTCTTTTACGAACTTGAGGCTGTCGGTCTCGGCGATCAGGTCTGTTTTCTCATAAATCAGGTAAATCATGGCTACTAGAATTATCGGCGGATCCGAAGATGGTGTTAGCGGCAAGCGGCCTGGATGCACGTTTGCCGTGACACTCCCGTCCCTCGATTGTCGGGTTTGGGAGAATCGGGTACAGTAGGCAAACGAAACATGACTGAATATTTCAAGACATTGAACGGCCGCTGCAACGTGTATTTCCTGCGCCACGGGGAGAGCCGGGGAAACAGCGCCCGCATCATCCAGGGCCGCCACGATCCGGACCTCTCCGAACGGGGCTTACAGCAGTCCGAAGAGGTGGCACCGTGGTTCAAGGACCGGCAAATCGATTCCATCCTCTGCTCCCCCCTCAAACGCGCCGTGCAGACCGCCCAGACGGTAAGCCGGGTGATCGGCATGGAGCCGGTACAATCCCATGAAGATTTGAATGAACTGGACACCGGGATCTTTACCGGGCTGACCGTGGAGCAGATTCGCCGGCAGTACCCCGAGGCCTGGCAGAGCTTTCAACGCTCCAGCTGGGAGGGAGTTCCCCGGGCGGAGCGGATCGCCGGCCTGATGGCCCGGTCCCAGAGCCTGTGGCGGGACCTGGGACGGCGGCTTACCGGGGGGGCGCGAAATCTGCTGTGCGTTACCCACTCGGGAATGCTGCAGTGGATCATCAAGGCCACCTTCGCTCAGCACAGCTGGATGCCTCTGGTTCCGGTGGAGAACTGCTCGATCTGCCAGTTCAGCCTGGACAATGACCTGAGCTCGGGAAATCCCCGCTACTACTTCGAGTGGAGCCGCCTGAACTTCCGTCCGACCGGAGAGGCGGAAACATCCGAACACATGTTTCTGGAGGCGTGATGCCGGGGTATAGCCCGCAGGAGCGGCTATGGAGAAACTGAAGATCAATAGCCTGGAAGAGGTATTCCGCTATATCGAGTCCTTCACCAATCTGGAGAAATCCGGATCCCTGTTTACAGCCCGCAGCTACAGGCTGGAGCGGATGCAGCTGCTGCTGGAGCGCTTCGACCAGCCCCAGCTGGCCTACCCCACGATCCACATAGCCGGCACCAAGGGCAAAGGCTCCACCGCTACCCTGCTGGCCCATGGGCTGCAGGCGGCGGGGGTGCGCACCGGGCTGTACACCTCCCCCCACGTGATGAGCTACGTGGAGCGAATGCAGGTGCTGGGCGAAGAGCCGAATATACCCGGAATCCTCGCCCTGGGCGGCCAGATCCGCAGCGCTGTAGAGCAGCTGCCCGCCGAAACCATAGAGGCCATGGGGCCCCCCAACACCTTCGAGCTGCTCACCCTGCTTGCCTTCTGCACCTTTCGCGAGTGCGGCTGTGAGTACGTGGTTGTAGAAACGGGGATCGGCGGCCGCCTGGATGCCACCAATCTGGTCGATCCCGAGCTGTGCCTGGTCACCCCGATCGAGCTGGAACACACCGACGTGCTGGGTGACACCCTGGCGGCCATCGCCCGGGAGAAGGCGGGCATCTTCAAGCCGGGCAAGCCGGTATTCTCCGCCCCCCAGGCGGCGGAGGTAAAGGAGGAGCTCAAGCTGGCAGCCGGCCGGGTGGGAGCTCCGATCGTGTTTCTCGACGAACAGCTCAGCTCCTTCCGGGCCCGCTACACGTCCACGGGAACCGAGCTGGAGCTCTCCTTGGCCGGGGGCAAACAGATCAGCTACTCCCTGGCCCTGATCGGCACGGTTCAGGCCGAGAACGCCGCGCTGGTGCATCTGGCCGTACACCATGCGCTGCCGTGGTTGCTGCCCGCCCTCAAACAGGGTTTCGCCGCCGCCCGCCTGCCCGCCCGCATGGAGGTCCTGCGCCGGGATCCGGTGGTGGTGATCGACGGGGCGCACACACCCCGCTCGGTACGCGTCGTACTGGACACCTTCACCCGGCTGTTCGGAACGGATGGGGTGCTGCTGTTCGCCGCCGCAGCCGGGAAAAAGATACCCGAGATGGCGGAGATCCTGGCCCCGGCTTTCCGGCAGATCGTGGTGACCACCCCCGGGACCTTCCGGGAGAGCAATGCCGAGGAGGTGCGGCGGGCTTTTGCGCGGCTCAATCCAGGCACCCTCCTGATTCCCGACACCGCTCAAGCCCTTGCCCGGGCTCAAATGCTGGCAGGAAGCGAGCGTCCGTTGTTGGTCACCGGATCTTTTTACCTTGCGGGATTGGTGCGGGAGATCCTATACTCATAGTATGAAAGCTCTCTGGATCCTTCTTTTGCTGCTGCTGCCCCTCTCGATGATCGCAGCCGATGACGGGGAGCCGGAGGGAGATGAAAAGATCCTGGAAACCATAAAAAAGATCCAGGAAGAGGCGGAAGAAGAGGAGGATTCCGACTGGGATGACGATGAGGAAGATAGCGAACTCTGCGGCTGCCTGCTTGAGGGATGCTTCGAGTTAATGGACTCGGAGTTCGGCGAGCTTTTCTGGCAGTATATGATCTACATCAGCTTTGCCCCCTATCCCTACGCACCTACAGTCGATTACAACTTCAGCGCTGTAGACTACCGGGAGTCCGGAAGTCGAAAGTTCACCTCCATCCAGGCGAGCACCGACCTTTCGGCCCACTTCGACCGCACCTACGGGAACACCAACCGCCTGACCGCCCAGCTGAGCTCCCTGCAGCTCAACGTGTTCAACCAGACCATATTCGCCAGCTCAGAATCTCTTTCGACGTTTTCAGTAAACGCCGGCCTGTCCCTGTTGATCGGGAGTTTCGATCTCAGCTGTTACGGCGGAACGTATCTGTTCGCCCCTACCGGCGACTTCATGGCCTCAGCGGGCCTCAGCTCCCGTATTTTCTTTCCCGGAGGATTGTATCTGGACGTGTACAGCCTGTACGCCTTCGTGAGCAGCAGCTCCGGAATCCTGCATCTGATAACGAGCCTGAACCTTGCTGTCTGGCGATTTTCCGTCGGCGTGGGGTACAACTACAACAACTTCGGCGGCGACGACCATATATATGACGGTCCCTGTTTGAAGATCAGCTTCTGGTTGTAGATGGAAATAGCCCTTAAAGTGCTGCACGCCGCCTGCGCCGTGGTGCTGTTCGCCGCCCATTGCGCCTTCCTGCTGCGCGGATTGGCAATCGAATCCCGAAGAATCAAGCCGGGCCGGCTCGACCGCCTGGCCCGCGGCCTGTCCCAGCTGCTTCTGCCGGTTACCGCCCTGAGCGGATTGATCCTCAGGCTGCCGGCAAGCGGAGCGGAGAGCGGGGCTGCGGCGGGCGCACCGAGTGTTTCCCTGCTTCACCTGCTGCTGGGACTGGCTCCCCTGGCGGCCATTCCCCTCGTGTTTTTCGGGCGCCTGGTGCTCAACAAACGCCGTCAGGCGCCCTGGTTATTGCCGGTTGTAAATCTTATACTTCTCTGTGCAGCCGCAGCTACCGGTGTTTATCTGTGGAGGTAAAGCGTATATGGGCGAGAGGACGTTTCTTGAAGGCAGGCTGATCGTCACCACGGGGGACATCACCAAGATGAAGGTGGCGGCTATCGTCAACGCCGCCAACTCGTCCCTCATGGGCGGCGGGGGCGTGGATGGAGCCATCCACCGGGGCGGCGGTCCGGCCATTCTCCAAGAGTGCAAGCAGATCAGGGCAAGCCGTTATCCGGACGGGCTTCCCACCGGGGAGGCGGTGGCCACCACGGCGGGAAACCTGAACGCCTCACAGGTGATCCACACGGCCGGGCCGGTGTGGCACGGAGGCAACTCCGGGGAGGCGGAAAAGCTCGCCGGCTGCTACCGCCGCAGCCTGGAAGAGGCCGCCAAGCTCGGCTTGAAAGACATCGCCTTTCCGGCCATCTCCACAGGGATCTACCGCTATCCCAAGGATAAGGCGGCTGCAGTGGCTTTCGCGGCGGTGCGGGATTTCCTGGCCTCCTCCCAGCTTCCCGAAACCGTGTATTTCGTCTTCTACTCCCCCGCAGACGCCCGGGTTTTTCTCGATACCATCGAATGAGGCTCAGAATCCCGGAAGGGCGAACACCCCGGCGAGGTGAGCCTTGTCCCTGAACTGGCGGGAGATCGATGCGGTCCTGGAGGAGATTCCCTTCGAAGGGGCGTTGATCCGGGACATCCTGCAGCCCGGCCATCCGCAGCTGATCCTGGAGCTGTACAGACCCGGTCGCCCCTTCAGGGTGATGTTCTCCTTCGCCAATCCGACATGCCGCCTGCACCTGCTGTCCCCCTCCCGTAAGTTCAAAAAAGCAGCCAGGGCCCAGCGTTTCGTATCCTTTCTCCGGGCTCACATCCGTGGCGGTCGCATCGTGGCAGCCGAACAGGTCGACGGGCAGCGGATCGTTCACATCGAGGTGAAGAAGGCCGAGCGCAGCGTGCACCTCTGGTGCCGTCTGTGGGCTTCGGCGGCGAACATGATCGTGACCGACTCAAAGGGGGCTGTTCTGGACGCCCTGTACCGCCGTCCCAAGCGGGGGGAGATTTCCGGGGGCACATACAGCGTGCAGGAGGATATCGCGGCCACCGGCTCGCGAAGCTCGGCAAAGATGGACAGTTTCTCGATCCGGGATCTTCCAGGCCCGGGCAGCTTCAACCAGCGGGTGGAGCGCCACTACTTCGAGCTGGAGGAGGATCGGGAAGCCTCGAAGCTGCGTGCCAATCTGCTCGCCCGCCTGCATCGGCAGGAAAACCGCCTGCTCGCCTCTCTGGAGAGCTTGGACAGGCGGATGAATCAGTACCGGGACCTGGAAACCTTCAAGAGATGGGGGGATCTCATCCTCTCCAACATCCATACTCTCAAACGGGGCGACCGCTGGCTGACCACGGCGGACAGCGACGATCCGAACAAGACGTGGGACATCGAGCTCGATCCCCTGGTCACTCCTGCGCAGAATGCCGAAAGCTACTACCGGCGTTACCGCAAGGCCAAGAGAGGGCTCGAGAACCTGGAGCAGGAACGACAACAGCAGCAACAGCAACTCGAGCAGATCAGTCGACGTATCCGGACCCTGGACAGTGGGGAAAGCAGCCTGGAGTCTTTACGCAAGGAGATGCGGAGCCGCGGCGCGGGCGCCCCGAAGGCGAAGGAGGAAGTGCCGCCGGGCCTGTCCTTCACCTCCGGTCCTTTCAACATCCTGGTAGGCAGGAACGCCCGGGAAAACGACGCCCTGCTCAGACACCACGTGCGGGGCAATGACACATGGCTGCACGCCCGGGATTACCCGGGGGGGTACGTGTTCATTCGATCGATCCCGGGCAAGAGCATTCCCCTGGACACTCTTCTGGATGCGGCGAATTTGGCCCTGCTGTACAGCAAGGCCAAAGGCTCTCCCCGGGGAGAGGTTTTCTACACGCAGGTCAAGTACCTCAGACGAGTCAAGCAGGCTAAAAGCGGACGGATCATCCCCACTCAGGAGAAGAACCTGCACGTGAAGCTGGATGAAGAACGGATCCGGCGTCTGCAGCAGCACAACTTTTATTGATTTCCGAAGCGGAATCCATAATACTTCTCAATGTAGGGAGGATTGATTGACAACCGGCAAGCGAGTGCGACCTTCAACTATAGATGGGATTTTCTATCCGGGAGAGAAAGACGACCTGTCGGCCCGAGTTATCGATCTGCTCAACCATACCGATAAAAACGAGGCAGCCGGGCAATTGCCCTACAGCATCATCGTGCCCCATGCGGCCTTCGACTATTCAGGCCAGATCGCAGCTTCCGCCTACAGAACCGTGGCGCAGCGCAGGATCGATACCGTGGTGCTGCTTGGTCCTGTCCACAGAGAGCTGGAGCAGTCCGTACTTCTTCCCCACTCCCAGGTATTTCAGACTCCCCTGGGATCTGTTGAGGTCGACGAGATCGCCCTGAACAAGTTGGCCAAGTTCTCCGCCTCGTTCCGAATCGACGATATTCCCCATCTGGAGGAACACTGCCTGGAAACCCAACTACCCTTCGTCCAGCATCTGTTCCCCGATACCCAAATCCTTCCGATTCTCCTGGGCAAGCCGACCCGGGTGCTGATCCAACTGCTGACCGATTCGCTGTGGGAGTTATACGGACAGCGGATCAACTCGACCCTCTTCGTAGTAACGGCCAATATGACCTCCAACACTGATGAGATCAAGGGTCAGAAAGAATCCGAACAGGTGGTCGGTTGGATTACCGCGGGAGATTGGCAGTCCCTGATCGAAGCGGCGGAGAGTAAGCGCATCTCCTCTTGTGGTGCCGGTTGCGTAGCTGCTATACTGCTGATCAACGACAAACTCGGCGGGAAGATCACGGTCCTCCGGCAGGGAAGCTCCCTGCCGATGGTGAAAGACCCGAAGAAGGTCGTTCATTACGCCGCATTCATACTTCAAAATAGATAGAGAACGGGTGGATGGAGTTTCAGTTAACCCCGGAGGAAAAGAAGATCCTGTTGCAGACCGCACGCCGGGCAATAACCTCGCGCCTGGAGAAGCATAAACCCCGGTATCCGGAACCTACGGAGTTGTTAAAAAAAAAATGCGGCGCCTTCGTAACCCTGCATAAGCTGGGCGCTTTGCGCGGGTGCATCGGTTTTGTGATCGCCAGCAAGCCGCTCATCGACACGGTTGCCGAAGCCGCTCAATCCAGCGCCTTCGGGGACCCCCGCTTCCCGACCCTCACGGCGCGGGAAGTGAAAGATATCGACATCGAAATCTCCGTGCTCTCACCCCTGCGACGCATCGAATCCGTGGAAGAGATTCGCGTCGGGGAGCATGGAATCATGCTTCGAAGGGGCTTTCACTCCGGGCTCCTGTTGCCCCAGGTCGCTACGGAGTACGGATGGGACCGGGATACCTTTCTGACCCATACCTGCTACAAGGCCGGACTTCCCGGAGATTGCTGGCGTTCCTCCGATACCGAGATCGAGATCTTCAGCGCAGTCGTATTCGGTGAGCAGCAGTCATGAACACAGGACTGGGTGAAAAACTCCTGCGGGAGGATACGGAGGTTCTGGCCATTCCGGTGGGAGTGAGTCGAAACGAGTTCGTGCTGACCAAGCTTGCCGAGCTTCGCAAAATTCCAGCTCAGATAATCCGTAATGGGGAGTTTACCGAATGGCGATTCGAGGGGGTGTTGAAGCACCAGGGCAGGCTGTACCTTCACGGCCCGTACCTTGGGGGAGTTTTCCTGGAGGAGGCGATCCAGAAATCTTTCCCCGCCGCGCTGCCCTATCTGATCCGGTTGATCCGGGCATTGGAGGCCCTGCAGCGCCAGGGACGGATCTTGGAGTTCATTCAGACAGATTCCGTGTACTTCCTCGAGGACGGGGGGATTCTCTTTCTTCCTCCCGCCCTAATGCGGGAACTGCGCAGCATGCACCCGGAACCGTACAAGCTGCAGGTGTACGAGACGATCAACCATCCGGACATCGAAGAACCTGAAAAATCCCTCTCCTTCAGCATGGCCGCCCTGCTGTACCGCACCATCCTGGGTCGCTACCCCTTCGAAGCGGACAAGGAAGAGGAGATCCACAACCTGGTCCGGCACGCCCGCCTGCTTCCCCCCAATTTGATCGAGCCCGGACTGCGGGAGGATCTTTCCCGGGAGATCCTTCGCGGTCTGAACCGCGGGCAGGAACCCGCCCCCTCCCTCAAGCAATGGCGGGAGATCCTCACCCGGTGCAAACAGGAGGGAGTGTACCGGGATATCACGGAAATGGAGCGGGAGCAGATCCAGAGGAAAGCTCAAGCGGAACAGCGCAAGATCGATCAGGGCTACAGGCGCAAGGTGTTCTGGCAGAGGCACTGGAAGACCGTGGTCATCGTCAGCGTGGTAGTTGTGGCAGCCGGTGCTTTGGCCGGTTCCCTGCTGAAAACCGTGCTGGCGCCCAGAGCGACCAGAGGCTTCTCTCCGCGAGAGGTGGTGGAAACCTACTACCGGAGCATGAACGACATGAATCACACCCTGATGGAGGACTGCGTGGTGGATGGAGCCGGGAAAGAGACGATTCGCGAAGTCGTGAACATCTATGTGCTCTCCCGGGTGAGCCTGGGCTACGAGGGGCGCTCCCATATCATCCCGGCCGATGCCTGGGATGCCCAGGGGCGCCCCGAATTGAGCGCTCCGCAAACCGTGTACGGGATTACCGATCTGGAATTGCAGCAGGAGCGGGGGGAACCTGAGCCTGTATTTCGAGTTCGCTACACGAGGTGGATCCCCGAGCCGGCCGAGGAATCACCGCCGAACTCTTCAGAAACAACTGGGCTGGGATTCACAAGCTCGGAGATCGAAGAGAGGGTCTTTCTCCGATTGGATCGAAAAGATTGGGTGATCTATCGATTCGAACCTCTTTGAACGAAACGGGAGATTGTACGATCACAAGTGCCCCAGACTGACAACGTAATCAGCTGCACCTACACCGATCCGGCCATCAACGAGCTGTTGAAACAGGCCGGATCCGATGCAGGAACCTTCACCCGTCACTACAATCAGGTGGAGGAGTTTTTCTTTCGCTTCGAGAGGAGCTTCAGCGTTCCGCAGTTTCCGATTCATCATGACGTACGCGTGCCGGTTCCCGAGCCCCGTTATCTACAGCTGCTGGCGCAGGTCCTGGATCAGCTGATCCCCCTGGCACCGCAGCTGTTCGGAGATCTCACCTACATGTTCGATCCGACCGAGATCCTTCGTCCCAGTTTTTTTCATCTCTACCGCCTCGAATCCAGCCGGTACCTGTATCTTCTCAAACTGGATCTGATGTACCGGCCTCAGGTCCATGGCCTGATTCAAAAAGGCTCGAACGATCGTACCGCGGCCTACTCCAGCGACTGCCTGTTCCTCGAGGCGACCTGCGTTCCGGTTCGGGAGGTGCAGATCCAGTCCGGAAAGATCAGCACCTTCGTAGTCGACCAGACAATTTCCAACACCTGGGTGGATGAGATCGGCAGGGGTTATCTGGTCCAGGGAATCTGGATGGACAACGATCTCACCAAGTTCTTCAGCAAGCTGTTTCTGCCGGAGGGCAAGCGCACCTATCCCTTCTATCCGTATATCTGTAAATACAAAACAATCTGTCAGAATTTCATCGATCCCGATTCCCGCAGACGCAAGGAACTGCTGCCGTACCTGCACGGAGTCCTGCAGTATCTGCGCCCGGCAATGCCGGAGATCGAAACAGCCCTGAAAGGGCGTGACTTTTCCGAAGACCTGGAAACCTTCCGCAGGCTCAGGGATGCGGTGCCTGCTTCGTGGAGGGAGATCTGGGATGGTCTGCACCTGGAGGTGTATTTGAACAGCCGGGACCTGAAGGAGTATCGTATCGAAAATGCAGCTGTCTGAACTGTCCTCCCTGCGGGTTACGGTGATGGGCCTGGGGCTGCACGGCGGCGGCCTGGCCTCGGCGCTGTTCTTTGCCCGCCACGGTGCCCGGGTGACTGTGACGGACAACCGGGATGATCCGCAGGTCTTTGCCTCCATCCTCCCTCGCCTGGAACAAGCGGGAGTGCGCACCGTGCTCGGCCGTCACGACCGCCGGGACTTCATCCAGACCGATCTGATCGTCAAAAACCCCGCGGTTCCCGCCTCCTCTTCCTTTCTGCAGACCGCCGCAGAGCACGGCCGCCGAATCGAGACGGATCTTTCGGTGTTCCTTCAGCTGTGCAGCAATCCGCTGATCGCGGTCACCGGCTCGAAAGGCAAATCCACCAGCGCCTCTGCCATTCACCACGCCCTATTGACCGGCTACCCGCACGCCCGGCTGGGGGGAAATATCACGGTAAGCCCCCTCAGCTTCCTCGATGAGATCGCTCCCGGGGCACCGGTGGTGCTGGAGCTGTCCTCCTGGCAGCTGGCGGATATCCGCGGCCGGGGGCTGCTGGCGCCGGTAGTGTCGGTTGTCACGGTGATCCTGCCTGACCACCAGGACCGCTATGAGAGCATGGACAGCTACGTCGCGGACAAGAAGACGATCTTCTCCACTCAAAACCCCGAGCAGTACGCCCTGTTCAACCATCAGGATCCTCTGCAGTCCGGGTTCCAGAACGAGACCCGGGCGCAGGTCCGCTACTTCTCGGCGGCCCCCCTCCCCCCCGGGATGGAGGGGGCCTATCTACTGGACCGGGGAGCGGTGATCCGCCAGAGAACACAGGGGAAAACAAGAGAGATCTCCCTGGCCCTGGATCCCCTGATCCCACCGGGGGCGCACAACCGGCTCAATCTTCTGGCCGCCGCCCTGGCCTGCCGCTGCTACGGAATGCCGGCTGCACGGATTGCTCCCGCCCTGCGGAGCTTTCCCGGCATCGAGCATCGTTTGGAGCTGGCTGGTGAGATCCACGGTGTGCGCTACTACAACGACTCGGCTGCCACCATTCCCCAGGCCACCGCCGCCGCCCTGGAGTCGCTGCCGCCGCCGCTGCACCTGATCGCCGGGGGAACGGACAAACAGCTGGATTTTCATTCCCTGCTGGAATCGATCCATCGGGCCAAACGGATTTTCCTGCTGCGGGGCAGCGCCACCGACAAGATGCGGGCCCTATTCGATCAGCATTCGATCGCCTACGAAGGCCCCTTCGATACCCTGGAGGAGACCGTTCACCAGGCCGCCAGAGGAGCCAGGCCCGGAACTTCGGTGCTGTTCTCCCCCGGATGCGCCTCCTTCGAGCTGTTCCTCAACGAGTTCGACCGGGGCCGAACCTTCAAGCGTCTGGTCGCGCAGCTGGACGGCTGAACCGCCCGCTCCGGGTCTCAGCGTTCGGCGAAGAGCTTCTGCTTGGAAATCACGATGGAGGCGACGAGATCCTCCCACATCAGCCCGAGCCAATAGCGTGAAGGGCGCGCCCGATAGTTAAAATCAAGATCGATCTCCAGCTCCCAAACAGGAAGGCGCACGGTGGCTCCACCCACCGCTCCCGCTCCCAAGTTGTTGACATCATCCTCATGGAGCAAGAATCCCTCGGCGCCCCCGCGCAGGGAAAGCCAGGGCAGCAGCCAGTGCTCCAGCGCCAGGGTGAGCTCCGCCACGTCGCGGGGCTTGTCTCCCCCGGGGAAGTCCAGACTGATCTCGCCCCGCAGAAAAGCCGTGCAAATGGTTCGCCGGCTTCTCGAGCTGACGGTCAGGGTGTTTTCCAGGATGAGCGGCGAGGGCTGTTCGTAGGTGTGCAGGAAACCCGAAGTGTCGATAATCATTCTGGTCACTTTCTCGGTGCTGTATCCCAGCAGGGAGTCGAAGCACACGGTCGACGGCTGATTGCGGTACTGCAGGCCGACGGCGAAAGCCTGGCGGAAGTACTTCCCAGAGTATTCGGTTGGACCCATATTGAAATCCTCGTGGAAATGCTCGTACAGGGAAACGGCGCATCCCGCCGAAAGCGTGTCGGTCAGCCTTCGCCCCACACCCAGGCTGGCTCCGGCCCCGCCGGGAAGGATGTCGGCGGATCCGTACACACCGGTGTACAGTCGGTAGTGATCCACATAGCCTATCACATCCACTCCCAATCCCCACTTCCGCCCGAGGGGAAGGTCATAGCCCGTATGAGCGATGGCGAGCGACGCGGTCTGTTCCCAATCGTCCAAATGATACGAGACGGTTTCCCAGCGACGTTCACCGGGATTCGAAACGGCCATGGTTAAATACAACCGGTCGGAGGCGAGAGTCCCCAGGCAGGCCGGATTCTGAAGCGGCAGGTAGGTCTCCACGGCCGCTTTGTACTTCGCGCTGTCCGGCACCCGGACATGCGCATACAAATCGGAAGGTTCCCCGGGAGCAGCTGGTTTTCTCACCACCCTGCGCTTGCGCTCCGGCTCGGCCTCTCCAACAAACTCGGTGGCCAGGCGCTCGCTGTCATCGATCAGCTGGTTCAAGTCGTTGTACTTCTCCGATCCGGTTTTCACCGCCTCTCCGGTCTCCACGTCGATGAGCTTGATCGTAAGCAGGTAGCGCTCCCCCACCTTGCCGATGCTGCCGACCACGATCTGGTTGGCCGCCAGCAGCTTGCCGATCTCCAACTGGCAGCTCTCATCGGTGCAGTCCTCGTATGAAAACTCCATCTCCCGCAGCAGCGACTCTCGCTGCATCTTGTCGATGAGCCTGTATCTGCCCGTACGCACGATGTGGACGCACAGGTAATCCACGAAGATTTCCACCTCCGCTTTTGATATGCCGGTGGTGTTGAAATCCAGGACCGAGATGATCTGTGTATCTGCTGTCTGAGCATGGAGGGTAACCGACGCGAGGACAGCAACAAACAAACAGATGTAGAACATTTTTCGCATAGTAATCCTCCTCAGTTTATAACTATGTATTATATAGTTTTACTAGAATATTAGGAACTATTCCGAGGCCGGAAATCGGGAATAATCGTGTTGATCCAATCCACGCACAGGTGCCCCGCCCTTGAGTGCGCGAGCAAGCCCGCCGCCCATATAGCCGCCCGCTTTCTTCCCTATACTTTGATGCCTCGGAACTCGTGAACCGCATCGATCATGGCCACGACGTTTTCTAGGGGAGTTTTGGCCTGGAGATTGTGGATCGTGTTGAAAACGAAGCCGCCTGCCTTGGAGAAAATCTCGCACCGCTGCAGCACCTCTTCACGCACCTCCTTGGGGGTGCCGAAGGGCAGTGTTCGTTGCGTGTCCACTCCTCCGCCCCAGAACGTTATTCTCTGCCCGTAACTGTCCTTGAGGTGCTGCGGATCCATGCCCGCGGCGGAGCACTGTACAGGATTGATGATATCGAAACCGACCCGAATGAACTGCTCCATGAACTGATCCACCGCGCCGCAGCTGTGTTTGAACACCTTCCAGCTGGTATTCTGATGGATCCAATCGGTCATGCGTTTATAGTACGGGGCGTAGAGGCTCTCGAAGGTTTCCGGAGAGCAGAAGGCGGAGTTCTGGGAGCCGAAGTCGGTACCGCACAGAAACACCACCTGCGGAATGTCGCCGACTACTTCGTAGATCTTCCCGTAGTTCTCAATCGCAACATCGATCTGCCTGGAGAAAATATCATGCAGATAATCCTGTCGGGTCACCGTGGAAATATACCACTCTGTTACATCTCGGATCCCCTTGGGGTTCTTGAGGAAAGGGCCGGGTACCAGAGCGATATCTCCGAGCCCTGTACCGCCGAAGTTTGCCATGACCGATCGATCCGACTGAGACAGCGCTTGAGCTTCCCGGCGATAAAAATCCAACTCCTCCTGCGTGATCGGAACGAACTCCTCCAAGTTGTCTTGCGGATCCAGGGTGCTTTCGTCGATCGGCTCCTGCCTGATGATCGAATCGAAAAAGAAACTCCCTGAAGGCATTTTCCCGCTGGGAGGTATGCTGTTATCCCCCTGCGGATAGATGAATACAGTATCGTCCTCGGTTTTGGTCACGAAATCACCGGGCACGAGCACCAGTTGATTCCAGGGCGTTACCCACTCCTTCCAGTTCTCGTTGGAGAAGCCGAAGATCGTCTTGTAGGGATAGAGGCCGTCCACGTCGATCCCCATTATCTGTTTCAGCTCTTCATCCACCTCGCCCAGCATCTGGTAGGGCTCGTTCACCTTGATCGGCTTCTGTTCCAATCCGTAGTACTGCCTGAGCTTCTCCACGATGCTGACGTGTATACCCGTTACCGCATTCGAACCGAAGTCGATGGGAACTTCTACGTCTCTGTGGTCTATCGCTGCCTTGATCTTTTCCTTGCCCGATATATGTTGTTTCGTTTTCATAGCGTACTCACATTAATACAGATTCATGCCGTGAGCCAGTAGCGCTCTGCATGATCGTGTCTTCATCGATTTCTTCGTGATCGAGCAGTGCGGTCATTGTGCCTTCGTGCATAACCACCACCCGATCGGAAATGGAAACGATTTCCGGCAGCTCAGAGGAGATGAGCAGGATTCCTATACCCTGCCCGGCCAGCGTTCTCATAATCTTATAGATCTCAGCTTTTGCGCCCACATCAATTCCGTGCGTAGGCTCATCTAAAATGAGAACTTTGGGTGCCGTTGCCAGCCAACGCGCAAGGGTTGTTTTTTGCTGATTTCCACCACTGAGACTGGAAACAGGATACTCCGGAGAGGAGATTTTTATATTGAGATTTCGAATGAACTTATGTACCAACTCGTCGATTCTCTTTTTAACAAGAATCCCTCCGGGGCTTATCCTGGGCAGCCGGCTGATCGTGATGTTCAACCAGATCGGAAGACCCATAAACAGAGACAACTCTTTGCGGTCCTCCTGAAGCATGGCCAAACCACTCTGGATAGCCTGCCTCGTCGATTGGAAGTGGACGGCCTTCCCTTCCAGGAGTACCTCGCCGGAATCGTACGGATCGACGCCGAAAATAGCCCGGGCGATTTCGCTGCGCCCGGCTCCAACCAATCCGGCAAAGCCGAGTATTTCTCCCTTGTGGAGCGAAAAGGATACATCCTGGAAGCGGCGCCCTGTCAGATTTCTGACCTCCAGCAGCACCTCCCCGGTTCTGTGCTCCGAACGCGCCATCTCTCTCTGCAGTTCCCTTCCGACCATCATCTGCACGATTTTTCCCTGGGTGGCATCAGCGCTTTCTATCGTGCCGATGTATTTGCCGTCCCTAAATACAGTTATTCGATCTGATATTTGCAAAACCTCCTCGATCTTGTGGGAAACATAGATGATCGAGATGCCTCGCTTCTTCAGTCCTTCGATCACGGCAAAAAGCTGTCGGGTCTCCGTCTGGGTCAGAGAAGAGTTGGGCTCGTCCATAATGATCAGGCTGGCGTTAATCGAAAGCGCCTTGGCGATCTCTATGAGCTGCCTTTGCGAAATGCTGAGATGATGTACCAAAGAGTACGGGTCGATGTGCAGTCCGACCTGGTTCATGACCTCCATGGTTTTTTGTTCAAGTTTTTTCCATCGTACTCTTCCGAGACGATTCTCCATGCGTCCCATAAAAATGTTCTCGATAACGTTCAGAGTCGGAAGCATGGAAAGCTCTTGGTGAATCACCGCAATTCCCGCTGAGATGGACTCAATCGGGCTGGAGAAATCAACTTGCTGCTGCTGAAAGACCACCTCCCCGCTATCCCTGTTTATGATGCCTCCGAGTATCCGCATGAGGGTGGATTTTCCTGCGCCGTTTTCTCCTACCACGGCGTGGACCTCTCCGTAGCGGACATCCAGACCTACTTTGTCCAGCGCCAACAGGCCGCCGAATCTCTTGCTGATTTCTTTCGCGGACAGGATCAGGTTTTCATTCACGTGATGTTCCTCTTAAAAGACTTGGCAGAGCGGGGCTGCGGCGCTGAACCACCGCAGCCCCGTGTTTGTCTCATTTGCTCCAAAATTCGTCGATATTCTCTTTCGTTACGAAGTCCGCCTTGGTCAGCAGACGGGCAGCGGGTGGTTTTTCACCTGCTACGAGGTAGTTGAACAGACGAATGGCGGGATCGTGTCCCTGCGCAAAAGGTTGTTGACCGATCGTCCCGGTGATCACGCCTTTTTGGACGAACTCCATGGTTTCGTCGACAAAGTCGTAACTCACGATCTTGATGTCCCCCGCCTTGCCGGCGTCTTCAACAGCGGCCGCTGCTCCAAACGGGCCCCCAGCAGTTACGTAAATTCCCGCAAGACCGGGATTTGCCGTCATGAAGTCCTGTGCCTGATTGTAGGCAATATCGGCCTTGTCCTGGTTCTCTACACGGTCGACGATCTCGATTCCGGGAGCATTAGCCTCGACGTATTCCTCGAAACCGAGCCGCCTCAGCTCGTGCGCTTCCACGGCGAAAAAGCCGGTAATGATGGCTACCTTGCCCTTGCCACCAAGCACTTCGGCCATCCGTTCTCCGGCGGTTTGACCTTGCTTGTACAGATCCGCGCCGACGAAAAAACATCGCTTGTTTTCGGTTTCGGTTTCCGAGTTGAATGTCGCTACGGGGATTCCCGAGTCTACGGCACGATTGATGTACGGAACGATCCCACTGTCTCCCGCGATCGTGGCAATGGCATCGTATTCCTGGGCGATCGCCGCTTCCACGGCTTTGCTGAACACATCTGTGGTGTGCTGAGCTCCTGCATTGATCCAGTCAACTGTGCAGTTCAATTTCGCAAGTTCCTCAGCCGCAGCCTCGCAACCCTCTTTTACGGGGATCCAAAAAGGATTGTTTTCCAGGCCCAATACCGCGATTCGCAGCGGTTGCTCCGCTTTCTGACTGACGGGTTTTACCGAACCGCTGTCAGAGGGAGTCTCCGCTGAGGAGAAATCCGGGCAGGCCGGGAGTTCGGGTTTCACCTCCTGTCCTGCTCCCGACCATAGCAGGGCGATCGATGCTGTGAGGAAGATCACAACAAGCAGCGAGATCTTCTGGGTAGATTTATTCATATCTACGCTCCTTAATTATTTTTTTTCCGAACCAACGGTTCGGATCGATCACAAGATCCTAGGGACCTTAGAATCGCTCATTAACCCTTGCCGGGATGCGTCCTCAGGTTGTCTGCCGCAACAGCAAGGATGATGACCACTCCGATGGAAACGGTCTGTAGAAATGCGGGCAGATGCAGCAGGACGAAGGAATTTCGTATCAGTGCCATAATCGCCGCGCCGATGATGGCGCCCAGCACCGTGCCCTCGCCTCCGAACAGGCTAGCACCTCCGATCACGACCGCCGCAATGACGTCCAGCTCGTTTCCCTGGCCCGCGTTCGTTGCGGCGGTAGACAGCAACCCCGCGTTGATGATACCGGCCAAGGCGCACAGAGCGCCGGTAACCGTATAGGCGAAGATCTGAACCCGGTTCACATTTACGCCCGACAATCTGGCTGCTTCCCGATTGCTGCCCACGGCGTAGATCTGCCTGCCCAAGACCGTGTGTTTCAAAAAATAAGAGAACACGATGATGAGAACCGCCATCTCGATGATGGGAAAGGGAACCGGTCCGATGTAGCCCGCTCCCAGGAAGTTCACCGCATCGTTTCGCATCGGAACATTGCTGGCGACCGCCCCTTTTAAACCGGTAGCCAACAGGTATGTCAATCCTCTCCCGATGCTCAACATGCCTAAGGTGGTGATAAAAGGCGTGACCTTGGCTTTGGTTATGACGAATCCGTTCACCGCACCCAGGCCGATGCCGATTGCGAAACCCCCGATAAGCGACAGCAGGGGGGGCAGACCCGTGTACATCAAGCGGGCGCAGAACATCCCGGATACCGCAAGAAGGGAACCTACGGAGAGGTCGATACCGCCGGTGATGATGACCATGGTCATACCGATGGACATGATTCCGATCGTGCTCATGCCGCGAAGCACGTTGAAGATATTCGTGGCTTTCAGAAAATAGGGGCTGGCGAAGCTCATCACAATAACCAGAATGACCAGGGCGCCAAGCACACCGATCTCTCTGGCCTGGAACAGTCTCTTGATGAATGGCCGCCTCTGCAGGTATGACTGCTGTTCGGCTCCGCTGCCGTTTTTCATAGGAAGTACTCCTTCTCTAACAGGAATCAAATCCGGTGCGATGCAGACATTAATTACAGAGCAATAAGTATGCCGAACTTCGCGATGCTTTAATTCTTTAAGAGCAGAGGAGTTAATAAAAAATCAAAAGGAACTGAAAAACCTGTGTGTATCCTTAATTACTCAAATCAGGAAAAAAAATGGGTAATTTGTTTCACATTTGCAACCGCCGTTCGGGAATTGTTGACAGCTCAGTGTTCAGCACACATAATTGAGTGTCATGCAGCATACCGTGCTCGTTGTCGATGATGAACTCGAGGTTTGTATTTCCCTGAAGGAGATCATCGAGTCTTACGGGTATCGAGTGTTGTACTGCACCGATCCGAGACAGGTCGTCGAGCTGCTACGGGCAGATCAGATCGACCTTATCCTGCTCGATATCCGCATGCCTTACATTGGCGGCGTCGATCTGCTGAAGCAGTTGAAACAGGAGCACAGCTGTATTCCGGTAATCGTGATCTCAGGGCACGCTACGGTTGAGAACGCCGTGAAAGCTATGCGTTTCGGGGCGCTGAATCTGTACACAAAACCAATTCGAGCCTCCGTGTTGATGGAGGAAATAAACCAGATCACCCGCATGTATTCCACCCGGCATCCTTTTTCACCTGCAAACAGCCTTATCGCCGAATCCGGAGAAATGAAGCGGCTGTTGGCGCTTGTCGAAAGGGCGGCTCCCACCGATGCCACGGTTCTGATCACCGGGGAGAGCGGGACCGGCAAGGAACTTATAGCCAGCACGCTGCATCAGCTGAGTCCGAGGAAAACTCATCCCTATATACGGATCAACTGCGCAGCCATTCCGGAGACCCTGCTGGAAAGTGAGATGTTCGGCTATGAAAAAGGCGCCTTTACAGATGCCACGGAGCTGAGAAGAGGAAAATTCGAATGTGCCAATGGTGGCAGCATTTTTCTGGATGAAATCGGTGATATGAGCCTCCACACCCAGGCCAAGATGCTGAGAGTCCTGGAGGAGAAAAAGTTCAGTCGCCTGGGTGGCTCGGAAATGCTGGATCCGGATTTCAGGATCATAGCAGCGACCAATAGAGAACTTCCTACACTGATCGAAGAGGGCACCTTCAGGGAGGATCTCTATTACCGCATCAATGTGGTAGAGATCCAGGTTCCACCCCTCCGCAGGCGAAAAGCAGACATCCTCCCCCTGATCGACTACTACCTGGATTATTTCAACAGGGTCTATGATAGAAATATCGAGGGGATTTCCAGCGAGCTCGAACAGATCCTCTTGAATCACGACTGGCCCGGCAATATCAGGGAGCTGAGGAATGTCATCGAGCGCGGTGTTATCTTCAGCAGCGGTGCAACCCTGGGAACCGAATCGATACCACGGCAGTATGTAATCTGTTTGGATGAGGACTCCGAATCCGCCGCAGAGCTGAACAACCGCTACAATACGCTGGCAAAGGACATTATCGTGGAGGCGCTTCAGAAGGCGGATGGAAAAAAGGCGGAGGCTGCGCGGTTGCTGAATATCACACGCAAGACCCTGTACAACCGCATGAAAAAATTGAATATCGAATGACCCCTCGTCCCTCGCGTTTTCTTCTACAGATGAGAAATATCTCGGTACAGTACGGAAACCTCTGGGCCCTGCGGAACGTCGATTTCGATCTGTTTCGCGGCGAGATCCACGCACTGGTAGGCGAACATCGAGCAGGGAAATCCTCCCTGGTAAAGCTGTTGAGCGGTGCGGTCAAGAAAAAAGAAGGGGAGATCATCTTTCAAGACAGGAAACTCGGGGATGTCACTCCCAAGCAGGCGATCAGACGAAAGATAGGGATCGTATATCAGAATCTAAGCGTGATTCCAGCCCTCAACGCGGTGGAAAACATCTTCACCGGACGGATGATCCGCACCTGGTACGGAACACTCGATCACTCCCGGATGATCGAGCAGACCCAAAAATTATTCGAGAAAATCGAAGTGGACATCGATGTAATCCGGCCTCTGCACAAACTGTCGCTTGGTCATCAGCACATGGTGGAGTTTGCCCGTGTCTTGATGATGGATCCGGAACTTATCATTCTTGACGAACTATCCAACAAGCTCACTCCCGAGGAGATGAAGAAGGTTTACCGAATTGTATTCGAGCAGAAAAACAACGGGAAAAGCGTTGTCTATATAACCCACAACATGGATGAGATCATACGCCTTGCCGACAGGGTGACGATATTAAAAGACGGTTTTCGACGGGGCACAGAGCAGGTCAAGGAACTTGACAAATACAGACTGTTTCAATTGACCTACTCCTTCACCGTTGATCAGGAAAAATTGGAATACAGCGAGAAAAAGCTCTTCCTCATCACTCGATACATCAACAGTATCGTGCAGAACCTCCCGATAGGAGCTGTAATGCTGGACCCGAAGAATCGAGTTCACCTGATAAACGGCAAGGCCAGGGAAATCCTGAACCATCAAGACAGTGACGTGATCCTCAAACCCGTTGAATCCCTGCTGTCGGAAATCGAAGATCACGACCGAAAGCAAATCATCGAAATCATCGACAAGGGGGAAAAATCTAGTTTGAGTGAGCTCGAAACCACAAATGGGTTGACCGTTCGCTGCGTCATTTTCCCTTTCAAAGATGAACAGAATGTCGTTCTGGGGACCGTGCTCCTGCTGCAGGATGTTTCCCTGGATCACGACATGGAGAGCTACCTGATACAGAGCGAGAAAATGGCTTCGGTGGCGGCTGTCTCCGTCGGGGTAGCTCACGAGATAAACAATCCCCTGTTCATTATCCAGAATTACGTCGAGCTTCTGAAAAACAAGGGCCTGGAAGAAGATATACAGCTCAAGTTGTCAAAAATCGAGAAAGAGCTCGGGCGAATCATGGAGATCGTCAGCAGTCTGCTATCCTTTTCCCGAGTCAAGAACACGCCGTTGAAAGAGGTAAGCCTGGCTGCCCTGATAGACGATGTCGTCCTGCTGCTCCATCACAATCTGCTGCAAAAAAACATCGATGTGCAAAAAGCCTACGCAGACGGAGAGATCGAGATCGAGGGAGATGAAAATCGGCTGAAACAGCTCGTGCTGAATCTGATGATGAACAGTATCGAGGCGGTCCTGGACGGGGGAATCATTCGATGTTCTCTTGCCGAGGACACGGAGGGGGGATTTGTCGAAATTGGGGTACGCGACAACGGCTACGGAATCCCTGCCGATATCCGGGATCACATCTTTCAGCCCTTCTACAGCAGCAAGATGAACAAGAAGAACACCGGCCTCGGCCTGTCCATCTGTCAGCAGATCGCAGAAGAACACGGCGGATTCATCGACTTTATAAGCCAACCCGGGAAGTACACCGAGTTCATGGTCAGGTTGCCGGTGTAAAATGGCTCTTTGGAAGGCCGAGGAACGCTGCGGAGAGTGTCCGTACGGAAGGTATACCCCTATCACCTGGAAAGTGAAGCATTAACAACCATAACGACAGCCGCCGCCAATGTGGTAAGTGCAAATATCATTTTCAGTTTCCGAGGCTTGGTTTTGATGGCGAGTTTTCCTCCAATTACGCCCCCGATCACACCGGCGC
>CAZFMD010000020.1:0-24716 GCA_964520025.1 uncultured Spirochaetaceae bacterium
ATCCGAATCTGGCTCGCATCATGGCCCAGCACATCGGCGAGATCAACCGCATGGAGCAGGAACAGATCGATACGTTGAACCGCTCCGTTCCCTTTGCCGAAAACAGATAGCGCCAGCCGCCGGCGCGCGGGCACCCGGCGTACGGCTCACCGCGCACCCGTGCCCAGTCGGCCGCCCCCCTTTCTCAACCAGACGGGTCTGCTGTATCATCAGAACAGTGGAACCCGGAAAGCTCGCAAAGATCGTCATCCCCTGGCTCATCCTGCTGAGCCTGCTGGCCTGCGCCACCGTCTCATCCGCGCCCGCCGAGCCGTCGTCGCCACAGACCCGGCGACAACCGCAATCTATTCCCGAACAGGCGCAGGCTACGCAGCAGCAAGCGGGCCCCTCGCCCGGTTACAGGATCATCAAGGAGGGACGGCATAAGCACGAGAACTGGCTGCAGCTGAACGAGTATTTCCTCATCCACTATCTGTACACCGATATCTTCCATCGTTTCGGCCTGGACAAAGCTATCAGTCTGGAGGACAAAATCAAGATCCTGGCCACTGTTCTGTACAACTTGGATTTCAATACACCGGTGAACCTGATCATCGACAACTTCGCCGAGGAGGGATCTCTGGTGGTATCCCTCCAGCTGATGCGCATCGGAAAGCAACGCAGCCTTCTACTGGCCACCAACACGGACCGGGAGGGCAGGACGGTTTATGTCGGAGTGGAAAATGTGGCCAAAACCTACAAACGTTCCTACCTGATCGTCGAGGATCAGCTGATCGCTCTGCCGGATCTGTATTCCCAGAGCAGGGAATCGGCGCTCATCGGGGAAAACCGGGCGGACAGGCTGGCACGCTTCTACATATTCGATGGAAACATCAGCAACGATACCGTGGCCGAAGGATTGCTCATCGGTTCGATCCGGGAGGCGGAAACCCCGCTTGAGCGCAGTCGCTGCGAGCTGATTCTCAGCCGCTACTACATGTCCCAGAACAGGCTGGTGGAAGCCCAGGCGCTGCTTCTGGCCGTGGGCGCTCAACTAGCCCGGGATAGCGAGGACGATTCCCTGCGGGAAGGCTATGCGATCGTGTATGAGGAACTTCTGATAACCAATGCCTTGAAAGAACACGAGGAACAGATACGGGAGAACCGGCCCAGGTCCCTCTGAGGATCGGAGCCCGGCTGCCCACAGGTCCATCTTCCGAGGAGTCTCGACTGTCCTGACTCAGGAACGATCCGTACTCTCCGTCTCCGGCGGGGCATCCGTGGGCTCCACCTTCGCTTTGTTCGTTGTGCGATCTTTACGATCTTTGTCTGCCCCGGTTTGTTTTTCCCCACCAGTGGTACGCTTGGACTTCCTCGGTTTCCTCGTCTTCACGGTCACCTCACCGCTCTTCGCATCCAGGTCCACATAGGCCTTCCCCCCCTTGGTCAGAGCGCCGAAAAGAACCGAATCTACGAAGAAATCCTTGACCTTTACCTGCACCAGGCGGGCGATGTTGCGGGCGCCGAACTCGGGACTGTATCCGGTATCCGCCAGGTACTTGCGACACTCTTCACTGACCTCCAGTGTTATGCCCTTTTCCTGAAGCTGAGCTTCGAAAAGCCGGATCTCCTTGTCCACAATCTGGAGGATCACCCGCTCATCCAAACGATTGAAGGTTACAACCTTGTCCAGGCGGTTGCGGAACTCCGGATTGAAAACCCGGTCCACGGCTGCATCGATCGCATCGGAGCCGATCACCCGCTCCCCGAAACCGATCGAGGACTTGCCCAACTCCCGCGCGCCGGCGTTGGAGGTCATGATCAGGATCACATTACGGAAATCCGCCCTGCGCCCCGCGTTGTCGGTAAGGGTCGCATAATCCATGATCTGCAGCAGAACGTTGAAAACATCCGGATGGGCCTTCTCCACCTCGTCCAGGAGGAGCACGGCGTGGGGGGTCTTGCGGATCGCATCGGTCAGCAGTCCTCCCTCGTCGTAGCCCACGTATCCGGGAGGAGAGCCGATCAGGCGGCTGACCGTGTGCCGTTCCTGATACTCGCTCATGTCGAAACGGTGCATGGCCACACCCAGGTGCTCGGCCAGCTGGCGGGCCAGCTCGGTTTTGCCGACTCCGGTGGGTCCCACGAACAGGAAGTTGGACACCGGTTTGTTCGGCTCCCGGAAGCCGGCTCTGGAGTTCTTGACGGCTCGCACCACCGATTCAATGGCCGGATCCTGGCCGAAGATTACCCGCTTGAGCTCCTCCTCCAGGCTCATCAGACGATCCACCTCCGTTGCGGACACCGTTTTCTCGGGAATCTTGGCGATCTTGGAGACGACCTTCTCGATATCCGTGTGGGTGAGCACCGGTTCCGGGCTGACGCTCAAGCCCCCTCGATAGGCGAGAATACGGGTAAAGGCTCCGGCTTCATCGATCACGTCAATGGCCTTGTCCGGAAGGAAGCGATCGTTGATATACTGATCCGACAGATCCACGGCGGCCTTCAGAGCCTCGTCTGTGTACTTGACCTGGTGATACTCCTCGTAGCGCTCCCTCAGCCCCTGCAGAATCTGAAAAGTCTCCTCCGGGGTGGTCTCGGTCACCTCGATCTTCTGGAATCTGCGGGAAAGGGCCCGATCCCGCTCGAAGTACTTCTTGAACTCGTCGTAGGTAGTCGAGCCGAGACAGCGGATACGTCCCGATGCGATTGCCGGCTTGAGGATATTCGAGGCGTCCAGGGAACCCCCGGAGACCGCGCCGGCGCCGACGATCGTGTGGATCTCGTCGATGAACAGGATCACCCTCTCCTTCTTCTCCAGCTCTTTGATCACCTGTTTGAGGCGTTCTTCGAAATCCCCCCGGTAGCGGGTGCCGGCCACCACGCTGCCCATGTCCAGCGCGAACACCTCATACTCTTTCAACAGATCCGGTACCTCCGCCTGGGAAATACGCTGGGCCAGACCTTCAGCGATCGCCGTCTTTCCCACACCCGGATCTCCGACAAGAACGGGATTGTTCTTCAAACGCCGGCAGAGGACCTGGACGGTCCGCTCCAGGACATCCTCCCTGCCGATCAGAGGCTCCAGCTGCCCCTCCGCGGCCGCCCTGGTCAGCTCCCGGGTGAAGCTCTCCAGGGCGCTTCGACGCACTCTGCGCCTGCCCCCGGGTCCACGGGCCTCATCCTCTTCCGCCTCTTCGTTTTCGCTCATCTCTTCCCGGCTTTGGCGGTTGTCAGGATCGGCGGCCAGTATTCCTCCGTGGGAGATCACCTGAAGCAGGTTGTAGCGGGTGATGCCGGCTTTCTTCAGATAGAAGGCGCCGAAGCTCTTGGTCTCGTCTATGATCGAAACCAGGATGTCCCCGATATCCACGATCTCCTTGGATGAGGCCTCTGAATGGAACAGGGCCCGGGCGATAACCGATTGAAACCCGAGGGATTGGATGGGCTCGGAATCCTGCACGACGGGAACAGAATCCCGGAAATGCTTATCCAGGTCTTCCTTGATCTCATCCGGGTCCGCGCCGCAGGCCTTTACAATGTCCTGGGCCACATCAAAAAACAAAGAAGAAAAAAGAATGTGCTCGGGAGTCAGGTACTCATGCTCCCTCTCCTTGGCGTGGAGATAGGCTGCCTGCAGCACTCCCTGAACATCGTCGCTAACCTTCATAAAAACCCTTTCCCATCTTGTGGCGGTAATAGCTTATGCCGGCTCAACCGTGCATTTCAAGGGAAACTCCCTGGCCTTGGCCATCTGGCGTACCTGGGCCACCTTGGTCTGGGCGATGTCCCAGGTGTAGACGCCGACGACTCCTTTTCCTCTCTTGTGAACATCCATCATGATCTTGGTTGCCTCGATCGCCGGTTTGTGAAATACGATCCGCAATACCTCGACGACGAACTCCCTGGTGGTATAATCATCGTTGTGAAGCACCACCTTGTACATGTCCGGTTCTTTTGTTTCTTTTTCGACATCCTCGAGCAGCTCATCGCCGTGTCTGGGATCCATGGACTGTTCAGACATAACTATCCTCACCATGCATCGCAATTCCCAATCTTTGAAACCATGGGCAATCACGATATCCTCTAAATGAAAATACGAAAAGGGTACGGCATTGACAAGTAGAATGCGCGCGGGAAAAGATATCAGGAATGCGCTTCATCGCTGATCTGCACATCCACTCGCACTACTCGATCTCCACCAGCCCACAGCTCACTCCGGAGCATCTGGAAGCCTGGGCCCGGATCAAGGGCATAGGCGTAGTCGGCTCAGGTGACTTCACCCATCCAGGCTGGCTGGCGGAGCTGAAGGAGCGGCTGGAAGCGGCTGAAGAGGGCCTTTTCCGCCTTAAGAATCAGTACCGGCTGGATCAGGGCGCGGCGTCCATTCCCATTCCCGCCCCGCAGGCCGGGCAATCAAGCTCTGTGCGCTTCCTCCTGTCCGCTGAGATCAGTAATATCTACCGCTGGGGCGACCGGGTGCGCAAGGTTCACAACCTGATCCTGGTTCCCACCTTTGAAGCGGCGGAAACGATTCAAACACGGCTGTCCCGATTTGCCAACATCAGCTCGGATGGAAGGCCGATTCTCGGTCTGGACAGCAGGGATCTTCTGGAAATCGCCCTGGAATCCTCGGAGCAGTGCCTGTTCGTACCCGCTCACATCTGGACGCCCTGGTTTTCCGCCCTCGGTGCCAAGAGCGGTTTCCCCGGCATCGTCGAGTGCTACCGCGATCTCAGCCAACACATCCGAGCCGTAGAAACCGGACTATCCTCGGACCCGCCGATGAACTGGTTGTGCAGCTTCCTGGACAACTACACCCTGATATCCAACTCCGACGCCCACTCCCCGGAGAAACTCGGGCGGGAGGCGAATCTCCTGGACACGGATCTGTCCTACCCGGGAATCGTCAAGGCTCTGTCGGGAGGCCAGTCCCGTTCTCTGGAATCGGGTTTCCTCGGCACCCTGGAGTTCTTCCCCCAGGAGGGCAAGTACCACTACGACGGTCACCGCAAATGCGGCGTGTGCTGGGACCCCCTGCAAACCCTGCGTCATCACGGGATCTGCCCCGTTTGCGGCAAGCCGGTCACCGTCGGTGTGCTCAACCGGGTGGCCCAGATGGCCGACAGGGAGCGGCTGCCCGATCCGGACAGTCGTCGGAGGTTCCACTCGCTGATCCCCCTGAAGGAGATCTTTTCGGAGATCACCGGTGTCGGAGCTCAGTCCAAGCAGGTCGCCCGCCTGTACGCCGGTGCGGTTCAGGTAGCCGGCTCGGAGCTCGCCCTGCTGCTGGACATGCCGGAGGAGGAGATCCGGCGCAACACCAACGAAGTGCTGGCCGAGGCGATCGGCAGGATGCGACGGGGACAGGTGCGGGTGGAACCGGGTTTTGACGGCCAGTTCGGCAAAGTGCGCCTGTTCGCCGCGGGGGAGGCGGACAAGCTCGCCCCTCAGGAACTGTTGTTCCCGGACAAACATGTGAGCGGTCCAAAAGAACCGGCAAGAGCTCCTCTTCTGGGCTTCGACATCAACGCCTATCGCCGCAGCGTTCCGCAAGCCCGCAGTTCATCGGGGCCAAGCGAGGAGCTCTCATCCCTCTCGAGCCTGAATGACCAGCAGAAACGGGCCGTAACTCACGGAGCCGGACCGCTTTTGATCCTGGCCGGACCGGGAACCGGAAAGACCCGGACCCTGACCGCCCGCATCGCCTACCTGGTGCAGGCACAGGCTGTCGAATCCGGTCAAATCCTGGCCGTGACCTTTACCAACAAGGCGGCACAGGAGATGAAGAGCCGGCTCCAGAGCCGACTCACAGCCGGGCAGGTCGCCGGCCTGCATCTTTCCACCTTTCACGCCCTGGGGCTTTCCATTCTCAGGACCGAAGCGAAACACTTCGGCCGAAACGAGCGTTTTTCCCTGATCGATGAGAACGAACAGCAGGAGGTGATCCGCTCTGTACCGGGAGTGGGCCCGGGCCGGGCCTCCTCGGTGCGGGAGGAAATCAGCACTCTGAAACGAAGCCTGAAAGCTGCAGAGGAAATCGGTGATCCGGAAAAACGGGAACGTTTCCGGCAGTACGAACGGAGCCTGCTGGAACAGAACCTGTTCGACCTGGATGATTTGATCCACAAGACCGTAGCGCTGTTCACAACGCACCCCCGGGTGCTGGGCGAGTACCGTGAGCGTTTTCGCTGGATCCTGGTGGACGAGTATCAGGATATCAACATGGCGCAGTACCGCCTGATCCGGCAACTGGCTCCGGGCCAGCGGCCCAACCTGTTCGCCATCGGCGATCCCAACCAGGCGATCTACGGGTTCCGGGGAGCCGATGTGGGCTTCATCAACTGCTTCATGACTGATTATCCCGCCGCCACTGTGCTGGACCTCTCCCGCAGCTATCGCTGCTCCCAAACGATCCTGCAAGCCTCCAATCAGGTTCTGGCCGACTCCGCTGTCCCGGCCGCGCTCCAAGGCATCGAGCAGGGTGTACGGATTCGCCTGCTGGAGAATCCTACCGGCAGGAGTGAGGCGGAGATGATTGCCCGCACAATCGAGGACATGATGGGGGGGCTTCGCTTCTTCTCCATGGACAGCAGCATCAGCGAGGGCTCGACAACCGAAGGAGTCCGCAGCCTGGCCGATTTCGCCGTGCTCTGCCGTATCGGCCGGCAGACGAAGGTCCTGGAGGAGGCCTTTGAGAATCACTCGATTCCCTACCAAACAGTCGGAGAAATCCCCTTCTTTAAAACCGAGCCTGTGAAGTCCATCATCGACCTGCTGCGCCTCTGCGTGCAGGACAATCCGGTTCTGCTCACAAGCGTGGTGAACAGGCGTTTGCTCGAAGCGAAACGGCTCGACGATCTGCGGGAGTTGACAGAGAACAACGCCTCTCTCACCGAGTTGCTGTCCGCCATAGGGCAGTTCGCTCATCTGGAAGTGCCGTCGGAGCAGCAACGGCTGCTCGACGAGCTGTCCCGCTCCTTCGGCACCGACGTCGGCAAGTTCCTGGAATACGTCATGTTAGGGTCCGGGGCGGACGACTACCAGGGCAGGAACGAAAGGGTATCTCTGATGACCCTGCACGCCGCCAAGGGATTGGAGTTTGCCTGTGTATTCATCCCCGGATGCGAAAAGGGGCTGCTGCCCTACAGTCTGTTCGAAGCCAGCGCCGCGGACCCGCAGGAAGAACGAAGATTGTTCTACGTAGGCATGACCCGAGCCAAAAGATATCTGTTGCTGAGCTATGCAACCCGGAGGCGGTTGTTCGGTCGGGAATACCGTTTGCCCAGGAGTCCGTTCCTCGGACCGATCGAGGAAGGCCTGCTGGAGCTGCAGAGAGCGACTGCACGCGGGGTTGGATCTCCTGCTTCAGAAACCCACAAACAGCTCGATCTTTTTTAAGCCGAGAAACCCCGGGCCCTCAGGCTCCTACTCCTCGTAGCGCTTGAAAACCAGAACGCCGTTGTGGCCGCCGAAACCGAAGGAGTTGCTGATGGCCGCCCGCATCGGGGCGGAAACACCCTTGTTCGGCAGATAATCCAGATCGCACTCCGGATCGGGATTCTCGTAGTTGCGAGTGGGCGGATAGAACTGCTCCTTGAGCGCCAGGGCGGTGGCGATCGCCTCCACGCCTCCGGCTGCCCCGAGCAGGTGCCCGACCATAGACTTGGTGGAGGACACCTTGAGCTTGTCCGCATGCTCGCCGAAGACTTCCCTGATCGCCTTGCATTCCACCGGATCGTTCGCCGGGGTGGAGGTACCGTGAGCATTGACGTAGTCGATGTCCTCAGTCGTGAGACCGCCGTCCACCAAGGCCCGGCGCATGGCCCGCACCGCTCCGACACCTTCAGGATGCGGGGCGGTGAGGTGGTTGGCATCACAGGTTGCCCCGTAACCGAGCAGTTCCGCGTAGATCTTGGCTCCCCGCTTCTTGGCGTGTTCCAACTCTTCCAGCACAACGATCCCGGATCCCTCGGACATGACGAAACCGTCCCGGTCGACATCGAAGGGTCTGGAAGCCTTCTCGGGCTTGTCGTTGTACTTGGTGCTCACCGCCTGAATCACGGTGAAGCTGGCCAGTCCCAACGGAGTCAGAGCGGCTTCGGTTCCACCGGCCAGCATCATGTCCGCCCGGCCCCGGCGCACCCAGCTCAGCGCCTCGCCGATGGCGTCGGTTCCGGAGGCGCAGGCGGTGACCACGGCGTGGCACGGTCCCTGCAGGTTCAACTTGATGGCTACGTTCGCCGGAGCGATGTTGGTGATCATCATCGGCGCCAGCAGGGGGTGTACCGCTTTCACGCCCCGATCGAAGAATTTCTTGAAGTTGTTTCCCAGCACCTCGATGCCGCCGATGCCGTTACCCAGGACGATTCCGATGCGATCCGGATCGATTTCGCCGTTCTTCAGGCCCGCGTCTTCGTGGGCCTGGATTGCAGCGGCTACCGCGTAAACGGTGAAGCGGTCCATCCTGCGAGCTTCTTTGGCGTCGAAGAAGTCGCCGGGATTGAAATCCTTGACCTCTCCGGCTACCTGGCTGGGATGCTCCGAAGGATCGAAACGGGTAATGCGGGTGATGCCGTTTTCGCAGGCTTTCACCCGTTCCCAGTAATCTTCGACGTTATTCGCGAGGGGGTTCACCGTCCCCAAACCGGTAATCACCACTCGTTTAACCATAGGTCTCTCCTTGAAATCTCGAACAGTTTTCTAGATGGACATTCTTCCCAGATCGCTGTCGCGATGTCTATCGAATATGGCCATCTTTCTAGATGGCCATACAGCCATCTACTCGCAGCACTTCTCCCGACACGTAGGAGGATTGCTCCGAGGCCAGAAAGGTCACTACTTTGGCCACTTCCTCCGGGCTGCCCGGGCGTTTCATGGCGATTACAGACAGAAACGCCTCAAGTGCAGCTTCCGGCAGCTCTCGGGTCATCTCCGTGTCGATAAATCCCGGTGCTACGGCGTTGGCCCGCACGCCCCGCATTCCCAACTCCTTTGCCAGGCTGCGGGTCAGCCCGATCAATCCCGCCTTGGAGGCGGCATAACTGGCCTGGCCGGCGTTTCCCCCGACTCCCACCACGGAGGCCATGTTGACGATCGAGCCGCTCTTGTTCTTGGCCATGTGACGCCCCACCACCTTGCTGATCAGAAAGGCACTGGCCAGGTTGATGCTCATGACCCTGTTCCAATCCTCCAGGCTCATACGGAAGATCAGGTTGTTGTCCGTGATTCCGGCGTTGTTGACCAGAATATCGACGGTCCCCGCTTCTTTGATGATCTCCTGGATTGCCGGAACTATCTTGTCCTCCACGGCAACGTTCGCCTGCTTGAAAACGACCTGGCCGCCTCCCTCTTTGGCGGCTGCCTGCATATCGGCAAGGAACTCGCTGGGGTTCAGATCGATGAAGTAGACAGTGGCTCCTTCCCTCAAGAATCTCAAGACGATCTCCAGGCCGATCCCCCGGGCTCCCCCGGTTATAATTGCCTTCTTACCCTCTAGCATCATTTTCCTAACCCTCGACGATTTTTCCGATATCTTCCAGCTTGCCCGCCGGTAAGCAGGGGTGGTCCCTGGTAAAAGCTTTCCACAAACCTCCGAGTACCGAACCCGGACCTACCTCGAGAAAACGGACGAATCCATCATCCAGCAGACTCTGCTCTTCGTCAACCCAACGCACCGTGGACACAGCCTGACGCACGCACAACTTCCGGGCTTCTTCACCCGAGGTGATCCTTTTCCCCGTGACATTGGCATATACCGCCTTGATCGGATCGTTGAAAGTATAGCCGGCAAGCACCTCTTCCAGCCCCTTGCGGGCTTGTTCCAGCAGCGGGGTGTGAAAAGGCGCGGAGACCCTCAACACCACATAGCGCCGGGCTCCCGCCTCTTTGAACGCGCTTTCAGCCTCAGCCAATCCTTCGGCGGTGCCACCCAGGACGATCTGGGACGGGCTGGAGTAATTGGCCAGAAACACCTGCTTGCCCGAAAGGGTTTCGAACACCTCGTTTGCCCTGGTAAAATCCAGCCCCAATACGGCAGCCATGCCCGCGCGGCCGTCTGCTCCCGGCGTATCCAGCGCCCTGGCTGCGGTCTCCATCAGCTGTCCTCGAATCTTGACAATCGGGAAGAGATCTTCCACGGCAAGAATCCCCGCCTCATACAGGGCGCTGTACTCCCCCAGGCTGAATCCGGCAAACCCTTCAGGCTCGATCCCCTTCTCCTTGCAGACAAGGCTGGCCGCCACGCTGGCCAGGGTCACGGCGACCTGAGTGTTGTCCGTGGCTTTCAGCTGCTCTTCGCTGCCTTCGAACAGCAGCCGCTTCAGATCCATGCCGGTGGCATCCGAGGCCAGAGTGAACAGATCTTTTACCTTGGCGCTTGACTCCCAGAGGTCTTTTGCCATCCCCGGGTACTGGGCTCCCTGTCCGGGAAACAGAAAACAGGTCTTCATACGGGCTCCTTTTGGGACCGCAAAAAATAACACATACCCCATGGGTTGTCAAGTGCAGTCAATCTCGCATAAAATGCGGGAACCTTTTTCTGATGGAGACAATCATGAATGCAGTTATCCGCGCCACCGGCACCTACGTACCGGAAAAACGCGTATCAAATCATGAATTCGAAAAATATCTGGATACCTCCGATGAGTGGATCGTATCCCATACGGGGATCCACTACCGTCACATAGCGGCGGACGATCAGGCCGCTTCGGACCTGGCCACGGAAGCCGCAAAGAAGGCCCTGCACAGGGCGGAAATCGTGGCGGAAGAGTTGGACATGATTCTTCTGGCCACGGCCACGCCGGATTTCGTCGGCTTTCCGGCCACCGCCTGCATCGTGCAGGAAAATCTGGGTGCCAACAAAGCGGCGGCCATGGACATAGCGGCCGGTTGCACCGGTTTTATCTACGGTTTGGAAACGGCCAAGGGATTCATCTCCACCGGCTATGCCAAGAAGGTGCTGCTCATTGGATCCGAGGTACTGTCCCGCCACGTCGACTGGAACGATCGCAACACCTGCGTCCTGTTCGGCGACGGATCCGGAGCCGCTGTAATCTGCGCCGAGGAAGAGCCAGAGCAACGGGGTGTGCTGTATACCTACATCCGTTCCCGGGGCTGGGGAGCCCGCCTTTTGGAACGCACCGCCGGGGGCAGCCGCTTTCCCTTCAAGCCGGGCGAGACCGACCCGAAGGATTTGCTGCTCAAGATGGACGGGCGGAAAGTCTATAACTTCGCCGTATCCTCCCTTGTGGAGACAATCGACCACCTGCTCGAATACCACGACCTGAGCATCGACGATATCAAGTACATAATCCCCCACCAGGCCAACCTGCGTATCATTGAGGCCGCGGCCAAGAGGAAAAAAATCCCCCTGGATAAGTTCTATGTAAACATCCAGGAGTTCGCCAACACCTCCGCCGCCACCATTCCGATCGCCCTGGCCGAGCTCCAGGGCAAGCACATGCTCCAACGGGGAGACATGATGATCGTCATCGGCTTCGGCGCCGGGCTGACCTACGGGGGAAACCTGATCCGCTGGTGATCCCCGATTGGCCCGCAGAATCAGCTGACGCAACTGCCCCTGATGAGCTGATCGCCCGTTTGCGGCAACACGCCCATCCTCTCAAACCCATTCCCACCGACCGGCAGGCCCTATTGACTGAGCGTCCCGATATCCGGGCCGTGCTGTTCGACGTGTACGGCACGCTTTTCATCTCGGCCTCCGGTGACATCGGAGCAAGCGATGGGGCGACGCGCAGCCGGGCAATGGTCAAGGCCCTGGAGGCCGTGGGCTTGCCCGCAGACCGGGACACGTCGGAACGGGCGGCCCTGGCCCTGGTGGAGGCGATCAACCGCACGCACAAACGGCTCAAAGAGCGGGGCGTGCGATACCCGGAGGTGGATATCAGGGAGATTTTCAGCGAGGTTTTGGCGGACCTGCGCGCCCGGGGATTGTGCAGGGAGACCCCCAGCCGGAGACTCTGCGAAATCCTGGCCGTGGAGTACGAATGCCGCAGCAACCCGACCTGGCCCATGCCGGGACTTACAGAAACGCTCCGGCATTTCAATGGTCGGGAAATACCTCTCGGGATCCTCTCCAACGCCCAATTCTTCACGCCCCTGCTGTTCCCGGCTTATCTGGAGGCGAGCATGGAGAAGCTCGGGTTCGATCCGGAGCTTTGCGTGTACTCCTACAGACTTCGGGAAGCAAAACCTTCCCCCCAACTTTTCCGCCGCGCCCTGGAGGTGCTTGCCCGCCGCGACATCGGGCCGCAGCAGGTGCTGTACGTGGGCAACGACAGGGTCAACGATATCTGGCCTGCCGCCCAAGAGAGGATGCGCACCGCCCTTTTCGCGGGGGACAGCCGCTCCTTCCGCCCTCGGGAGGAAGATCCCCGCATCCGGGGGGTGCGGGAGGACCTGATGCTGACGGATCTGCGGCAACTGATCGAGGTGACGGGAGGGGCCTAATCCTGCGGACCCGCTTCATCTGCAAGGTGCAAAACCCGCAGATAGTCCGAAAAACCGAGGATATCCTTCTGGCCGCATCCGAAGCCCTCACCCCGCAGGCTTCCCTCCGGTCTTGCCAAGACCTGCCTGCCCCGGGCGGTCAGGATGGCACAGCCGGTGGGGGTGAGGATCTCGGTCCCGGTATCGAGTGTCCTCGTCTGAAAACCGGAAAGCATGAGCCGGGTGGCCGGGGCCGGCACCGCGAGCATGCCATGGGCCGTGTCGATGGTGCCGCTGCCCACCGTCAGGGTCGGAAACAGGACCCGGTCGACCTTCAGATAGTCGATGGCCAGAGCGAAGCCCAGAATATCCACTACCGTATCCACGGCTCCGATCTCGTGAAAATGCACCTGCTCCACCGCCACGCCGTGCACCCGGCTCTCCGCTTCTGCCAGCCGGGTGAGGATGCCCCTGCAGGAGGCCATAACATTCGCCGTATACTTTCCGCACTCCAGGAGCTCGAGTATGGCAGCCAGGTTTCGAACCTCCCGCTGATGTTGTTCATTCCAGGTGATCGCCAGCTGCGTGCAGGCCCTGCCTGCCCGATCCTTGCGGGTTTGCTCGATCGTCAATCCGGGAATCTCCAGGCGGGCGTAGCACTCCCGGAGGTAGGAAAGGGGAACCCCCAGATCGACAAGAGAAGCCAGGATCATATCTCCGCTGGCCCCGCAGAGCAAATCAAAGTAGAGCATGAAGCCTTGTACACCGCAAGCTCCCCGATGTTCAAGACAACACAGGTAAATTCAACTTGTCTTTCCCAAGGGGCAGTGAGTATCATAATAACGGGAACAACAATGAATGACGACCAGCATAAAAAACGACAAATTTCTTTGGGCTATATAGCGATTGCCCTGCTTCTGGTCTTCGGAATCCAGTTTCTGTTCGTGCGAGGCATGAACCGGGAGATTCCCTACAGCGAGTTCAAACAGTACCTGGAACAGGGCATGATCCAGGATGTGTCCGTCTCCCAGACGGATATCCACGGCGTGATCGTACGCAGCGAAAACGAACAGGAGGCCTTCGTTACCAATCGGGTTGAGGACCCGGAGCTGGTCAGCCAGCTGGAGGAAAAGGGCGTACGTTTCTCCGGCCGACAGACCAACAGCTTCTTCGGCAACCTCTTGTCCTGGGTCCTGCCCCTGCTGATCATCTTCGCTATCTGGAACTTCACCATGCGCCGGATGTCCATCGGAGGGCCGGGGATCCTCAACGTCGGACAGAGCAAGGCCCGCCTGGTGGCGGATGAGGAGGCCAAAAAAACATCCTTCGAGGATGTGGCCGGCATCGACGAGGCCAGGGAGGAGCTCACCGAGGTGGTTGAGTTCTTGAGGAACCCGGGGAAATTCGAGGAGCTGGGGGGCCATATTCCCAAGGGCGTGCTGCTGGTGGGCGCCCCCGGCACGGGAAAAACCCTTTTAGCCAAAGCCGTGGCCGGGGAGGCGGGAGCGCCGTTTTTCAACATCTCCGGATCGGAGTTCGTCGAGATGTTCGTAGGCGTCGGGGCTGCCCGGGTCCGTGACCTGTTCGCCCAGGCCAAGGGCAAGGCGCCCTGCATCATCTTCATCGATGAGTTGGACGCCCTGGGCAAGGTGCGGGGATTCAATCCGGTGGGCGGCCACGACGAGCGAGAGCAGACCCTGAACCAGCTGCTCGTGGAAATGGACGGCTTCGACACCCGCACCGGGGTCATCATCATGGCCGCCACCAACCGTCCCGAGATCCTGGATCCGGCCCTGCTGCGCCCCGGACGTTTCGACCGCCAGGTCGTGGTGGATCGGCCCGATTTGAACGGGAGGGAAGAGATCCTGAAGATCCACAGCAAGAATGTGAAGCTGGCCGACAACGTCGATCTCAAGGTGATCGCGGGCCGAACCCCCGGGATGGTGGGGGCGGACCTGGCGAACATCGTCAACGAAGCGGCCCTGCTGGCCGCACGGCGGGGCAAGAAGCGGGTCACCATGGATGAGCTCGACGAGGCCATCGACCGGGTGATCGCCGGTTTGGAAAAGAAGAAACGCCTGATCAGTCCCAAGGAGAAGCGGATCGTAGCCTACCACGAAGCGGGCCACGCCCTGGTAGCGGAGACCCTTCCCAACACCGATGTCGTCCACAAGATCTCCATCGTGCCCAGGGGAATCGCCGCCCTGGGATACACGATTCAGCTTCCCACCGAAGATCGCTACCTGATGACCAAGAGCGAGCTGGAGGATCGGTTGGCCGTACTGCTGGCAGGCCGGGTGACCGAAGAGTTGGTCTTCGGGGATGTATCAACCGGAGCTCAGAACGATCTGATGCGGGCTACCGACATCGCCAGAGCCATGGTCAAGGAGTACGGCATGAGCGGCAAGATGGGACTGATGTCCTATGAACGGCCCCGCAATCCCTTCCTGACAGGTGACAACTGGAGTTCAACGGAGAAGGAGTACTCGGAGAAGATCGCCGCCGATATCGATGATGAGGTGAAGCGCATCCTCGACGAAACCCACCAGAGAACCCGGGGTATCATCGAGGAGAATCGGGAAACCCTCGAATCTCTGGCCAAACTGCTGATCGAGAAGGAAGTGGTGGACCGGGAGGAGTTCAAGAAACTCCTTCAGCTGACCACATAGCCCGCCTGTATTGTAGAAAAAGACACCAATCCCGCCACTACCCGGCGCCCACATCGCAGTCTATATGCGCCCCGCCTCACCCAGCTGAAGATTTTCCCTGGAAGGAACGGGAAAACACGCTATAATAGAAGAAAAGGCATGGAAGGCATTCCTTACAACCCCTATATCGTGGGCAATCCCATCAAGACCAGGGAGATGTTCTTCGGTCGGGAAGACGACTTCGGCTACGTAGAGAAGAAAATCGGTTCGGCGAAATCGAATCAGGTCCTGGTTTTCTGCGGGGAGAGGCGTTCCGGTAAAACCTCGATCCTCTTTCAGATCCTGGGCGGTCGCTTGGGGGAGCGTTTCCTGCCGGTGCTGGTGGACATGCAGATCCTGGCGGGAATCAAGAGCGACGGTCACTTCTGGCGTACGATCCTGAAGGTAGCCTGCGACAGCCTGAAGATAGCGGGACTTACGGTTGACTCTCTGGACAGCTCGGCTTCCTCCCAGCGGGTGGAAGAGCTGTTCGATACATTCCTTACCCAGGTACAGGAACACCACCCTGGGAAAATCGTGCTCTTTCTCCTTGACGAATACGAGCTGATCGAAGAGAAGATCAGGGACGGCTCTCTGAGCGAATCCACGATTCACTACCTGTCCGGCGCCCTGGAGAGCCCGCATCGGATCAGTTTTGTGTTCACCGGATCGACCAACCTGGAAAACAGGAAGGTGAGCTTCTGGAGATCCCTGCTCGGTAAGTCGATATACCGGAAAATATCCTACCTGTCTGCGAATGACACGGCCCGTCTGATCACCGAACCGCTGAAAGAACACCTCCACTATCCCCGAGAGGTTATCGATAGCATCTACCGGCTCACAGGCGGCCATCCGTTTTACACCCAGGTGATCTGCCAGAACCTGGTGGACCACCTGATGGAGGATGATCGGAGCGAACCCACAAAGCAGGACCTGCAGCTCATCGTCAAGGGCATCATCGACAATCCCCTGCCCCAGATGATCTACTCCTGGAACAGCCTCTCAGAGGGAAACAAGATACTCCTCTCCTCTCTGGCCGGCGTCCTGAGCCAGCCCCAGGACTGGGCCGGTCCGGCAGAGGTGATTCAGTACTTCCGTCAAAGCAAGCTCGGGCTGCCCTACAAAAGGGAGGAGATCCTCATTCTCCTGGAAGAAACCTACCACAAGGAGTTTCTGGAAAAGCGGGAGAACGATCTGTATCGCTTCCGAATGGATCTGCCGCGCCGTTGGATTCGGCGGGAGCATTCGATCTGGAAGGTGGCCAAGGAGGTGGGGCTCAAGCCCAAAAAGCGCGCCCGCCCGGTCCTGTGGGCCGCGGTGGCCGTCGTGATTGCAGGCGCCGGTCTGGGCATTTGGTACTTCCTCCTGGGACCGTCTTTGATGCCGCGGGAAGTTGTGCAACCGGCGGAACCGCAAATCCCCGGGGAACAGCAAATCCAGGAGATCGTTCTGCGCACCAATGTCCAGCCGTTCAGGGTAACAATTGACGGCTCCCTGAACCTGACAAGTGAAGGACTGGAGGATCAACAGGAAATCGTTGTGCCCTCCCTCAGCGCAGGCAATCACCGTTTCGTCTTTCTCAACCCCGCCACCGGAGAGCAGCGTTTCGTTCAGGCGGATATCGGGGAATCCAGCAGGCGGATCTCGGTAACCTTCGCAACTACAGAACCTGTTGTCTCCTCCGCTGCCGGTGGTTCTGCAGACAGCGGGACGGCCTCTGCCGGCACTCCGGCACAGACGGCGGAAGAAACCGCGGGAGGGGAAAGCGGGAAAACCGAGCAGGCTGTTGATACCGGTACCCTGTTCATCACCTCCGTTCCGGTTTCGGCACAAATACTGCTGGACGGGGAAGACACCGGCCTGGTAACCCCGACTCTGTTCGAGGAACTGAACGCCGGAACTCACCGTGTGAGCCTGCTGCTGGAGGGATACAGAGAGGCATCCCTGGAAATCGATATCATCGCCGGAGACACGAACAAGCAGGAGGTTACCCTGGTCGAGTCTTTTGGCGAGGTCATCTTCGACGTCAGGCCCACCGCCAAGATCCTCCTCGACGGGGATCCTCTGATCGAAACTCCCTACGTACAGCCGGTAAAGATTCGCAGCGGCCCTCATGCCATCACAATCATCAACGAGAGCCTGGGGGTGCGCAAAGAACGGGAGATCGAAGTGCTCGAGGGGCAGACCATTACCATCGCCGAGGTGCTGAAATGATTCGATTGAGGCAGATCATGATTTTTCCAATGCTGCTGCTCCTGGTCGCCGGCCCGCTTCCCGCCCAGGAACAGGAGGAGGAGAGAGACCAGCAGGAGGAAGCCGCCGATCTATTGGAGATCGTCCAGGGTCAGTACGAGACGGGAGACTACCGCAACTGCCTCCGCACTCTGGACGGCTATATTGCCGACCACAACAGCAAGAGCTTCGTATTTCCCCGAGTCCAAATGGCCCGGGTCTACCGTCTGCGGGCGCTGGTGGCCTACGCCTTCCGGGGGGATGGAGATGCCTACCGGGAGGAGGTGCGGGGGTATCTGCGGTCCGCACTGGTTGAGGACCCGGAAGTCGAATTGGGCTCTCCCTGGGAGATCCCGGTCGTTGTCCAGGAGCTGTTCTACCAGGTGCGGGAGGAATACCTGGGGCGCTTCTCCCGAACCAGCCGCCGCTTCACAGTAGGCCTCCTGGGGGCTCTGGTTATAGATCCAACCCTGCTCGTCGATCCCACCTTCCTGCAGCCGGGCATCTATTTCAGCTACAATTTATCAGATTCCTGGAGCCTGATCTCCGACATGCAGATCCCCCTAAGCCTGCCAATCTGGGACGCCATTCGCGGACAGGTCGGTCTAGCCTGGTATCCGGATTTCAGCATCACCCGCATCAACACCTGCATCGTCCTCGCCTACGCCTTTTCCCTGGACAATCTGCAAACCTACACCCACTCGATCTCGATTGGCGGACAGGCCGAGCGGATCTCCCGGACGGGCCTGGGCGCGGGAGTGCGGGTGGAGGTGCTGCGGTTGGACCTGATCCTGGGAACATTTGACAGCAGTGACATACCGACCTACCGCAGCGTCGCGCTTTTCGGAGAAACCGCCTTTCGAGCCAGCTATGCCAATATGAATTTCTTCATTACCTATACATTTTGAGGACTGCCATGACCGATCCAGAAAAGCCGGTAGAGGATCCGCAGGAGTTTTATGGACAGCAAGCGGTGGTTCGCCGTATCTTCTCGCGCATCGGAGCCGAACGCCCCCAATCGGTGGCTGTGATCGGAGGAATCAAGACCGGGAAGACCTCGCTGTTGAACTACATCGCCCATGAGCGTACGCGGGCACAGCATCTCGATCAGATCGAGTCGTACTTCTTCTGCCACGTGAATGCAGCGGAGGCTCTGTTTCATGATTCGAAGAGCTTCGTGCGGGGCGTACACCAGCTGCTTGCAGCCCGGGATAATGCCGAAAACACCGAGGAGACAGGCAACTACTACAACTCCCTGCAGAAAATCGTGGAGACCTACCACGGGCAGGAACGCAAGATCATCTTCCTCCTGGACGACTTTCATCTGATCACCTCGAACTCAAACTTTCCCCTGGAGTTCTTTTCGTTTCTCCGCTCCCTGGCCAACAACTACAACCTGGCCTACGTCACCTCCTCTTTTCTCGAGCTACAGAAGCTGTGCGTAATCAAGGATATCGAAGAGTCCCCCTTCTTCAACATATTCACCAACCTGTCCCTGGGTCCGCTCTCTATTGAGGAGGGCATGAAACTTCTCGAAAAACTCACAGGCGATCAATCCTCGGCACTGGAGCAGATCGTGAGCTGGTGCGGCACATTTCCCTACATCCTCAAGACCGCAGCCCGGGTATTGACGGAAAACCAAGGCGGAACAAACGAAGCTCCGGAGAAAACCCTGCTGCCCGCCCTTGCCCCATACTTCGAAAAGGTCCTGGCCATCCTGAGCGCCGAAGCGCTCAATCCCCTGAAGAGCATCGCCAGGGAAAAGAACCCGGACCCGCGGGAAGCCCACGTTCTCAGACCTCTGATCAAACAGGGCTTCCTGCTGGAATCCGATAGCGGAATCGAGGCTTTCGCACCGTCGCTGAACGCATACTTGCGCAAAAGCCTGTCGAAAAAAATCCTCAAAGGGGGCAACGGATAGGCCGTGGCGGAACTGGAGGACCTGCTTCGCAAACGAAAGCAAGTACTCGAAGATCTGGACCGGAAGATCGCCACCTACGCCAAGTCGCTCACCCTGCTGTTCACCGACATCGTAGGATCCACCGAGTTTTTCGAGACCGCCGGGGATATCGCCGGCAGGCAGATGATCCAAACCCACAACGACCTGCTGTTTCCGATCATCCAGACCCATGGAGGGAAGGTCATCAAGACGATCGGCGATGCGATCATGGCCAGCTTCGAGGACCCCACCCACGCCGTGCAGTGCTGCATCCGCATGCAGGAAGCCCTGCTGAAGCACAACAGTCAGCGGCAGGATCGGGAGAGGATCCGGGTGCGAATGGGACTGCACTTCGGCAAGGCTGTAATGGACGAACGGGATCTGTTCGGCGACATGGTGAATACGGCGGCTCGGGTGGAGGCCAAGGCGAACGGCGGAGAAATCTTGATTTCAGGAGCCCTGCAGCAGCAGTTGAGCGAAGCAGGTCTGCCCCTCGTATTTCTGGGAAGTGAAACCGTAAAGGGGAAAAAACAAAAGATCGATTTCTACCTGGTGAATTGGAACAATACGGAGGAGGAGCAACTGCTCGCCTCCTGGAAAGACAGGCACGGGGCGATCCCGGACATCACCTCCGGAGGGGCGGCTGCTCAGGCAGCGGCGGTGCACAAACAGCGGGTGCTCCTGAAGGGCAACCTGGATCTGAAGCAGGCGGCCGAGGCCTTGAGCAAACCCAAGCAGAAGGGCAATCCCTACCTCAACCGGGTTATGATTCCCCATCCAAGCATGTTTTTCGGCCGAAACTCCGTAGTCAAACGAATCACCAGCCGCATCTGCGCCCAGAGACCTCAGTCGGTATCGATCGTCGGAGAACGAAGAATCGGGAAATCCTCTCTCCTCAACTACCTGCGTAATCCCCAAACCCGTTTGCAGTTGATGGAGGATGCCGAGCGCACAATCTGTCTGTTCATCGACTTCCAGCAGCTGCGAACCATCGACGAAGGCCAGTTTTTGCAGCTGATCTATGGGGAGCTGAAAAAGACTCTCAAAGACCAAATCGAGATGAAACTGTCCCCGGACCACGAGGGCATGCGTTTTCTCTGCGAACAGATCACCCAGTCCGACTACAAGCTGGTGATGCTGTTCGACGAGTTCGAATCGGTCACCAAGAACGAGCGCGTCGGCGCCCAGTTCTACTCGTTTCTCCGCTCCCTGGCCAACAACTACACAGTGGCCTTCATCACCGCATCGGGAAGAAATCTCAAGGACATGTGCGTCAGCCACGAGATAGCCGATTCTCCCTTCTTCAATATCTTCTCCGTCCAGCATCTGGGACTTTTCCGGCGTTCCACCGCCGAAAAGCTGATAGCCGAACCTTCCGCCGCCGCGGGGATCGCCCTCCAGCCTGTCAGTTCTCAGATCCTGGCCTGTGGTGGTCTGTATCCCTTCTTTCTGCAGATGGCCTGCTCGGCCTGGTTCGAGTATCTGGAATCCGAGCAGCTGCAGGCGCAGGAGTTCAAAGGCGACACCACACCCAGGGAGGTTCTCGATATCTTCCGGGAGGAGGCGGAACCCCACTTCGAGTACGTTTTGGAAACCCTGCCAAAGGAGGAGATCCAGGCCTTGAAATCGGTCCTTGCGGGGAAAGCTCCAGATCCCACCGCCGCCGAAAGCCTGGAACGTAAAGGGTACCTCCAACCCGCGGAGGGAGAAACCTTCCAGCCGTTCAGCCAGGAGTTCGCCCGTTTCGCCGCCAGGAGCCGTAGCCTCGGATAGTAAAGGCGCCCACCTCTGGGTGAGGCTCTCCGGATTCCATACCGGATGGCGGGTGTCATCTGTATACATCCTCTCCTCTGTGGTATAAAAGCCCGTGAGCTGCAAGCCGTACCAACCCCTACCGCCGATCATCAGAACCTCGGATCCCGATTCCTTCGCGGCCTTCACTTTCAGGCAACGGCTGCCCGGGATGCTCGATCAAATCATCGAGAAGAACTGTCTCGACGACACCGAAGCGCGGGGACTGAGGGAGTTGAAAGACCGGCTGCACTCAGGAAGGGTGCAGCCGGTCCTGTCAGACCATCCCTGTCTCCCCGATCATATGGAACCCGGAGAGCAGGAGGCCTGGAGCCTGGAAATCACAAAAAACATAGGCAAGTCCTGGCTGGATCTTCCCTGGTACTTCGCCGAGAGCCTGTTCTACCTCGAGATCCTGGCGCTCTGGGGCTACTACAGGAGCAACGATCCTCACTTTGCGGTGGATCCCTTTCAGCCTTTCAAGGAGGAGGAACTGAAGCGCCCCGGTGGCGCCCTGGACCTGGCGGCCCGCATCGACGCGGAGATCCGGGCTATCGATGCACCGAAGCAGCAACTGACCGCTCTGCTTCGCTACGGCCTCTGGGCCAACCGTCTGGATCTGAGCTACAGCCAGCTGCACGAGAGGTACCGAGATAACCCGGAAGGTAAGGCGCATCAACTCCTTCTGGATCACTCCGAGGTGGCCGCGGAAAGACTGCTTCAAGCCGGCAGGGTCGATCTGATCCTGGACAACTCCGCCTCGGAGCTGATCGCCGATCTGCATCTGGCCCATGCCCTCCTGGGCTACTCCCCAAAGATGAAGGTCGTACTGCACTGCAAGAGGGCGCCCTACTACGTATCCGATGCCATGATCAAAGACGTGACCGCCACGATCCGGTGCCTGGCGCGCAGCCGCAGGGCGGGCCTTGGGCGTCTGGGCCGAAATCTGTCCCGGCAAATCGAGAGGGGATCTCTGATCCTGAGGGATCACTATTTCTGGAACGGTCCCCTGTTCTTTCCGGAGTTGCCCCCGGATCTGAGGGCCCAATTGGGGCGCAGCGATCTGGTCGTGCTCAAGGGAGACCTGAATTACCGCAGGCTGCTGGCCGACCACCGCTGGGACCCAGCTACACCGATGGAACGAATCGTCGGCTATTTCCCCGCGGCTCTGGTGACGCTGCGCACAACCAAGAGCGAGTTGATCACGGATATGCCCCGGGAGACTGTGGAGCGACTGGACAGAGACGATCCCAAATGGCTGGTAGAGGGTCGCTACGGGATCATCCGCTACTGCGATCCCCTCGGTTCTGATGGCGGGCGCAGCTGATTCACACCGCTGTCCCTGTAAGCCCTGTAGGCGGCCACGGTCCTGGCCAGCCCGGTTCGCCAATCGGTTTTAGGTCGATAGCCGAGCACCCGCTTCGCCTTTTCGATGCTGAAGTTAAAATCCCAGGCAACATGAGCGATCCGATAGGGAGAGACAACCGGCGCGGCCTTTATACGAAACAGGCGGTAGATCCCGTTGAGCAGATAGGCGGCCGCCCAGGCCAGGACAATCGGCAGCTCGAACCAGGGTTGCGCGCCTAGCAACTCGGCGCAGCGCTGCATTATCTCCCGCCAGGTCACCTCCTCCCCGCTGGTGATGTTGAACACCTGCCCGGCCCCGGCTTCGTTCTCCAGAGCCAGGATCACAGCCTCCACCAGATCCTCAACATACACGGGGCTGGTCAGTACCCGGCCTCCACCGACCGTTCCCCGCACCCCCCGCTCCTGGGCGGCCAGCAGACTGTAGAAGGTGGTGGTATCCCCGGGACCATAGGCGTTTCCCGAGCGTAGTACGGCAACCCGAAACCCCGGAGCCCCGCAGCTCAACACCAGCTGCTCCGCGGCTCTCTTGCTGCGCTGATAACCGCTGTGATAAGGATAGAAGGGACCCTCTTCTGTTGAGCCCCGATGCAACCCGAATCCGTGTACAGATAGGGAGCTCAAGAAAACGAATGCCCGGCAGCCGGCGCGGCGAGCCTCCTCGATCAGACGTTTCGTGAAATCGACGTTCTGGAGCAAGAAATCCTGCTCGGATCCCCAGTCTGTGACCTTGGCGGCGCAGTGGATCACCGCCTCCACATCCCGGAGCAGCGCACGGACATCCCCGGGCACAGTCAGATCTCCCCGCTGCAGCTCCGCTCCCAGCCTCCGGGTCTCCTCGAGGTGCGCCGGGATGCGGCTGCGCCGGTACTGCGCCCGTACGGGGTAACCCCGCTCCGACAGCATACGGGACGTCCATCCACCGACGAAGCCGGAAGCGCCCGTAACCAGGATCCTGCGAAATCCGCTGGAAGGCATCGAAACCCTGCCCTGGGAACTTCAGCCTTTGGCCTCTGCCCAGAGCCGGCAGAGGTTCACGGCGGCGTGCACCGCGCGCACCATGGCCGGCAGCGCAGCCCACTCCCGGCGGCTGTGGTAGTTGTGGCCTCCCGTGAACACGTTGGGCGTGGGCACCCCGAGCTCGCTCAGGCGGGCTCCGTCGGTACCGCCGCGAATGATCTTGTGTTCCGGTTCAATGCCGGTCTCCCGTATGGCCTGCTCCAGGATTTTCAGCACCTCGGGAACACCCTGGAGATACCTGCGCAGATTGGCGTACTGTTTCTCAACGGTGATCTCCACTTTCCCCCCGGGAAAAACTGCTTCCACGGCCCGGGCCATGCTCTCCAGAGCCGCCGCCCGGCGTTGTACTTCCCCCTCTTCGAAATCCCGCAGATAGATCTCCAAAGAGGTTTCCTCCATACCCCCGGAGATCTCCAGGGGAAAGTAGAAACCGTAGCGACCATCCGTGGCCTGGGGACTCTCGGCGCCGGGCAGCAGGTTGAGGAAACTGGCGGCCATTTCCACGGCATTTATCAGTTTGCCCCTGGCCACCCCCGTGTGGATGCTCCTGCCCCGGAAGCGCAGGTCCGCCCGATATCCCTCGAAACACTCCGCCTCGATGGTGCCCTCCTCCCCGCCGTCGAAGGTGTAGCAGTACTTGGCGGAGATCTTGTCCATGGGAAAGCGCTGCATGCTCAGGCCCTGCTCCTCGTCCGGGGTAAAACAGATTCCGATCCTGCCGTGGGGCACATCGGGGTGCTCCATCAGGTACTCCACCGCGGTCATGATCTCCGCCAGCCCGGCCTTATCATCGGCACCCAGCAGCGTGGTGCCGTCGGAGGTGATGATCGTTTGGCCCCTGTACCTGTTCAGCTCCGGATACTCCTCCGGATCGAGAACAACCCCCTCCTCCAGCTCGATAATCTTTCCGTCGTACCGTTCATGGATCCTGGGTTTGACGTTCTTTCCCGGCGCCGCATCGCTGGTGTCCAGGTGGGCGATCAAACCGATTTCCGGTGCTTGGGGCGCCGAATCCTTGAGGTTCGACTCTACACGGGCAAAGAGAAAACCCGCCTCGTCCAACTCGATACTCCCCACGGACAGCTGTTCCAGCTCCTCGACCAGCACATTGGCCAGCTCCAGCTGTCCCGGTGTGGTGGGAGAGCTCTTCGAGTGTCCATCGGAAGTCGTATCTATCCGTACGTAACGCAAGAACCGTTCCAGCACCCGCCCTTGGATCCAATCTCTGTCCTTCTCATTCATATCTGAATCTC
>CAZFMD010000021.1:0-2785 GCA_964520025.1 uncultured Spirochaetaceae bacterium
TCTTCAGGCACGTATTTCGCAACGCCATGCTGCTGATTATCGCCGGATTTCCCGCTGCCTTCATCAGCATGTTTTTCACCGGCAGCGTGCTCATCGAGGTGATGTTTTCCCTTGAAGGGTTGGGCCTGCTGGGCTTCGAAGCCGCCACCCAGCGGGACTATCCCCTGATGTTTGCCACCCTCTACATGTTTACCCTCATGGGATTGATTTTGGGGCTTGTCAGTGATCTGACCTACACGCTTGTGGACCCGCGTATAGATTTTGAAAGGCGGGGGGCATAATGCAAATCAGCAAGCTGAACCGGGAACGTTGGATGCGGTTCAAGGCCAACAGGAGGGGCTTCATCTCCCTCTGGATCTTCCTGTTCTTCTTTATCTTGAGTCTCTTTGCCGAGGTCATCGCCAACGACGTCCCCCTGCTGATTCGCTTTGACCGACGATTGTATCTGCCGCTGTTCAAGGAGTATGCGGAGACCGAGTTCGGTGGCGAGTTCGAGACAGCGGCGGATTACCGGGATCCCTACGTCACCGATCTGATCGAGGCGAACGGCTGGATCCTCTGGCCGCCGATCCGCTTCAGCTACGACACCATCAACTACGATCTGCCCAGCCCGGCTCCCTCCCCTCCGACATTTGTCAACCTGCTGGGTACGGATGACCGGGGCCGGGATGTGATGGCCCGGGTGATCTACGGATTCCGGGTCTCGGTTCTGTTCGGATTCACCCTGACCCTCATTTCCACGATCATCGGCGTGGCGGTGGGCGCTCTTCAGGGATTCTACGGCGGCTGGTTCGACCTGCTGGGGCAACGCTTCATGGAGGTCTGGTCCGGTATTCCCACCCTCTACGTTCTGATCATTCTGGCCAGCGTGGTCCAGCCCAACTTCGGCCTGCTCCTGGTCTTCCTGCTGCTGTTCAGCTGGATGAGCTTCGTCGGAGTGGTGCGGGCCGAGTTCCTTAGGGGCAGAAACTTCGAATACGTGCTGGCGGCCAAGGCCATGGGTATGAGCAATGCCCGGGTCATGTTCCGGCACATCCTACCCAACGCCATGATCGCCACTCTCACCTTCCTGCCCTTCACCCTGAGCGGTTCGATCCTGACATTGACCTCCCTGGATTTCCTGGGCTTGGGTTTGCCCGTGGGCTCTCCTTCGCTGGGGGAGCTGCTGGCCCAGGCCAAGACAAATCTTCAGGCCCCCTGGCTGGGCATCACCATCTTTCTGGTGCTGGCCGCGACGTTAACATTGTTGGTTTTTGTCGGCGAGGCGGTGCGGGATGCCCTGGATCCGAGGAGGAGCTACTAGCATCATGGCGAGCCCTCTGATTTCCATCCGGAATCTCCACATAGGATTTCGTAAGGGTCCACGGATCGACGAGGTAGTTCACGGGATCGATCTGGACATTCATGCTAACGAAACCCTGGCACTGGTGGGGGAGAGCGGTTCGGGAAAAACGGTGACCGCCCAGGCGATCCTGCGGCTGTTTCCGGAGAGCATCATCACCTACCCGCAGGGGGAGATCCTGTTTGCCGGACGGGACATCATGTCGATGCAAAACGGTCAACTGCAGGAGATCAGGGGCAGCGAGATCAGCATGATCTTCCAGGAGCCCATGACCTCACTCAACCCGCTGCATACCGTGGAGCGGCAGATCAATGAGGCCCTGTTCCTCCACAGAGGGCTTCCTCCCTCCAAGGCCAGGCCGATCGCCCTGGATTGGCTGAAGCGGGTGGGACTGAGCGATCCGGAGAAGAAGCTGTTCTCCTTCCCCCACCAGCTGTCCGGGGGCGAGCGTCAGCGGGTGATGATCGCCATGGCTTTGGTCAACGAGCCGCGGCTGCTGATCGCCGATGAGCCGACCACGGCTCTGGATGTGACCATCCAGGCTCAGATCCTCGAGCTGATGAAGGAGCTGCAGCGGGAGCTCGCCATGTCGGTGCTGTTCATCACCCACGATCTGGGCATCGTGCGCCGCATCGCCGATCGGGTGGCTGTGATGCACGACGGGTTGATCGTGGAAACCGAGAGCAACCGGAGGATCTTCAGCAGGCCAAGCCATCCGTATACCAAGAAGCTCCTATCCGCCGAGCCCAAGGGCCAGTCTCCGCCCTCGGACCCGGAGCGGGAAGCGGTGGTCACTACCCGGGATCTGAAGGTGTGGTTCCCGATCCAGAGGGGGATCTTGCGTCTAACCAAAGGTCATGTCAAGGCGGTGGACGGGGTGAGCCTGAAGGTGCGCAGGGGCCAGACCCTGGGCGTGGTCGGGGAGAGCGGATCCGGCAAGACCACTCTGGGAAAAGCCCTGCTGCGCCTGGAACAGAGTGAAGGGGAGATCTGGTTCGAAAATCAAGCCGTGCACAGCATCGATGCTAAAACCCTGCGTCCCCTGCGCCGCCGGATGCAGGTTATCTTCCAGGATCCCTTCGGATCTTTGAGCCCGCGCATGTCGGTGGAACAGATCATAGGGGAAGGACTGGTCATCAACAGGATCGGCACCCCGGAAAGCCGGGAGCGGCGGATCATCGAGGTGATGAAGGAGGTGGGTTTGGATCCGGAGCACCGTCACCGCTATCCCCACGAGTTTTCAGGGGGGCAGCGGCAGCGCATTGCCCTGGCCCGGGCCCTGGTCCTACAGCCGGATCTGCTGATCCTGGACGAGCCGACCTCCTCCCTGGACCGGACCATCCAGTTCCAGGTCATCGAATTGCTCAAGAGCCTGCAGGATCGCCACGGCCTCAGCTACATCTTCATCAGCCACGACCTCAAGGTGGTCAAGGGTCTGTGCCA
>CAZFMD010000021.1:2885-13203 GCA_964520025.1 uncultured Spirochaetaceae bacterium
ATGTTGGAACGGCAGCGCTCGATGAACATCGAGCTGGGATGATCATCCGGCAGCAACTCCCGGACCTTCTCGAACAGACGCTGGGCATCCTCGAATTTCCGGTCGTAGAACAGCCGGGTGGCCTCCTCGTGGAGCCCCCAGGCGTGCTGATCCTCGGGACTGAGCTCCTTTCGGGCCGTGTAGATACCGATCCCCGCTGTTTTGCCCTTCACGATCACCCGGTCGATCAGGCGGCAGGGAAACTGATCTTTCACCTTGCTCGCCACTGACTCGCTGATGATCAGGGGCTGTTGGTAGACCTTGGTCAGCCCCTCCAGACGGGAGCCCAGATTGACCATATCCCCAATCACCGTGTAGTCCATCTTCTTCTCGGAGCCGATATTCCCGACCGTGACCACCCCGTAGTTGATGCCGATCCCGATGCGAAACTCGGGCCGGCCCTTGTCGGTCTGCCACTTGTTGAAATCCTTCAAGGTTTCCAGCATCTCGAGGGCGGATTGCACCGCTTCGGAGGCCTCGTAGCGGGTGCGCTCCGGCGCGCCGTAGAAAGCCATGATGGCATCCCCCATGTACTTGTCCACTACCCCGCGGTTACGCATGATGATGTCCACCATGAGGCTGAAGTAGGCGTTTAAGGAATCCACCACCTCGTCGGGGCGCATCTGCTCGGATATGGTGGTGAATCCCCGTATGTCGGAGAACAGCAGAGCCAGCACGCGGTCCTCGCCGACCAGCATCTGTTCGGGAGACGCGAAGAACTGATCGATCACCGCCTTGGGCACGTACTTCTGAAAGATGTTGCGGATCTTCTGCTCCTTGTGCTGCGCCACCACTGCCTGGAGGGCGTAGCCCTTGACCAGGTCATTGGCCTTGTCCAGCTCGCTGGTCATGAGGTTGAAGGTGTGGCCCAGCTCGCCGGTCTCATCCTTGTACAGGACCTCTACGCGTTTTGACAGGTCGCTGGTGGAGATGATCTCGCGCATCGCTCCGACCACGTTCTTCAGCGGCCGGGTCAGCAGGTAGGAGAAGACCAGCAGCAGAGCTACGGCCAGGGCGGAGGAAACCGAGAGGATGATGCCTGTCTGCAGGTACATCTGATTGATGGTCTGATAGAACGCCTCCCGCTGTTCGGTTACCAGGATCGTCCAGCCGAAGGCTTCGAAAGGGGCGATCTGGGCGACCCGCTCCTTGCCCCCCAGGGTGATCTCCCGCCAGCCGGAGGAGCTCTGGGAAACGAGCAGCACAAGGGCTTGCCTCTCTTCTGGATTGAGCTCGATCTCCTCGGTGGCCATCACGATCTCACCATCGCGGTCCACGGCAAGTATTACTTCGCTGGCGCTGCGGATCATATTGCCGGCAAAGGATCGCACGGCGTCCTTGCTGGCCCGCACGAACTCCTCATTCCCCGCCAGGTTGTTGGCTACCAGAAGCGACCACTGGCTGCCCGCGTAGGAGAGAAGCTCCTCTTCTTTGAAGCGCAGCAGGCTGGTGGCGACCCGGGTGATGCCGTTTCTGGCGGACAGGGAGGATACGTAACCGGTGACCAGCAGCGGTGCGATGATGAGGGGTAGCACGATCAGAACGATTTTGGCTCGAATGCTCATTCGTTTAGTATCTATCTACAAAAATCGGATTTTTTTGGAAAAACTGGATTGGAAAATACGCCTTTCGACGCCGATGATCAGAGTGTTGGTGCACCATATATGAGCGGCTTGTATCGCCGGGCCCTCGAGATCTACCGCCAGACAGTCGGGCTGCGTCTGGTAGGTAAGGGCGAGGAAGGCCTGGACATTGAAGATGTCTCCCCCGAGGACCGCAAGAAGATCCTGCGGCAAATAAACGAGGTTATCGATCGCAATCGCATCCAGGTGGATGCGGATACATTCGCCATCACGGCCAAACGAAGCGGCATCGGCCTTCCCATTCTTATCAATGCAAGTGTCGTGCTCGTCGTGGTAGCGGCGCTTCTCGCCTTTACCTTTCTGTTCAACAGGCAGGAGGATGTGCTGGCCGCCGGAACCGGCACGATCCTCAGCGCCGAGAGCAAGCTGATCGAAACCCTGCGCAAGGAATCTCAGGCCCAGCTGCAGGAGAAGGACCGGGAGATCCTGGCTTTCCAGGAGCAGCTGCAGGACACGCTGGCCCAGCAGCGCCGGTTGGAGGCGGAGACGGAGCGAACCCTGCGGGAGCGGGAAGAGCAGCTGGAAGAGCGGCTTCAAGCGGCAGTCGCCGAGGAGAGGCAGCGGCTGCTGGACCAGGGCCTGTCAGAGGCGGCCGTTGCGGAGAGATTGCGGACCTTCCAGGCGGAAAAGCGGGCTGAGCTGGAAGCCGAGTTCGCGGCTTTTCGCCGTCAGACCGAGGAAGCCGCGGCGGCCCGGGAAGCTGCGCTGGCCGGCCTTGTGAGCGATTATGAACAGAGTCTCCAAACAGCCCAGGCCGAGCGCAGCGAACTGGAGGATCGGCTACAGCAGCGGGAAGCGGAGTTGGAGAAACAGTTCGAAGCCCGGACAGAAGCCCTGGAGAGCGATCGGGCCCGGGTTGCCGAACAGCTGTCCCGGCTGCAGGAGCAGCAGAGCCAGGAACAGCTGGTGCGGGACCAGATCCTCGGCGCCTATCAGTCGGTCAATGAATCGATTGCTCAGGGGGAGTACGCCGTGGCTCTGCAGCAGCTGGAATCGATTCGAACCTATCTGGACCAGGAGCCGGCCCGCTCCCTGGCCGGTATCCAGAGAAGACGGGCAGTAGAGCTGTTCATCATCAGCTCCCTGGAGGATCTGATCCGCAGCCGCTCGGCCCGGGACAAGCAGGATACACAGTCCCTCATCGAGTCGGGCAGCCGTATTGAGGCCCTCAACCAGGGGGTCGGCAGGGCGAACCAGCTGCTGGAGCAGGGGAATACGGAGGCAGCCCGAGAGCAGTATCTCTCGGCTTTGGGCGAGATCCCAGCGGCCCGCAGCGGCTACGACCAGCTTTCGGTTCTTGAGGCCCGGCGGCTGTCGCAGAGTCAAGCCCGGGCAGACCAGCAGGTCGCCTCTCGGCTTTCCCAGGGCCGAAGTTTGTTTGAAGACTCGCAGTACGAGGAATCTCTGGAGCGCTACCGGGAAGCCCTGATTCTGCTGCTGGATGATCCCGCCGCGGCCGGGCGTATCGTGGATCAGCTGGGCGAAATTGGTGCCCGACTGGCAGCTCCCGATACTGCAACCGCCCTCGTCACCACTCCGACTCAGACCGAGCCGGAGGTCCAGACTGAGGCGGTCGCTCAGCCGGATGAGCAGCTGCTCGAGCAACTGCGACAGGCCAGGGACAGGATCGCCGAGTTAGAGCAGGAGAACAGCCGACTGACGGACCAGCTCGCGCGTCTCGAGAGCCAACAGCAGCTGCTGCAGGGCGACCAGGCTGAGGTAGCCGCTCAGCTCGAACAGCTGGAACAGGAGAATAGCCGCCTGACCGAGCGGTTGGGTACCCTCGAGTCCAGGGAGCAGACCCTTCAGGATGCAAACGACAAGCTTGCAGCGGATCTGAACCGGCTGCAGGCGCGGGAGCAGTCGCTGGAACAGGAGAACAGCCGCCTCACCGATCAGATAGCGCGCCTGGATAGCCAACAGCAGCTGCTGCAGGGTGACCAGGCGGAGGTAGCGGCCCAGATACAACAGCTGGAGGCGGAAAAGACGAGCTTGGCCGCCGCTACCGAGCGGCTGCAGGAGGAGAAGGCGAGCCTCACGACTGCCGCCGAACAGCTGCGCACCGAGAAGCAAAACCTGTCAGCTCAGCTGGCCGAACTGCAGGATCAAAACCAAGATCTGACAGACGAACGGGATAGGCTGGCTGAAGCGCAGAAAAAGGCTCAGGAGGCGGAAGCGGCCCGGGAGGAGCTGCGCGGGCGCCTGGCGGCCCTGGAATCGCGTTATCAGAATCAGCGACAAAGCGCGGGTTTGAGCGGCATTACCCCGCCGGAAACTCTGGCCGATCTGCTGGAAGCCAAGCTTCTGACCTGGCAGATCATCGGTTCCGATGCGGTGGCCGATCAGTACCCGGAACTGTACGACACCATGGATCGCTATCTGGAGACCCTGACCGAGCAGAGCATGCTGCAGGGCCGCTACGCTGCTGTAGAGGATATGATCACCGTGGTCGATGCTGTGCTGAACGGCGGTGGAACTGCTCAGGTGCCTGCCGATCTTTGGCGGCGCTACAGTTATACCGATCAGGAAGACCTGCTGACTCGACTGTTGGACAAGCTGGAGCAGGTTATAAAATAAACCGGGCTGAGAGCAGAGCCACCTCGAGGGACCGTGAGGCGCCCTGGCTCAGCCCGGTCGTTTTATCAACTACTAACAGCTACTCTACGGAAATTACCACCTCATACGGCCCAACTTCGCTATGAGACGGCGGCGGAGGTCCAGTAGGAATGTGGCAGTAGACGTTGAACCATAGGTCCTCGTTCTCGATGAATTTGAACTCCTCATCAGGTATCGTTCCTTTGGTTATACTCATCGAGAGCGAATTCACGGCATACCCGAGGGCTTCGATCACCTCGGGGAACCCACCCGGTTCTCTCCATACGTACAGATCGATGTCATCCGCATCCGTGGTCCAGGTTACGGTAAAAGTAATCTTGTTGGCCGTGCCGGCATTGAACATGAACACGTCATCCCGATCGGTGTTGCTGATGTTGGTGCCCTGGATGAAGATGCTCATGCCGGGCTCCAGGACGATCGGTTGCGGCGGAGCTGCGCCGACTAGGACATCGTAATCCGTTCCCGGTAGAGTCGTCCAGTTGTCGTTCGGTTCGGACTCGGCATAGTAGCCGATCGATACCGGGAGGCTTGCCAACTCATTGTCGGTCAGATCAGGTTCATTGTCCGTCGTCGTGATCGCCACGATAATGTGGTAGTTCCCGTAGTGAAGAGGCCACGTTCCGGTGAAATTTTGCCAACCGGAAGTGCCACCGGCGGCCAGCGGACTGAGGCTATTGCCGGATGCAACCAGGATGGCCTCGGGACCCAATGTATTGTCGAGAGAGACGTAGGCGACCCAGCTGAGGTCGGCTGCGCCGTCATCGACGGTTGGCGCATTTGCATAGGAGAATCGGGCATCGAAGGTGTTCCCGGGGACCTTTTCCGTCGAACCGTGATGCTCAACAGCGGTGACCGCGTAGTTGACGGTGGGCGCCACGGAGGTGTACGTGCCGGCGGAAACGGCGATGTCATTCGCCGTCTTTCCGGACACCAGGTCCTCAGAGGATTCGACCTCCACGATCAGGTAGTAATCCCCCGCAACTGTAGGCCAGCTTGCTGCGCTGGGGGTGACCGAGAGTGAGGAAGTGGCCAACAGTGGTCCCTCCGTATCGGAGGCTGCCAGGTAGTCACCCGCATCGAGGGTGGTGTTGGCAGAGACGTACAGATACCAGGTCACCATCGAAGTGCTGTCGTCGTTGCCCCCGTTGTGCAGGTCGAAACCGCAGCTCAGAGGTCCTCCGGCACTTCCGGCCGCCGCCGAGATATTTGCTGCATAGTAATCCACGTCCGGAACCGTGACGCTGAACGTGCTCGCCGAAACGGTCACGTCATTGGCCGTCTTGCCGGCGGCTGTATCTTCAGCGGAATCGATCTCCACGATCAGATAGTAGCTGCCGGGGGTAGAGGGCCAGGTGGCGCCGAGTGGAGTAACCAGGGTAGAGTCGGGAGTCGCGCCCAAGGGTCCTGCCGTATCGGAGGCCGCCAGGTAGTCTCCGGCATCGAGAATGGTGTTGGAGGAAACATAGAGATTCCAGGCCACGGTAGAGGCGCTGGCATCGGTTCCGCCGTTGTTCAGGGTGAAATCACAGCTCAGAGTACCGCCGGCCTCTCCGGCTGTGGCGGAGATGGCGCTTGCGTAGTAGTCCACCTCCGGGTAGTGCACGGTGTACGGTCCGCCGGCCGTTGTGTTGTCGGAATCGTTGCCGGCAGCCGTGTCGTCGGCGGAGATTACCTCGGCAACCAGGTAGTAGCTGTCAGGATTGGAGGGCCAGGTTCCGCTGTAGATGTAGTCCGACGGCGCCGTAGGTGACGGATCGTCGCCAGGCAGTCCCGTGTCGGTGGTGCTGTACACCAGAGTGTCGCCTACATCGACCGCAGTATTCGTGGAAACGTAAACATTCAGGGTAAAGGATGTGATGCCGTCGTCTGTTCCTGCGTTGTCGACAGAGACAATGCCGCTGATCGGCTGGCCCACGTGGTTTTGGCTGGTGTTGGTTATCGAGGTCACTCTGTAGTCCACATCCGGTACCGTCAGTGTGATCGTCCCCGCGTTGTAGATGTTGTCGCTGTGGGTCATGTCATCTTCCGCCGAGATCATGACAAACAGGGTGTAGGCGCCGCCCACAACGGGCCAGGTCCCGGTCGGGGTAACGGTGGCGCCGATTCCTGTATTCAGAGCCGCGGTGCTGTTACTGGCAACAAGTATTTCTCCGTCGCCGCCGAAAGTTCCGTCGTCGGACAGGTACAGCCACCAGGACACGGGCTTGCCGCCGTTGCCGGTGCCGAGGTTGGTTACCGTGAATGTGCCGCTGAGGACGGTGCCGGCATCGGCGCCGGCAGGAAAGGTGTCGGCGGTGACCGAGTAGTTGACACTGGAGGTTGCCGCCACCACACTCACGTTCGCCGGGATCGCGCAGACCGTCGAATCCGCGTCGGTGACAATAATCGTGTCGCTCACCCCAATTACCGAACCGGCTGTATACGCACCGCCGCTGGTGATGCTGCCGCCGGATTTGTTTCCGTCCGTCTGGAAACCGAAACTGTAGGGCGTCACACCTCCTGTTGCCACGAAAGTGATACTGCCTCCGGGGGACAGGGTTGCCACCTTGGGATTGATATCCAGCTGTTCCAGGCTGCTCACCACACTCACAGTAGCGGTGGCGGAGAGATTGGTGGTGTCTGTGACCATCACGACTTCGCTGCAGGCGCTGCCGGGGGCTGTGTACACGCCACTGGCCGGATCGATCGACCCGCCGCAGCCGCTGATGACCGAGAATACGTACTCCCCGTTTCCGCCGGAGGCGCTGAAGCTCATGATCCCGCCGGTGAGGATGGAAACAGAAGCCGGGTTGATGGTGAGACCGCTCTTGACGCCCAGCTCGTTGAAGAAGGAAAAATCCTTGCAGCCGGCCAGGGCCAGCAGAATCAAACCGGTAACTGCCGCCAAGATGGTCAGCTTTCGGATCTGTTTTCTCAATAGTATTTTGATCGTCTTCATCTCAAGGCTCCTATCTCTACAGGCGAATCGTGGTCAGGACCGAGGGGCTGAAGCCCATGATCGGGCTGGGCTGTTCCCAGTACACGTCGTAGCCCGCCTCGATCGTGATGCCGAAAGTGCTGCCCAGGGGCAGGCGTACGCCCAGAGTTCCTCTTCCGTAGAAGGTGAGGCCGGAAAGCACGCCATTTGCCGTTGAATTCATCAGGAACAGCGCCGGTCCGCCGGAGATGCCGAATTGCACGCAGGCATGGCGTTCGTTGCCGATCTCATAACGGAGGCTCACACCCATGGGGACAATGAAGTTCTCGGCGCTGGCTACCGAACCGGTGGCCGTGAAGAGGTTCACTCCCGTGTACAAGCCCAGGCCCAGGCGCATCAGCTGTCCTTGGAACAGGTAGCTCAAGCTCAAGGATGGCAGAATGCCCAGCTTGAAGTACTCGCTGGCAACACCGGTTGTCACGAAGGGAGCACAGCCCAGGGCGATTTCGAAGTGCTTCACGTTCTGCGGGTTGTCGGGGGATTGTACGCTCTTGCCGTGACCACCGTCCTCGGAAGGAGGAGCGGGGCGAGTCGAGCTGCCGTCGGCGGAGGGCAGATTTTGAGGCGCGTGTCGGTCCACCGAATTGGCCGAAGACGCTCCTCCGGAAACGGTTCCCACCGATACGGGTTGGAACAGCGATTGCTCCGCCGGGAGCTCTCTCAAAGGCAGATCCTCAAGGGACGGTTCTACGGCTGTCAGCAGTTCATGCACAACCTCGCGGATCATCTTATCCATGACCAGGTCTTTGCGTCCGCGGCGGGTGACCTCCTGCAGCCGTTCACCTGTCTGCGGGTCGTACCACACCATGCAGATTTCCAACTCTTGACCTCGGTTGGAATACTCGGACAGCAGCACGAAATCGGCTGTGTTTCGATCCTCTTTGTCGAGAAGCTGGAAAGGGTCCGCTATCCCGTCTTCCGCATAGGATTGCGTGTCTTTTTCCATAACCCCGAGATTCTTCCGTTCCAGATTCCAGCGGATAGACTGGGCGATGATGCTCTGAAACAACCTCTCCACTTCCCGATCCTGAGGCCGGTCCAGCAGAAGGATCATCCCTCTACGCATCACCGTCTCACCCTGTTCCTGGGCCTGCAGCGGATGGCCGGTCGCCAGGAGCAGGAGGATCAGGACGAGCGCAAACGTCATCCTGACACAGAAACGGGGCTCAGTGTAAAAACTTACCTTGCCCATCTTTGGTCCCTCTTCGAACAAGAATTTTACGTTTTGGATTATTGACTTGATTGGTTGGTGCTCTCCAATGTAGCACAACCTGGGAAAATTCCAAAAAAAAATCGTTTTTTGGGGATTTCGGGAATGGAAGTCAAACGCCCCTATGCGTAGCTGTGCAGACCCGCCAGCAGATAGTTGACTCCGAAGAAGGTGAACATCGTAAAGGCGAAGCCGACGATCGCCAGAACCGCGGAAACCTTGCCCCGAAATCGCTTGACGAAACGGGTGTGCAGGTAGGCGGTGTAGACCAGCCAGGTAATCAGGGCCCAGGTCTCTTTCGGATCCCAACTCCAGTAGCTGCCCCATGCGGTCTGGGCCCAGATGGCCCCGAAGATCAGGGCACCGGCCGTGAAGATGGGGTAGCCGATTGCGATGGTCGTGTAGGTCAACCGATCCAGGCTCTTCCTGCGATCCCCGTCCCGGGCCGCCAGATAATAGATCGCGCAGACGAAAGCGATCACGAAGAAGGCCTCTCCGATAAAGGACAGGGTCACGTGCAGGATCAGCCAGTAGGATTGCAGGGCCGGAATCGGAGGTACCACCTCCTTGGGTGCGATCGGGGAGGAGGCGATGGCCAGCAGGGCGATGGCCACAACCGTGGCGCCGAAGTTGATGTACGGAATGGTTCTGTCTCTCGCCTTGAGCCTGTAGAGGAACAGCAGCAGGGCGATGGCAGCCGAGAAGAATACGAGGGATTCGAAGGTGTTGGTCACCGCCACGAAGCGGATGCGGATGCTCCTCTCGATTGTCACAGCCAGCAGCAGTACGGCGGCGGCCAGCAGGATGTAGTGGCTGAAGGGATCGACCTTCGCTTCCCTGCGCAGGAGGTATACAGCCTGTACCACTGCGGATACGATCAGGAGTGCAAATGCAATCGTGGCGATCATAGTTCTCGGTCCTTTCCCTTCTGAATCAGTGTCAGGGTTAATCCAGCGCCCACGATGATCAGGGCGATGACCACGGGAATGAAACCCGGATCCTTCACGGCATTCAATCCGGTCACGTCCCGGCTGCCCAAATCCCCCACCGTATACTCGCCTATGGGCTCTCCGATTCCGACTCTATAGACTGCCGTACGGGTACGCCGCTCCCACCGCTCGAATACGGCTGACTTTCCCTCGATTCCCCGGAACACGATCAGGCCCCCTTCAACCTCGAAGCCCCGTCCGTTGGTGATCGTGCTGCTGATTCCATCCTGGTCCAGCAGCAGGGCCCGGTCCTCCCGGGCGAAAGAGATCTGATAGATGCGTACTCCCCCGATCCTCAACGGCTTGTTGACCTCGATCGAATAGGAAGGGATGAGGAGTTCCCCGTTACGGAGAACCTCCACCGTGGAAATCCAATCCTTGGGACGGCCATCCTCGTACTCCTGGTATTCGGCTTCCACGAGTCGGACAATATATTCCTCCTTCAGCTGGATCTCCTCTCCCACGCCCATATACACGAAGCTTTCCCTCCGCCCCGCGACCGAGAACATGGCCCCGATGATCAGCAGCAGCAGGCCCAGATGGATCAGGTCGGGTCCGTGGCGCCGCCTGGCCCTTCGGTGCCGCCGGCTGACAAATCTGTCCACCGCGCAAACCGAGAGGTTGATGAAGAACAGCACCACGGGAATGCGGAAAGGCCAGGAGTGAAAAAAATCGTCGAAATTGAGGATCAGAAACAACTGCGCCCAGAAGGCGCCGTAAGAGTGGAAGTAGAAGCTCGGATCTCTTCCCTGGGGGATCAGCGTGCTGACAATGGAGAGGACCGCGATAATGAGGATCAGCACCACGGCCAGACGGACGGAACGGAAGAATCTATACAGGGCGG
>CAZFMD010000021.1:13303-24627 GCA_964520025.1 uncultured Spirochaetaceae bacterium
CGATATGCGGCGCCGTTCATCCGGAAGAACAGCAGTTCTTTCCACAGTTCCCGCTCGGCGGAGGCGCCGTACTTTTTATCCAGATGCCCCAGATCCAGGCTGCCGCCGAACATCTTCATGAGGAAGTCGTAGCGAAGCTGTTCGGCCCGGCTGAAGCGCCTTTCCGCCAGCACCGGCAGCCGCCCTTTGCCCAGCGCTTCAATGTAACAGGGAATCGAGAAGGTATTGGCGTAGATTGTCCCCCGCAGATAGCCGAAGGAACCGGAGCCCAGCCCGGCGTACTCCTCGCTCGCCACGATGTACTCGTCGATGAGGGATTCCTCTTCCGGATGAGTGCCCGACACCCCCTTTGCCGTTGCTTTGCGGGAGAAGCACCAGGCCGATGAGGGCTGGTAATCGGCGGTGAGCTCGTTCCAGATCCTGTTGTACAAGCGCTTCTCCCGGGAAAAGCGGATCCGCCCGAGCTTGGCCAGTTCTTTCCGTACCTTCCTGCCCGCCATCAGGGGATAGAAGGTTACCTGGTCCACCTCGAGATTTTTGAGAACCTGCAAGTCCCGGGTCAGCAACTGTTCATCCTGCATGGGGAAGTTGAAGATCATATCCACGTTCAAGGTATCGAAACGTCCAAGGGCGGCTTCCAGGCGCTGCCGGGTCTGCCGTCCTGATCCGTAATGCCGGTATCTGCCGATCGCTTGGAGGATCGGATCCTGGAAGGACTGAACACCCACCGACAGGCGGTTGACCCCCAGATCCTTGAGCAGCCCGAGCGTGTCCGGTGTCAGATGGTTCGGATTGGTCTCTGCGGAGATCTGGCCGATCCGCCAGAGTTTCCCGGCCAGCCGCAGCAGGGAGCTCAGGCTGTCGGGAAGAATCGTGGGCGTGCCGCCGCCCACGTAGATGGAATCGAAGAGGTATCCCCGTTCGTGGTAGATCCTCATCTCCTGTTCCAGGGCCTGAAAATAGTCTCCGGCCAGGGAGCGATCCAAGAGTGTGCGGTTGAAGGAACAGTAGGGGCACAGCTGCTCGCAGAAGGGAATGTGCAGATACAGCAGGTATGTCTTTCCCGCCTGCGGAGCCGGAGGTTCCAGCCGCGGGGCCTGAGAGTTCGCGGGGAAGGTGAGGATCGAGCCCGCCCGCCGCCGCATCAGATGTGTAAGGACCGTTTCTGCAACCATATTTTTTTCTTTCAAGCACTTCAAAGTACTTGATTGAAATTTACTTATATAGTAATATTCTTATCTATAGAAGCCCATATATTCTGCTTCCAACATATATTTGCTGTTGGGCTGTAATCAATCACAACTCTACCATATTGGAGGATTTTAGATGAGAGCTGCAAGCGCGGACCAGGTCCAGACACTGGAACAGCTGATGCCGGGCAGGGTGAACGTGTCCCGCCGGGAACGAAGCATGTACAGCCATGACGTCGGAGCCCTTCCCAGCCTGATCAAACCCTTTCTCGGCAACACCACCCCCGCCGGGGTGGTCCAACCGGTCAGCGAGCAGGAACTCGTGGAGCTGATCCGCTGGGCCGCCGAGGAGAAGGTGCCTCTGGTTCCCCGGGGAAAGTCCACCTCCGGGTACGGAGGGGTGCTGCCGGTACAGGGCGGCCTGGTCGTGGATTTCGTGCGGATGAGCGGGGTCGTGTCGCTGGAAGGCGAGGAGGTCACGGTCCAGGCGGGGATCTCCTGGAAGCGACTGGACGAGTACCTCAAGAAGCACGGGTTGACCCTGCGCCTGTATCCCTCCTCCTATCCCTCCTCCACGGTGGGCGGCTGGCTGGCTCAGGGCGGGGCCGGATTCGGCTCCTGGAAGTACGGCTGGTTTCCCGAGAACGTGGTCTCCGCCCGGGTGGTGCTGGGCAACGGCACGGTCAGAGAGATCTCCGGAGAGCAGCTGGGAATGATTGCGGAGGCCGAGGGCATAAGCGGCCTGATCACCCAGGTGACCCTCAGGACCATGCCGGCTCTGCAGCTGGACGTCAGCCTGGCCGCCTTCGATACGGCCCGGGACATGGCCGGCCTGATCGCTTCATTGCAGCAGATGGATATCTGGTCGGTGTCCTTCGTCAATCCGGACATGGTGCGCCTGTCCAACCGGGCGCCCCTGCGCACCCACCACGACCATCCGGCGGAGCAGAGGGTGCTGTTCCCTGAAAAGTACCTGGTGCTGCTGGCCTACGGCAAGGACGCCTCGGCGAACGGCAGGGGAACCGTGGCGGAGGTGATCGCCGAGGTTGTGGGAAAATCCGGCGGACAGATGCTCGATCCGAAACTGGCCGAGCACGAATGGGCCGAGCGTTTTCACATCATGAAGGTCAAGCGGCTGGGGCCCTCGGTGGTGCCCGCCGAAGCGGTAGCCCCCCTCAAAAACCTGGCAGAGGTGCTCGAAGAACTGGAGACCAAGATCCGCCAGCCCCTGGCCCTGGAGGGCATGGGCGTCTCCGGGGATGAGATCGTGCTGCTCGGATTCATCCCTCAGGACCAGCGCCGCCTGGGCTACAGCCTGACCTTCCCCCTGTACCTGACCGTTGCCAAGACGGCCAAGCGCCACGGCGGACGGGCCTATTCCACGGGCCTTTACTTCCCCGGGGAGGCGCCCTCGGTTTTCGGGAGTGAGCGGCTGCAGGCCCTGAAAAACTTCAAAAGCTCGACCGATCCCCACGGGATCCTCAATCCAGGCAAAGTGCTTCGCAGCAAGCTGTCCGGGATGATCGGCCTGGCCATGCGCTTCGAAGGGCTGCTGCGGCCCTTCGCCAACCTCTCCAAGGTAAAGCTGGAGGAGCGCATCGGCACGGCTCCGATCAAGGGCATTCCGCCCGATGTCGTATGGTACGCCTACGCCTGCTCCTCCTGCGGATACTGCGTGGATGAGTGCGACCAGTACTACGGACGCATGTGGGAGAGCCAGTCTCCCCGGGGCAAATGGTTCTTCATCCGGGAGCTGGTCGAGGGCCGGGAGCGGCTGGACCAGGAGGCGGTAAACACCTTCATGGTCTGCACCACCTGCGAGCTGTGCAACGTGATGTGCTCGGAGAAGCTTCCCATAGAGCCCTCCTGGCTCAAGCTGCGGGAGCTGGCCATCGACAAGAAGAAAAAAATGACCATCCCGCCCTTCGAGATCATGTCCGCCTCGCTGGAGGACAACCTCAACATCTGGGCCTACTACAGCAAGAACCGGGCCGACTGGATCCCCGAAGATGTGAAACCCCACATCCAGGAAACGGGGGAGACCCTCTACTTCGCGGGCTGTACCGCCTCGTTCGTGGAGAACGATATCGGCCAGTCCTCCGTGCGGCTTCTCAAGGATGCCGGCATCGAGTTCACCCATATGGGCGAGGAAGAAGCCTGCTGCGGACTGCCCATGCTGGTGGCGGGCAAGTGGGAGCAGTTCGGACAGATCGTGGAGCACAACCTGACTCAGGCCCAGAAGCGGGGCGCCAAGAGGGTCATCACCAGCTGCCCCGCCTGCTGGCTGTCCTGGTCTCACTTTTACAAGGAATGGGCGGAAAAGCTGGGCCTCAGCTACGACTTCGAAGTGCAGCACTACTCGGAGGCCCTGCGGCCCGCCCTTGAAAGCGGCAAGCTTACCTTCAACAAGACGGACAAAAAGGTCACCTGGCACGACTCGTGTCACATCGGACGTGCCGGGGGCGTGTACGAGCCGCCCCGGGATCTGATCAAGGCCGTGCCCGGCGTGGAGTTCCGGGAGCTGGAGCACAACCGGGAACACGGGCACTGCTGCGGTTCGGTCCTGACCCTGATCTCCGAGCCCGAGGTGGCCCATGACATCGGCGCCATGAAGCTGGAGGAGGTCCAGGAGACCGGTGCAGACGAGGTGCTCTCTCTCTGCCCATGCTGCCAATTCCAGATGCGGGTCAGCGCGGAGAAGCGCAACATGGATGTCAAGGTGACCGACCTGGCCAGCTTTCTGGCCAAGGCGCGGGGATATGAGGTGAAAGAGGACCTGGATCACGTGATGAACTCATGGGCGACCTTCGAGGCCATGATCGCCCTGATGCTGCCGGAGAACATGGCGGGGCTGATGCAGGAGTTGTTCCCCCAACTGGTAGACGCCATGCCCATGGGAATGGGCGGGATGATGCGCTTTATCGGAAAGCTCGGGCCCGTGGGCGGAGTGCTTCTTGGGGCGATGAAGCCCCTGTTCCCCGTTCTGTTTCCCCTGCTCATGCCGGCCATGATGCCCAAGGTCATGCCGGACATGCTTCAGGCGGTGGGCAAGCGTGTGCCTATGCCGGATTTCATGCGGGAGCAGATGCCCGAGCTGATGCCCAGGGCCTTCGACAATCTCCTGCCCCACATGCTGCCCGACGTGGTGCCCCTGATCTCCCAGCCCCTGGTCGATTACCTGCGGGGAAAGGCGCCGTCCCGGGATTCTTCCCGGCCCGGCGGCAACGGACGGGGCGAAGGGGAGCCCGGTGCGGGCGAGAAAAAACGAAAAGCTGCGGTTCCGGTAGGGTAGATCCGTCCTTGTTTCCAGAGCGCGTTCTGGAGGACGCGGCCCCGGCTTGTTCTCTGATTCCAGCAAGCCGGGGCTTTTTATTTCCGCAGCATTCTCTCGTACTGCTCGGAGGTACCGGTTGCCAGGATCTCGGCGATCAGGGCACGGGCTTTGCCGCTGACACCGGAAATGGGCTTGCCTGATCGCAGCTGCTCCCGGATCGGCTCGGCCAGCCGGCCAATGGCCCGGGCGGCGGAACCGTAGGCTGAGGCTTTTCCCTGCAGTCGAAACAGGTAATCCATCTGATCCAGGATCACCGCGGCCCTGTCCCGGTCATCCAGCAGGTCCCGGAACAGTTCCGGGGGCATGCGCAGGGGCAGGTTGTACTTGCCGGCGATCCGGTGGAAGCGTTCGTGGAGACTGCGGTAGTACTCGGCCGTGGCCTGACCCCAGGGATCGCCCCTGTAGATCTTTCGGTATTCACTCAAGCACTCGCCGTGATGCCGGCTCAGGCGTTTGAGAAAGTACTCGGATTGCCGTCCCTGTTTGAGGGTCATGCCTCCGAAGATCAGGTAGTCCACGCCCACATCCGTTGCCGCCTGTAGAGCTGCATCGATCAGCCGCTCGGTGTCGGTGACAAAGGGAATGACCGGCAGCAGAAACAGGGCGCAGGGAATGCCCCGCGCCTTGAATCCTCTTAGTGCCTCCAGCCGTTCTGCGGGGGAGGGTACGCCGGGCTCGTAGATGCTGCTGATCTGCTCGTCTACCGAGGATATGCTGAAGCCGACCACAGCCCGGCTCTGCCGGTTGATCTGCTCCAACAGGTCCAGATCCTGCCGAACCAGGGTTGATTTCGTCAGGATCTGCACGGGGTAGCGGAACTCGGCCATCAGTTCCAGAGCCCGGCGGCTGAGTCGGTAGGTTTGTTCAAGGGGCTGGTAGCTGTCCCCCACACCGCCCCCTATCAGGTAGTATCCCCCCTTCAGCGGCTTGCGCCGACGCGCCGGATCCAGCTCCCGTCTCAAGATTTCCGGTGCATTAATCTTGACCGAGACCTCCCGCCCAAACTCCCCCTCCACATAGTAGCCCTCGGCCCTGCCGTCGCAGTAGGAGCAGTTGTGCAGGCAGCCGCGGTAGAGGTTCATGCCGTAGCGTGAGACAAACCAGGAATCAATGGTCTTGCGCTTGATAAGGATCGATTTGGCCCGGATCTCCTGCACACTCACCGCCGTGGTTCCCCTCAGAGGGTTGGCCGTTTTTGGTACCGGTACGCGTTCATGCCCGGCGGATCTGCAGTCGGCAGGTTCACGGTTCAGCCATGCTTCCGGCAGGAGAGGGGTATCGCTGAACAAAGGTGGAGACCGTGAAGATGATGATCCCCAGCCAGATCAGGCCGAAGCTGATCAGATGCGTCAGGGTGAAGCTCTCCCCGTAGAGGAAAACTCCCAAGAGCAGCTGGCAGGTCGGTGCCAGATACTGCAGGAACCCGACCTGGGAGAGGGGGATGCGGCGGGCGCCGTTGGCGAACCAGATGATGGGAACGGCGGTAACCACGCCGGCACCGATCAGAAGCATATGGGTCGGGACGTCGGCCCTTCCGAACGCGCTGTTTCCGTGGATTCCCTCGAAGATGAGGTATCCGATGACGATCGGGGATACCAGCAGGGATTCGACGAAGGTGCCGGGAATGGACTGCACGGCCACGGTTTTTCGCAGCAGCCCGTACAGACCGAAGGAAAACGCAAGGGCCAGGGAGATCCAGGGCACGCCGCTTGATCCCAACGACATGTACAGGACACCGCCGAAAGCACAGAGCACGGCCAGGATCTGCCAAAAGCGTAAACGCTCCCGCAGCACCAGGACTCCCAGTAGAACGCTGACCAGCGGATTGATGAAGTAGCCCATGCTCACAGACAGAAGCTTCCCGTTCAAGACCCCGACGATGTAGATCGACCAATTGGTGGCCACGCACAGCCCGGAGGCAAGCAGGGTGAGCGCGGTCCTTCGTGAGCCGAGCGCTACTTTGACCTCGGCCCAGCGTCGTTGCACCGTGACGAGGCCGGCGGTGAAGAGGCAGGACCAAACCACACGGTGGGCGAATACCTGGAACTCCGGCACCGCGCTGAGAAGCTTCCAGTACGGCGGGTACAACCCCCAGAACAGAAACGCCGCTGTGGTAAAGGCCAGACCGACGAAGCGTTCCCTCTTTTCCCGGGCAAGATCTGTGCTCATCCTAGTTGTGACTCATGCTCCTCTGTTATCGGGCTACTCGTGGTTGTATGGTAGATCCTGCGGATGCGCCTGTTCTATCAGCTCCGCGGTCTGGGCGTTCTGCAGGACCTGCTGGACGGACTTGCAGCCGGGAATCACACAGCTGACCGCCGGGTGCTTCAAGCACCAGGCCAGGGCCCAACTGGAGAGGAACCGCCCCTCGGGAAGTTCAACCCGCCGGATCCGTTCCACATCACGCAGCATATCCTCCAGCTCGGTGCGCTGCCGATGGGCCCGGACATCGTTATCGGGAAAACTGCTTCCCCTTTCGTACTTGCCGCTGAGCAGGCCGCTTGCCAGGGGCACCCGGGTGATTACGCCCAGGTCCAGATCCCGGCACAGCGGAAGGATTCCGCTCTCCGCGGCCCGTTCCAGCCGATTGTAGAGGATCTGCATCACCTGAACGTTCAGCTCCGGGGCCTTGCGCACCTGGAAGGTGTCCGCGCTACGGCAAAGATCCGATTTAAGGGAGATTCCGATGTGGCGGATCTTTCCCGCCTGCACCTCCAGCTCGAGCAGATCCGCGAGTCCGGAGGTCAGCAGCTCGTCGCTGGAGGGGGAATGGTACTGCAGCAAATCGATGTAGTCGGTGTGCAGGGCCCGGAGAGAATCTTCGATCTGCCGCCGCACTTCCTCCGGGCGCCAGCAGCGGCTGCGATTCTGAAAGCCGTGGAAACGATGCCCGAATTTTGTGGCCAGGATCCACCGGGAGCGGTTGTGTCGCAGGTAGTCCCCCACCAGCTGTTCGGCCAGGTGATCCCCGTAGCACTCGGCCGTGTCGATGAAGTTGATCCCGCACTCCTCCGCGGCCCCCAGGATGGCATCGACCTCCCTCTGGGTAAAATCCTTGCCCCATTCACCGCCGAACTGATAGGTGCCGATACCGACAACCGAGACCTCCAGCCCGCTCCTGCCGAGTCTTCTGTACTTCATCCTGGGCTACACTATAGGGAGTTTCCCTGCTTGCGACAACGCTTGTTCTCCGTCTTTTCACCTTGCATCTATAGTAATTGTACTATATAGTGAACTATCTGATAGTGAGCTCCTAAACGATTCTAAAGGGAATGACTGCTCCTGGATCCACAGCGTGAACAAATATGCCAGTATAGACTTCGATAGGTGTAATCCTCGGAACTGCGATGGTCAGCACGGGGTTTGCGCAGCGGTTCGCTCCTGCAAGAAAAAACTGCTGGAGCAGGAAGAGCCCGGGGAATCACCCATCCTGATATCCATGAAGATGTGCACCGGCTGTGGCGTCTGCGTTGTCGCTTGCCCGCTCGCCGCCATCGAGATCAAGAACGGGTAGCCTCCGTTTCCCTCTTTTTGAAAAAAATACCCCCAATTCCCCCGATTTTTAACTCTACCGTATTGACAAGCGAATAGAATGCAGTATACTCATAATAGAAAGTAGTTTCGAAAGAAAAACGAAAGCTTAATGAAAGTAACCATTCGATGATCAATACGAATCTGACACAGAGAGAGCGGGAAATCGTCCGGCTGCTGGCCGAAGACCGGGGCATTCCCGTTGCGAAGTTGAGCGAGCAGCTCGGCGTATCTGCTGTGACGATCCGCAGTGATCTCAACAATCTGGCCAAGAAGGGTGTGGTGGTCCGTACCCGGGGCGGCGCCGCTCCGGCGTTTCACCCCCACGTGGTGGAGCGTCAGAATCTGCGGGTTGAGGAGAAAAACCGCATTGCCCAGGCCGCGGCTGACCTGGTGAATGACGGTGACACGATCATGATCGAGGCCGGTACCACGACCTCGCTGATCGCCAAGTATCTGCTGGGAAAAAGCTTCGTCAACATCGTAACCAACTCCTCCCTGATCCTGCCCTTCGCCCGGCTCAATCCGGGAATCCACCTGACCGTGGTTGGGGGGCAGTTCCGCCCGGCAACGGAATCCTTCGTAGGACCCATTGCTCTGCAGGAGCTGGAGCGCTTTCACGTGCGTTTGGCCTTTGTCGGAACAGACGGTTTTTCCATGGAAGGGGGACTGACCACGCACCTGGTTGAAGGGGCGGAAATTGTTCGAAAAATGGCAGAACGTTCCGGGAACACCATCCTGGTGGCCGACTCGAGCAAGTTCGGAAAGCTGGGCTTTGTACGCGTTCTGCCGGTACAGGGGGTCAAGTCTCTGATTACCGACCGAGAGCTTCCAAACACCGCCGAGGCGCAGCTGATCGAGGCGGGAGTGGAAGTCACCCGGGTTTGAAACGAATATCCTAACGATAGAGGAGAGAGAGCATGGCGGAGCAGATCATTTTGCCCAGGCAGGGACAATCCGTAGAAACCTGCCTGATTCTCAACTGGAAAAAACAGGAGGGGCAGGAGGTAGGCGAGGGGGAGGTCCTGGTGGAGGTGGAAACGGACAAGGCGGCCTTCGAAGTCGAATCCACCGCGACCGGCACCTTGCTGAAGATCCTTCGCCAGGAGGGTGAGGATGTCCCGGTTCTCTCCCCTCTGGCGATCGTCGGACAACCGGGGGAAGATGTTTCAGGATTAACAGCAGCGGCTGGGCCTATTCCCTCTGAGGCAGCCTCCGTCGCGGCAGAGGAACCTGGAGCTCCGACGACTCCCGCCCCCCCGGACACGGCAGGGGCGGCGGGCGCGGTTTCTCGCCCGGAGCCGGCGACACAACCTCCGACACAACCGGTTGAGGCTCCGATCCCTTCAGGAGGCAAGATTGCCATCTCTCCCCGCGCTCGCAGAGCGGCCGAAAACAGCGGCCTGAGCCCCGAGCAGATCCTGGCCTCCCTTCCCCAAAACCGGGGCAGCGGACCCAGAGGCCGGATCCTGGAGCGGGATGTACAGCAGGCACTAGGCCGGATCGGAGCTCCGATTCAAGCGGGATCGGCGGCTCCGGCCTTTGTCGGCGCTGCAACACAGACAGCCGCCGATTTTCCCGGCCCGGTGAAGGAGGTAGCGGTGCGGGGGGTGCGCAAGCTCATCGCCGAGCGGATGCACGCCTCCCTGCAAGGCAGCGCCCAATACACGCTGCACGCCTCGGCCTGCGCTGAGAGCTTGCTCGCCTTCAGACAGAAACTCAAAGCCAGTGCGGAGGAGCTGGGACTGAAGGCCATCACGATCAACGACCTGCTCAACTACGCGGTGACCCGGGTGCTTCTGCGATTTCCGGCGGTAAACAGCCACTTCATCGGGGACAGGAGCCTGCTGTTCGAGCGGGTGCACCTGGCAACCGCCGTGGATACACCCCGGGGATTGATGGTGCCGGTGATCCGCAACGCCAGCCTGCTCTCTCTGCGCCAGATCACCGCGGAGGCGGCCAGGCTACGCCGGGCGTGCCTGGAAAATACCGTGACCCCGGATCAGCTGAACGGAGGGACTTTCACCGTTTCCAACATGGGCACCCTGGGGATCGAGGGATTCACCCCGGTGCTGAATCCGCCCCAGGTGGCCATCCTGGGCGTGGGTTCGATTCAGCTGAAGCCCGTGGAGAGGGACGGGGAGGTCGTGTTCGAGCGATTTATGAGCCTCTCCCTCACCGCCAACCATCAGATCCTGGATGGGGCCCCTGCGGCTGTGTTTCTGAGGGAGTTCTGCCTGGCCGTGGAGAGCTTCGAGCTGCTGCTGGCCGGGTGATGACCGCAGGGGTGAAGAAAAGTGTCATGAACCATAGTGAAGAGTTCGTATTGTCAATCATCAAGAGGAAAAGACCATGCCAAAATCGATAATCGTAGATCCAAAGGCCGTTCGCAAGAGCGGGAAGATCGAAATCCCGCCGATTCCGATCAATCAGTACGTGAGTGATCCCGCCGGGGAGGGCAAGAAGTACGGCAAGAAGCGCCTGAATGAAATCTATCAGGACATGCTGTTCATCCGCGAGTTCGAGACCATGCTCAACACCATCAAGATCCAGGGCGAGTACCAGGGCGTGGCCTACGAGCACAAGGGCCCGGCCCACCTTTCCATTGGACAGGAGTCCGCCGCGGTGGGGCAGTGCCTCAACCTGGAAATCGAGGATTTCATCTTCGGCTCGCACAGAAGCCACGGGGAGATCCTGGCCAAGTGCTTCTCCGCGATCCACAAGCTGGATGGCGAGCGGCTGCTGGAGGTGATGCGCGGCTACATGGACGGAAAGCCTCTGTCGGTCGTGGAGAAGGGCAGGGGAGGCAACGGTGGAGTGAAGGACCTGGCCGTGGACTACGTCCTGTACGGCGTGCTGGCGGAGATCTTCGGGCGGGAGCCCGGCTTCAACAAGGGAATGGGCGGGTCCATGCACGCCTTCTTCGCCCCCTTCGGCAGCATGCCCAACAACGCCATCGTGGGCGGCTCCGGGGACATCTCGGTGGGCTCGGCGTTGTTCAAGCGCATCAACCGAAAACCCGGAATCGTGATCGCCAACATCGGGGACGCCTCCTCCGGCTGCGGGCCGGTGTGGGAGGGGATCATGATCTCCGCCATGGCCCAGTACCGTACCCTCTGGCCCAAGGATCTGGGCGGATCTCCGCCGATCCTGTTCAACTTCTTCAACAACTTCTACGGCATGGGCGGTCAGCCCGAGGGGGAGACCATGGGCTTCAAGCAGCTGGCCCGTCTGGGCGCCGGGGTGAATCCCGAAGCCATGCACGCCGA
>CAZFMD010000022.1:0-21029 GCA_964520025.1 uncultured Spirochaetaceae bacterium
TACCGGCACCGGGGAACAGCAGCTACGCCTACATCAGCTCGGGAACCTGGTCTCTCCTGGGCTGTGAGAGCCCCGAACCGATCATCACCGAGAAGAGCCATACCTACAACTTCACCAATGAGGGAGCCGCGGACGGGGGCATTCGCCTGCTCAGGAATATCATCGGTCTGTGGATCGTTCAGGAGTGCAAACGGCATTGGGATCGTGGGAATCGGAAATACTCCTACGGGGAGCTCGCCGATCTGGCCCGGGAGTTCGGCCCCGCCGAGTTCAGCATCGACTGCAACGATCCCCGCTTTCTCAAACCCGGGCTGATCGATGACAGCATGCCGGACCGCATACTCGCCTACTGCCGTGAGCACGGGCAGAAAGAGCCGCAGAGTCCCGGGGAGATCGTGCGGGGAGTGCTGCAGAGCCTGGCCGACCTGTACGCCGACTCGATCCGGCAGCTGGAGGATGTGGCCGAACGCTCACTGGAGCAGCTGTACATCATCGGCGGGGGCAGTCAAAACACCCTTCTCTGCGAGCTCACCGCGCAGGCCACGGGGATCCCGGTCTTTGCCGGTCCGGTGGAGGCCACGGCCATCGGGAACATCATGGTGCAGGCGATCAGCATGGGGGAGCTCGAGTCGATCGAGCGGGGCCGGGAGCTGATCCGCAGCTCCTATGCGATCGAGGAGTTCGCCCCGTAGCTCCCGCCTGTCTCGGCGAAGGCCCGGATCCGCTCTCCCTGTAGGACAGATCCAATTTTTATCCGCAATCCCCGATCAATAGAGTGCCAATAACAAGAAATTTGTAATAATATTGGATTGGATGGACTATAAATTTGCCCTATTGGCTCTTTTCCCGTCGAGCCCACGAGCGTAGATTAGGAGAGGAAACCGTATGATTGTGGACCTGGTCCGGAACAATAAAACTCCACTGTACCTCCAGCTGAAGCAGCGGATCGGCGTGATGATCGCGGAGGGGCTGTTGCTTCCCGGCAGCAAACTACCGGCTACGCGGGACCTGGCGATGTCCCTGGGTGTGAGTAGAAACACGGTTGTGCAGGCGTATCAGGAGCTGGAAGTCGAAGGATTGATTAGCTCCCGGGTGGGCCGTGGCTCTTTTGTTTCATTCTACCCGTCCTCAGGAAAATCTGAAGCCGAGAAAAGAGAGCAAACCTGCATGAGTTACGAGGGTTTACTCTCGTCCTACTGGACCCGCATGAATGAGGATCTTGTGTCGGTTTTCGAGCAAATGGCGCGATCTCATCCGGAAAGCTCCTACATCGATATGGCGTCGGATCAACCCTATCCCGGGCTGTTGCCCATTGCAGAGTTTGGAGAGTGTCTGCACTCCGCGGTCCGACGGTACGGCAAGAGCTTGTTCACAACCGGTTCCCCCTTCGGTTTCGAACCTCTCCTCGAATATCTGCCCACCCTGCTTGTTCGTCGCAATGTGATTTGCCGATCTGATAATCTGATGGTGGTAAACGGTCTCCAGCAGGCCCTGAGCCTGATCGGTCGCCTGTTCATCGATCCGGGCGACACTGTGTTGCTGCAGCATCTCACCTATCCCGGCGCGGTCGGGGTGTTTCGCTCTTTGCGGGGGAACTGCGTCGGCATCACCATGGATGAGGAGGGCCTGTGCATCGATGTTTTGGAGCGTATTCTCAGATATCGAAAGCCGAAGCTTCTCTACATCGTTCCGACATTTCATAATCCCACCGGGACAACCCTCGCCGCCGACAGACGCAGGCAGCTGGTAGAGCTGTGCCGCGAAAACGAGCTCCTCATTATCGAAGATGACTATGCCCACGATTTGACTTTCAACGGTATGGAGGCTTTACCGTTGAAAGCCTGGGATACCACCGGGGGGATTGTACATGTCGGTAGTTTCTCTGAGAGCCTGTTCCCGGGCATCCGCCTGAGCTGGATTGTGGCGGCGAAGCCGATCATCGAACGGCTCGGCCTGCTCAAACAGAGCTCCGATCTGTACACAAATCGGATTGTCCAGGGGGCGCTGCTCGAGTTTTGCCGCAAGGGCTACTATGACAGGGAAATCAAGCGAAGGAGGCGGGTTTATGCTCAGCGGTGCGATCTTCTGGACGCCGCCATGAACCGGTTCTTTCCGAATGAGGTGACATGGCGCAAACCAAAGGGAGGGATCTATCAGTGGGTGGATGTTCCCGATAACCTCGACACCGTTTCCCTGCTTCTGAGAACCCGGGAAAGGGGAGTTGTATTCACCCCCGGGCGCCTGTTCGCTGTAGAGGAATGGTGCCGCGCCGGGTTTCGCCTGGGATTCACCGCGCCGGAAGAGCAACAGCTCGCTGAGGGAGTACGGATCATAGGGGATACGTTGAAGGAAATAAACGTTACTAAGGAGTAGGAGGTGTGTTATGAAAGAATCCACGAATACCGGCAAACAGGGCCTGGCCCAGACGTTCAAAGGCGGAGTGATCATGGACGTGGTCAGTGCGGAGCAGGCCCGCATAGCCGAACAGGCCGGCGCATTCGCGGTGATGGCTTTGGAACGGGTGCCGGCGGATATCAGGGCGCAGGGGGGAGTGGCCAGGATGAGCGATCCATTGCTCATCCAGGAGATCATGGAGGCCGTCACCATTCCGGTGATGGCCAAGGTTCGTATCGGTCACTTTGTCGAGGCTCAGATCCTCCAATCCCTGGGCGTGGATTTTGTCGATGAGAGCGAGGTTCTCACCCCGGCGGACGAGATGCACCATATCGACAAGCATCTGTTCAAGGTTCCTTTCGTCTGCGGAGCCAGAGATCTGGGCGAAGCGTTGCGACGAATCGGTGAAGGTGCGGCCATGATCCGCACCAAGGGAGAGGCCGGGACAGGCAACATCGTGGAAGCGGTGCGGCATATGCGGGCTGTGATGGATGAGATTCGAAAGTTGTCGAGTATGGATCACTCAGAGTTGATGAGTGAGGCCAAACAACTCGGAGCGCCGTTCGAGTCCGTGTTGCAGATTGCCGAGAGCGGCAGGCTGCCCGTCGTGAATTTCGCCGCCGGGGGAGTCGCCACACCGGCGGATGCGGCACTCATGATGCAGCTCGGCGCCGACGGTGTGTTTGTAGGCTCGGGTATCTTCAAATCCGAGGATCCCGATATCCGGGCGCGGGCTATCGTGGAAGGGGTAGCCCATTATCAGGATTCTGAGATTCTGGCCAGGGTATCCAAGGGACTTGGCAAGGCGATGCCGGGAATCGAGCTGAACACCCTGGCCGAGGCGGAGCGCATGGCCGTGCGCGGCTGGTGACAGGGGCGGATCATGGCTGTCTTGCTGACCGCCCTCCTATCTCGGCAAATACCTGGATCCGTTGCTGCATTGTCGGATAGCTCTCCGCCGTTTCCCGGGTAAACATGCCCCCGGCCGGGTCCTCTGTGGCAGCCGCCTCGTGACCGATCAACGCCCAGGTGGAGTCGATCAGATGCCGGAATTGAGGTTGTCGAATTTCCGGACAGGTGAACTCCTGCCTTGGGGAGTTGATGTCCACACCGCTGATCTCGAACAGGCCGTGCTGCCGGCAGAGGGACTGCACCCGGGCGAGCTGTTCGGGCGTGTTGCGGTTGGGCATGTAGGTTACGGCCCTGAAGCCAAGCCCGATTAGGACCTCGAATAGCTGTTCCAGGTAGGCATCCTCGAAGGCCTGAGCCCGTTTATCCCCGGTTACCGATTCGGTAATATCCCCCAGATAGGCGTAGGCTGAGATGGCCCCCACGCGCTCGCAGAAGGCCAGGCATTCCCGGATAGGGGGGCATTCTTCGGTGGCATCTATGTAGAAGCGGCTCACCAGATCGCTCTTCAGGGCGCCCAGCAGGTCGTAGGGATAGTGAGGATTGCCCTGGTCGGCCAGGAGTTCTTGCACCTTTGCACCGAGGTTCAGCTCGAGTTTATTCTGCAAATAGGTCAGGAGCTTCCGCCCTTTTCCAAAACGACGGATCATTCGCTTGGACAGGGCGAAGAGGATATGCCGCTCGGTGATGCTTCCTCCTTCATGATGCATGGACAGAGGAGTCACATCCGAGTCGAAATCCAGCAGCAATTCACCGTCGACGATCAGGTCGTTCAAGCGCCTCACCATGCGGCGGTTGCGTCGGTTTCTTGCCTCCCGCAGCGGTTGGAAGTAGTCGCAGACCGTCTGTATGTGGGTGTGGGGGATGCCGTGAATGGCGACGTAGGCATTGGACAACTGATCCGGGTTGTTGAAGCGCCTGCCGGCCAGTGGGGTGGAGGTGAAATCGCAGCGGCACTCCACCCCGATGGTCGTGGCCAGCCCGACAGTTTTACCGGCCTCGATGAACTCCTCCGCACCGCTGAGCGTATCGTGGTCCATGATGCCGGCGGTTCGTAAGCCTGCGCTGAAGCTTCGCCACACGGCTCCGGTCGGGGAGTAGGGGGAGAAGGAGTAGATCGTATGGATATGGTTGTTCACATCCTGCCCGGCTTTCGGTTGGGGGATCTTTCCCGCCCTCAGCGCGGAGCCGAGTTCGGCAATTGCCTCGATACGCCTACGGGCCTCGGGATGGTTGAGCTGTTCGATCAGTGTTTCGGTGTTCATAACTCGGCGGTAGAATAGCATATTGTAATCGGCAATCGCAATCTCCTAGGCCGGGCGCCTGCTTGACAGAACCTGATCATATCGCTTAACTTATCACGATATATAGTAAAAACCTACTATAGAAGAGGTACTATGAAGCGATTTAGAGAGGGACTCGAGTCGGGAAAGGATTTTGTAGCCACCTGCGAGCTGGTGCCGGGGCGCGGACATGCGGGGATGGGGATCGACAATATCCTCAAGTTCGCCGAAGAGGCCAAAGACAGTGAATACATCTACGGCGTGAGTTTGACCGACAATGCCGGGGGGAACCCAGCCCTGTGTGCCGACATCCTTGGGCCGGAGATCCAGACGATCGGCCCGGATCTTCTGGTTCATTTCTCCTGCAAGGACATGAACCGTAACATGATCGAATCTCGCGCCTACGCTCTCAAGCGGGCGGGCGTGACCAACCTGCTGGTGATCACCGGGGACTATCCGATTTCCGGAGCCTTCGGGCAGCCAAAACCGGTGTTCGACATCGATTCGGTCATAGCCCTGCACTACCTCAGGCAGATGAACGAGGGACTGGAGGTGGAGGTCGGGCGAAAGGCGGTCAAGCTGGAGCCCACCGATTTCTTTCTCGGGGCGGTAGCCTCTCCCTTCAAAGCCACCGAGGCCTCGACCTATATGCAGTACTACAAGATGGAGAAGAAGATTCGGGCCGGGGCGCAATTCATTGCCACCCAGCTGGGCTACGACGCCCGCAGGTTTGCCGAGTTCTACAAGTACGTGCGACAGGTGCTCGGTCTGGACATCCCCCTTGTGGGAAGCGTGTATATACTCTCCGCCGGAGCGGCCCGCTTCATGGCTACCGGTGAGGTGCCGGGGTGCTACGTCAGCGACAGGCTGGTAAGCGTGCTGCAGGAGGAGGCCAAGGCGGAGGACAAGGGCAAAGGCGCGCGCTTGGAGCGGGCGGCCAGGCAGATCGCCATCCTCAAAGGCCTGGGATACAACGGCGCGCACATCGAGGGCTTGAATCTGAAGTTCGCCGACGTCACCACGATCATGCAGCGTTCCGAGGAGATTGGCGAGAACTGGCGGGATCACCTGGAGCAGCTGGATTTCTCACCAAAAAACAGCTTTTACCTGTTCGAGGGAGGGGAGGATTTCGCCTTTGCCAGGAACGGGGGAGAGCCAAGCTTCAGGAAAACCCGCAGAAAGGGGATCCCGTCGCTCAAGTTCTGGTTGATGCGTTTCGCCCACAAGCTGTTTTTCATCGAGGGAACTCCCGGTTACAAACTGATGCGAGCCTTCGCCGGATCCGTGGAGAAACGGCGCCTGCGCTACAAGGTGTTTCAGGCCCTGGAGCATGTTACCAAGAGGGCCCTGTTCGACTGCCGGGAGTGCGACGACTGCGCCCTGTTCGAGATGTACTATCTGTGCCCCGAGTCGCGCTGTCCAAAGGGCCAGAGAATCGGTCCCTGCGGGGGAAGCCGTATCGACGGGATGTGCGAGGTGTTCGAAGACAGGCCCTGCATCTGGGAGCTGGTGTACCGGCGGGCAAAGAACCGGGGTGAGCTGGAGAAGCTGCGTTACGTGATCGGTCCACGCAACTGGAAGCTCTACGAGACCTCTTCCTGGGTCAACTACTTCCTCAAGCACGATCATTCGGGCAATCACCTCGGAGTGCCTCAGGATCTCCCCGGAACGTGAATAATACGAAAAAAATCTTGACAGCTAGAGTCATGTAAACTACTCTAGGCATACTCAAGAAAATAGATCAGGTAACGAAACGGGGGGGGGAGTGGATGTGCCGGAGCGGGTTTTGAAGATACAAGGAGCTGTTCCTCAGGCAGCTCCTTTCTATTGCTGCTTCGGCTGTGGAAAGCGGAGTTCCGGTTGGCTATATTTGTCGAAATCGCAGCAGCGGGGTGAATAAACCGGGAAGGAACAACGGATGATCGCATTTAAAAGCCTGAGCGAAATCCTGAAAACCATGTTGGGGTGGGAGAACAAGCTCAAGGATTTCTACGACGTTGCGGAGTACGCCCTGCAGAACGAGAAGTCCAAGAGGGTCGTGCAGACCCTCCGGGAGCGTCATGAGAACAAGCTGGAAATACTTCGGGGGGTCGATCCTGCAAGCCACGGTAAAACCGAATGGGTTCGTTACGCCCCCAGCTACAAAGAGAAAGATCTGATCCCAGTCGGAAAGATCCATAGGGACGCCGAGCCCGAAGAGATCTTTGAGCACCTGTTGGACTACGAGGACAAGCTGAAGAACGTATATACCAGCATCGCGAACAGCCTGATAACCCGGAGTCAAAAAGAGCTGTTCGAATCCCTGGTGCTTTTCAAGGAAGAGCAGATCGAAGAAATCCGCCACCTGGCTACCGAGGGATCCTGATCTTCGGGTATGCATATTCCCCGATTGGGTTATAAAATCGATTCTTCCGAGTATACGGATCTAACCCGGGTGGTCAGCTGGTTTATCCTCCTGCGTTGGATTGCCGCGGCAGGCGTCTTGATTACTCTTGTATTCGTGCGCCTGCGCCTGGAATATCCGCTTCCCTATACTCTGCTGTATTCACTGACCGGTGTGCTCTGTCTTATCAACTTCCTGTTCACCCTTTACTACCTCGCCGTCAAGAGGAAGAATCTCGCTCGCCGCGAGCTGGCGGTCTTTCTGCACGTTCAAATCATCTGCGATTACGTGCTGCTGTTTTTCCTGATTTACTTCACCGGTTTCCTCGAGAATCCCTTTGCCTATTTTTTCGTTTTTCACATAATGCTGACCTCCTATCTGTTCACCTCCGATATCGTGCTCATATACGTCAGCAGCCTGATCGTGCTGTTTGTCGTGACTTTCCTATCCGAATACCTGCACATCATTCCTCACTATCCGCTGAGCGACAGCGTGGACCCCCGCTATTTGCCTCTCTATCTGCCTCGGGCCATTGGGTTATGTTCGACCCTGGGCATATCGGCCTACCTGATCACGAACATCAAAGGCCGCATCGCCGAGAAGGGCCGGCGGGTGGAAGTGGAGCTGAATCGCTACAAGGAACTGGATCGGATCAAGAGCAATTTCATTCTCCAGGTTACCCATGAGCTGCGCGGCCCGATCGCCGCCATGAACGGCTATCACGAGATGCTGGTCAGGGGGATCGGCGGGAAACTGGCTCCCCGGGCGCATGAGCTGGTCGAAAAGGCCAACCGCAGAACCGAGAACCTCCTGCAGATCATCGATGAGATGATCGACTACGCCTACATGAAGTCAGAGGAGGAGGTTCGCTACACAAAGAGCGCTTTGAACGTGCGGGAGATCATCGACTACCAGCTGGACATACACTCCGGCCAGGCGACGCAGAAGAACATCGAGCTGGTCTCCAACTGTCCGGGGGAACTGCCTCTGATCTCCAACCGGGATCTATTGAATGTCATCCTCAGCAACCTGATCAACAACGCGATCAAGTACTCCCCTGAATCTACAACCATTGCCGTGAATGCCGACACCGTGCCTGCGGGTAGGGAGGCGGGTCAGGTCCATCTTGTCCTCGAGGATCAGGGCCACGGGATCGAGCCGGAAGAGCTGGAGAAGATCTTCGAGGAGTTTTACCGCACCCGAAAGGCCCGGGAGCTGGAGCGGGACGGGACCGGACTGGGACTCGCCATCGTACAGCGCGCCGTGGAATCTCTGGGCGGCCGCCTGTCCGTGTATTCGGAGTTGAACAAGGGCACGGCCTTTCACATATTTTTCCCCGCAGGAGGAGAGAATGAGCAAGATTCTAATCATCGATGACGACCTGGATATTCTGGAAACCACCGGTTCCCTGCTGGAGTATGAGGGTTTCGAGATCCATTCCGCGGATACCGTGGAGAAGGGGATGGAGATGATCGATCAGTTCTCTCCGGATCTGATCCTTTTAGACGTGATGTTCCCCGAGAAAAAGACCCGGGGCTTCGAGGCGGCCGGGGAGATCAAGGCGAAACATCCGCAGCTTCCGATTTTCGTTCTAACCGCAATCAACCGGGAGTACGCCTTCGACTTCGACAAGAAGGATGTCCCCGCGGAGGAGTTCATCAACAAACCCATCAAGATCGATCGGCTCGTCAAGCTGATCCGCAACTACATATAGAGCCGAAAAACTGCAAGGAGGAGAACCATGAGAACAAGAGGGATAATCCTGTTATTGCTCGGTCTGCTGTTGGCCGCTGCGGGCGGATGGTCTCAGTCCATATCCATCGGTGTGGTCGAGTTCGAGGTGAGTAACGACATCGGCCTGGAAAACGCCGGTTTCATCATAGCCGATCTGGTGGCCACGGAGATCGCCAAGACCGAGGAATACGAGGTGCAGGAGCGGCTGCTGATGAAGAAGGTGCTGGAGGAGCAGGAGCTGATGCTCTCCGGGATGATCGAAGAGTCCGAGATAGCGGAAATCGGCAGGCTCTTCGACGTGGATGCCATCATCACCGGATCGGTGTCCAAGATCGGCTCCAGCATCACCGTGACCGGCCGGCTGATCAGCGTGACCAGCGGCAAGGTGCTGAAGACCGACTCGGTGACCTCCCCCTCCCTGGATCAACTGCCGGGAGAGGTGCAGATCCTGGCCAACGGCCTGGCCAACATCCCCCGGGAGGCCTTCGAAATCCGCCAGGAGATCGCACGGAGGGAGTGGACCCGCATGGAGATCGGCGGTGGCGTGGAATACTCCTCCAACAATTCGGATTATTACAACGTGGGACTGAACGCCATCTTCCGTTACGTGCCAACCCTGTTCACCCTCTGGGTCGAAGGCTCGCCCCTGCCCGCGTACGCCAATATCGAGTTCGGCGGTGCTTTCAACGTGACCCCCTTCCTCGGCATCGGAGCCGTCTACGGCATGTACTTCGACAATGAAATCGATTACGTGGATGTCACCTACCTCCACTTCGGTTTCATGGTCCGCCCCCGCATCAGCTTCGAGTTCGGCCTGTTTATCGGAGGATCCCTCGGCGGTACGGTTTGGACGGAAACGAACAACAAGATACCCGATATTCCGGGGACCTGGGATTTCCCGGCGAACTTCAACGTATGGTTGCTGTACAAGCTCAACGACAGTATCTCGATAAGGGTAAAATACCTGAGTGTGGAGCTGGCGCCCTTTGGGGATGTGGTTCCGCCTTCATACTACTATCCCAATTCGGAGTACTTGTACAACAGCGGGAAGTTTATCGTGTCGGCGCTGTACTCGTTTACCGTAGGAGGGCCCGGGGTGCGGCGGCGGCGCTGATCTAAGGAGCGGTTACTCCAACCGCTTCCACTACGGAATCGCAGGCCCGGATCAGCTCTTCCCTGTAGATGCTGCCGTTCAGAGCCTCGAGGATATCCCGAGCTTTGCCCATCTGCTGCAGGGCCTTCTCCAGGATGTCGACATCCTTGCCGATCAGCGCGTCGTGATCCCTGTGATCGTCCAACAGCTGGAAGGCCAGTCCGAAGGCCATTCCGAACCCGGCCAACTTCTCAGCCACCGCCGCATCCGCCCCGGCCAGGACCGCACCGCTGTGGCAGGATGCGGACATGAGCACGGCCGTCTTGTTCTTGAGGATGTTCAGGTAGTCGGGAAAATCGAGAAATAGATTCTCGTCGATCGTGCGCTGCTCGATGATCTCTCCCAGGCACATGTTTCGTGTGGTGTCGCAGTACAGCTGGTAGATCGCCAGATGACGCTCCCAACTGGGAAGCTTGAGACTGGTAATGAGGGAGAAGGACTGGGCGTAGAGGATATCCCCCACCAGCACGGCCGTTTGATTTCCGTGCCTGCGGTGCAGCGAGCTCTGGCCTCTTCGCATTTTCTCTCCGTCGATGATGTCATCGTGGATCAGAGAGGCGGAGTGGATCAGTTCCACCGCCGCGGCAAGCTTGATGAGCGATGCGCTCACCTGTTCTGTATCTTTTGCCGGGTCCCATCCGACAATGCCGGCGGACAGAAGCACCAGGGCGGGTCGAAGCATCTTTCCCGGTTTGTCCAGCAGGTGGTGAACGACCCGGTCTATATGTTCGGCTTGTTTACCGTTGGGACCCCAACTGTCTACGATTAGATCAGCCTGGGTATTGATCTGTTGCTGTACAGCGGCAAGGTAGGAAGAGATCGAGGTGAATAGATCCTTGCTGTTCATAATGTGCCTTCACAATGTAGCGCCCCATCCGCTTCAGGGCAAGCCTCATCCCCGGTAAGCGTAAAAATAAAGGTCGTTCCCCTGTTCAGCTCGCTCTGCACCCGGATCGCCCCGTTGTGCAGCTGGACAATCCGTTTCACGATAGCCAGTCCCAAACCCGTGCCGTTTTTCGTGAATGCTTTGGCGTTGCCCGCCCTGTAGAAATCATCGAAGATCTGAGGAAGATGCTCCGGGGCAATCCCGATCCCGCTGTCGGTGATTCTCGCTTCGACGGTATTTTTTTTATCCGTATGTTTCAAGGTCACAGACACCGTGCCCCCTTCGGGGGTGTAGCGCAGGGCATTGCTGAGAAGATTGTTGAACAGCTGCTCCATGGAAAATCGATTGGCCTGCAGGATCACCTCTCCCGCTCGATTGTCGAAACTCATAGCTATGTGTTGCTGTTCGCCCTGCTGGCCGAACAGTTCTATCTGCTTTTCGATCACCTCTACCAGATCCACCTTCTCCTTTTGAATCTCGCTCTCGGTACGCATCCGGGAGATATCAAGCAGATCCCGAACGAAGCCGAGCAGGTGCCGGGTGCGGATGTTGGCCCGTTGCACCATGTCGCGGCTCTTTTCTCCGATTCTACCTGTATAGCCCTGGAGCACGGTCTGCAGGCAGCTGTCGATGGTCGATAGGGAGGACTGTATGTCGTGGGATACGGTCAACACATACTGAGATTTTAGTCTGTCCTGTTCGGCCAACTCCCGCTCCCGCTGTCGGAGTTTCTTCACGATGGTTGTGGTCAGATACACGGCTATGTAGAGGGTCGAAGAGAAGGCGAGGAAGCGACCGATGGAGCCGCTCAGGGGTACGGGGGCCATCGCAACAGCGGCGAAAGCCAGCTCGTGATTGGGCAACAGATTGAGGAGTTTTACGGTCATGAGCAGCCCGAACAGCAGTGAGGCAAAGGTAGCCTGCACGTAGGCGGAGCGGTTGGTGAGCAGGATACCGGAGATGATCATATGGAAGATGTAGTAGAACACGAAGGGATTATCCGGGCCGCCGGAGAAATAGATCAAATAGGTGAGCAGGCTCAGGTCCACCAGGATTTGAATGTTGGCCAGGCGATGAGCCCTGTCGATCCAACCCGGGGTATCGATCTGCCGCTGAAGCACATTATTGAATGCGTAGCAGATTCCGTTGTATGCGACCAGGAACAGGTTGCCCAGATAGAGAGGCAGCAACGGAAGGGGGATATCCAGAACGTAGCGAGCTCCCGTGATAACCAGGGCAAGACCGCCTGCGGCCAGCCAGCGCAGAAGGATGAACCAGCGGATCTTTCCCCTGAGATCCTGCTTGAGGATGGCTGCGGCCGATTCTCTCACGATATTTGCGCTCCCCGCCGATCTCTGTTTCGTTTTGAGCTATGCTTCCTCGATGGTAATGGTCTTGGTCGGGCACACGTACGCGCAGGAGCCGCAGCCGATACAGCTTTCGGCCACCTTTTCGAAAGGTGGGGTCACCTTCCTGTGGATGCCCCGCTCTTTCAGACTCAAGGCATAGCGTTCGGGAATCTGCTGGCAGACCCGCACGCACAGACCGCAGAGAATACAGTTGGTGGCTTCCCGCCTGGGCGCCCGCTTGAGAAGATACTGACCCACCACGTCCAGATTTTGTCCATCCGGATCCACGCCCATCTGGGCGGCCATATCCCGGATCACCTGTGATTCCGGGCAGCGGGACAACAGCAGCTCGATGATGAAACGCCGCGAGTCCAGCACCCGCTGCGAGTCCGTGGTGACCACCATCCGGTCTTCCGCAGGCGCGGTGCAGGCCGGCACCAGGCGGGATCTCCCCGGTGCGGTCTGAGTGGTCGCCTCCACCAGGCAGATGCGGCAGCCTCCGTAGGGTGCCAGATGCTCGTTGTAGCAGAGGGTGGGGATCTTGATCTGCAGCTGCTTTGCCGCCTCGAGTATGGTCAGCGGCTGTTCGAACTCGAGGTTTCTACCGTCTATTGAAATCCTAGCCATTACTCGATCCTCACCGCGTCGAAGTTGCACACGCTGTAGCACATTCCGCACTTGATGCATCGATCCTGATCGATCACATGGGTCTGTTTGCGTTCCCCGGAGATGCAGGCCACCGGGCAGTTCTTGGCACAGGCCGTGCAGCCGGTGCAGTTTACCGGATCGATCGAGTAGGTGATCAGAGCCTTGCAGACCTTGGCGGGGCAGCGTTTGTCTCTGATATGAGCCTCGTATTCATCCCGGAAGTAGCGGATCGTTGTCAGAACCGGATTGGGAGCGGTGTTTCCCAGTCCGCAGAGGGCTGTCTCCTTGATATGCTGACCCATTTTCTCCAGCAGCTCGATGTCACCCTCCCGGCCCCTGCCGGCGGTGATGTTCTCCAGGATGTTCAGCATGTGCCAGGTACCTTCCCGGCAAGGCGAGCATTTCCCGCAGGACTCTTGCTGGGTGAAGGCGATGAAGTAACGGGCCACCTCAACCATGCAGTTGTCCTGGTCCATGACGATCATACCGCCGGATCCCATGATCGAGCCGGCCTGTATCAACGACTCGTAGTCCACCGGGGTATCCAGCAGGCTCTCGGGGATGCAGCCGCCTGAAGGGCCGCCGGTCTGCACGGCCTTGAACTTCTTGCCGCCGGGTATGCCGCCGCCGATATCGAAGACGATCTCCCTCATGGTGATGCCCATCGGCACTTCGACCAGCCCCGTGTTGTTGACCTTCCCCACCAGCGAAAAGACCTTGGTACCTTTGCTGGTGTCCGTGCCGATAGAGGAGAACCACTCGGCTCCCCGGCTGATGATGTGGGGTACGTTGGCCCAGGTCTCCACGTTGTTGATATTCGTGGGCTTGCCCATGTAGCCGGACTGTGCCGGGTAGGGGGGGCGCACCCGGGGTTCGGGGAGTTTGCCCTCCAAAGAACCGATCAGGGAGGTTTCCTCTCCGCAGACGAAGGCGCCCGCCCCCTTGCTGACCGTGATGTCGAAGGAGAACTCCGTTCCCAGTATCTGCTCCCCCAGCAGTCCGTACTCCCGGGCCTGCTCGAGGGCTTGGGTCAGCCGTTCCAGGGCCAGGGGATACTCGGCACGGATGTAGATGAAGCCGTGGGACGCTCCGATGGCGTAGGCACCGATCAGCATTCCCTCCAGCAGGGCGTGGGGATCGGATTCCACGATCGAGCGGTCCATGAACGCTCCCGGATCCCCCTCGTCGGCGTTGCAGATGATGTACTTGTCCGAATCCGAGACTTGCTCCTCCACAACTTTTGCGTTTTTGCAGAACTCCCACTTCTTACCGGTCGGGAAACCCGCTCCGCCCCGTCCCCGCAGGCCCGAGGCCTTGATCTCCTCGATCACCTGTTCCCGGCTCATTCCCGTAAGAGCTTTGGCAAGGGCTTGATAACCGCCCAGGGCGATGTACTCCTCGATGCTCTCGGGATCCACGATGCCCCGATTGGCCAGGGCGATCAGCTGTTGTTTGCCGAAAAAGGGAATGCTCGCCATCTTGGGGATCGGCGGTTCATCCTCTCCCGGCCTGTACATCAACTTCTCCACGGGCCTGCCGTTGAGAAAGTGTTCCTCCACCAGATGGGGAATATCCTCAGGAGCGAGCAGCTGGTAGAAGATGTCATCCGGCTTGACCACCACGATCGGTCCGTTGGCACAGAAACCGTTGCAGCCCGTGGTGACGATCTTGATACGGTCCTGGAGATTGTGTTTCTGGATCTCGGCGATCAGGGACGCCTTTACCTTCAGCGAATGATTGGATACGCACCCGGTACCGGCGCAGACCAGGAGATCGATCTTGTTCTCCGCGACACCTTCTCCGCTTCGAATCGCGGAAACGGAGGCGTACTGGTCTCGAATTGACTGGATATCCTCAGGTTTGCACTTCATTGATTTTCGTCGGTCTCCTGGCGTATCGATTTAACCAGCCGGGTGATCTTCTTCTGATCCATCTTGCCGTGGTAGTCTCCATTCACCGTGACCAGCGGGCCCAAGGCGCAGGCACCGACGCAGTTCACCGTTTCCAGGGTGAAGTCGCCGTCCTTGGAGGTCTCACCGGCGGTGATCTGCAGATCCCGCTCCAGGGTTTCGACGATTTTCGCGGCACCCCGCACGTGGCAGGCCGTTCCCACGCACACGCAGACGTGTTTCTTGCCGATCGGCTCCAGGCGGAAAGAGCTGTAGAAAGTCGCCAGGCTGTAGAAGATGCTGATCGGCACCTCGATCAGCTTGGACACCTCCTGCAGCACCTCTTCGGGCAGGTAGCCGTACTCCTGGCTGACATCCTGCATGACCCCGACCAGGGAGCTTTTCCCGCTCTTGTATCGCTCTACGATAGATTGGAGTTTCTCGGTAACTTCCACTGCCATTTTCGCTACAAACCTTCCCTAATGAATAATTACCCGCCAGCGTTTCTTGGTGTCGAATTTGTTGTTCAGGGCCATCTGCCGCACAATGGTCAGATAGTCCGGAATGCTGATAGCCACATCATTCTTGACCTTTACCTGGCAGGCAAGGCGCATGCCCTCCTGCTTCTCCTGCCGGCTCATGAAGATCTCTTCGGTAGGCAGGATCTGTCCGCCCCCGCTCTCTACCTTGACCTTGCAGTAACCGCAGCTTCCCTTGCCGCCGCAGGAGGAGTTGATCTCCACGTTGTGATCGATCAGATAGGACAGCAGGGTGTTGCCGCCCTGCACGTCGAAGCCCTGTTTCTCCTCCCCCTGGGCGACCGTGATCCTGCAGCGCCCGTAGGTAACCAGCAGCCGGTCGGCCACGGCCAGGAGGATGGTGATGACCAGGAGGATTGCGTTCATGAGAATCAGCGGCATGAAGTTCATTGCACGTTCACCATTCCCGAAAAGCCCAAGAAGGCCAGGGCCAGGATGCCCGCGGTTACCATGATGATCCCGGGGCCCCGCATTCCCTTGGGGATATCCCCAACCAGTTTGAGTTTTTCATTGATCGCCGCCACGATCACGATGGCCAGGGTCCAGCCGACCGCCGATCCTACGGCGAATACGATCGTGGATACAAAATCGTACCTGCGGATCACCATGAACAGGGAAACGGCCAGCACCGTGCAGTTCACCGTGATCAGGGGCAGAAAGATGCCGAAGGCGGCCTGGAGCACGGGAAAGAAGCGCTCCATGATCATCTCCACCAGCTGGACGGAGGCGGCGATCACGATGATGAACACCACGTAGTAGATCAGAGTGCTGCCCGTGGGCACCAGGATGAGGTTGTAGATCGGCCAGTTGATCAGAGCGGTCAGGGTGACCACGAAGATCACGGCGAATCCCATGCCGCTGGCCGTGCGCAGGCTCCGGGACAGGGACACGAAGGGACACATCCCCAGCAGGTAGGTCAGGGCGATGTTGTGGGTCAGGATGGCGGCCAGAAAAATCGTCAGCAGGTGTACGGCAATCATACTCCTCCCCTATTCCTCTTCCATCCCCGCCAGGCTGCGGCCGATCCAGATGAAGATCGCCAGCACGAAGAACGCCCCCGGGGCCATGGCCATGACCACCCACTTGGTGAACCCTTCAGGCATGACCTGAAAGCCGAGGATGGTGCCGAATCCCAGCAGCTCCCGTACGACCGCCACGCTGACCAGGGTATAGGTGTAACCGAAACCGTTGGCCAGGGCGTCGATCAGGGATTGGCCGATACTGTTCTGGATATAGAAGGCTTCCGCACGGCCCATGATGATGCAGTTGGTGATAATCAGGCCCACGTACGGTCCGATGGCCTGGCTGATGTCGGGAAACAGGGCTTTGAGCACCCGATCCACCACGATCACGAAGGTGGCGATTATAATCATGTAGGTGATCATGCGCACCCGGGTGGGAATCAGCCTGCGAAGCAAGGCGATCAGCAGCCCGGTGGCCAGGAGCACGAAGGTGACCCCCGCGCCCATGGCGATGGCGTTCTCCACCTTGTTGCTCACCGCCAGGGCCGAGCAGATGCCCAGAATCATGGAGAAGATCGGATGGTCCCGCCACACACCGTTGAGAAAGGTCTTTAAGCTTTGGCCTTTGGCAGCAGCTCTCATCGGCCCTCTCCCTCGGCAATCGCCGGTACGGCTTGCCGGATGTTTTCGTTCAGGATTTTGATAAAGGCGTCGGTGGTCATGGTGGCTCCGGTGATCGAGTCGATCTCATTGTCCCGATCGGCCCTGCCGGGCTGCACCAGCTTCAACCCCTCGGTGAAGCGCTTGTCCTGGAATTGGGCCAGGTAGGCCGCCTCGGTGATCCGGCTTCCCAGGCCGGGGGTTTCCTCCTGACGGCTGATGGTGATCCCCTCCAGGCGCTGGAAATCCGGCTGGATGGCTATGATTCCTTCAATCGGACCCCACAATCCGGAACCGGAGTAGGGGAAGGCCACAGTATCCTCTTTGGTGAGGTAGTAGGTCGTGCCGTTTTGCTCTCGCTGCATCACGTTGTCGGCAAAAACCTCCTCCACGTTCTGTGAATTGAAGGGAATGTTGAGAGCCGCGAGGATGCTCGATTTGGTGGCGATCTCCTCGTTTTTCTCGATAACCGGTGTGGTCACGTAGTTCACAGCCAGCAGGGCGGCGGTGAGGATGCTGCCCAGTACCAGGACGAAAACAATCATCAGGATCTTGTCTTTCATCGCTCTGCCTTCATCTTTTCGCCGGCCGGTACGTGATATTTACCACGGCGTTGTCGATCAGCGGCGTGAAGGCGTTCATGATCACGATGCTGAACATGACTCCCTCGGTGAACCCGCTGAAGGTGCGGATCAACACCGTTACGATTCCACAGCCTGTTCCGAATATGAACTTCCCGGGTTTGGTAGCCGGGGAGGTGACCGGGTCTGTGGCCATGAACACGGCCCCGAACAGGACGCTTCCTGCAAGCAGCTGGAACAGCGGCGGGGCGAAGGTCCCGGGTCCCAGGAGGTGGCCGACAAATGCGAACAGCGCCACCGTGGCCAGGTAACTAAAGGTGATCCGCCAACTGGATACCCGGGTCATCATCAGCAGCACCGCGCCGGCGATAATGCCTATACGGAACACCTCTCCGGTGCTGCCGGCTACCCGGCCCAGCAATAGGTCCCAGTACGGTGCGATACCCTGGGTGGATTTGTAAACGGCCAGCGGAGTGGCCGCGGTGATGGCATCGGAGAAGGGCAGGCGCCAGGCGGCGGACATGATCTCGGGAAACGCGATGGTTATGAAGATCCTGCCGACAAGGGCGGGGTTGAAGATGTTGCGCCCAGTTCCGCCGAACACCTCCTTGCCGAAGAACACGCCGAAGGCTATTCCCACCGCAACCACCCAAAGGGGGGCGGTGGGCGGAAGGATCAGCGGGAAGATGAGCCCGGTGACCAGGAATCCCTCCTCGATCTCCTTCTTGCGGATCAGGGCGAACAGCACCTCGATGATTCCTCCCACCACGTAGGAGGTGAGAATCATGGCCAGAACGTACCAGCCGAAGAACACCACCGCCGCCACCGTGGTCGGAATCATGGCCAGGATGACGGTGGACATGTAGCGCTTGATCTCGATGTGATCCCGAAAATGGGGCGCCTGGCCGGCGGTTTCCGGACTGCCCAGCACGATCCCCTCCAGGGTCTCGATGACGGGTTTGACCGGCCGGAGAATCCTTGTTCTTTTCAGTCCGTCGAAGAGGTTTCGTACGATTTTCATGTCCGCTCCTCCTCGGCGACAGCCGAGGCAGCGGCATCGGCCTCGGCTGGTGGATCACCGGCACCGGCAGGAAGGCCCCTGAGCGGCCTGCTGCTTGCCTGTTGCGGACGGGGATCCAGTCCTTCCGCCACCAGCCGTTCTTTTCCCCTGCGCATCAGCTCGGCCAGGGGAATCTTGGAGGTGCACACGTAGGTGCAGAGATTGCAGTCGATGCAGTCGAAGATACGCAGGCGAACAAGCGTCTCGTCGATCAAATCCCGCTGTACGTAGCGGTGCAGCAGGTGGGGGAGGATTCCCACGGGACACACGCTGTCACAGTAGGTGCAGGCGATGCACGGGCGATGTTCCCCATGGAGGTTCGTGTCAACAGTCTTTCTGAATGGCACGAAGTTGGCCAGAAAGGTGCGGGAGTAGGAGTCGGTGCGAAATCCCGGCCGGGAGAAGGCCAGGGGCGGCCCCTGCCTGTCCTCCGGCACGGCGATCAGCGTGGTCAGGAGGGGGTCGACTACGCCCTGGTCCACCATGCTGCCGGTGAGCAGGCTGTTTCGTATAATTCGTTGCGGTCGCCGTTGTTCCAGGTATCCCTCCAGCAGCTGCTGCATAGGCGTGCCGATCCGCACGCGCAGGTGCGGCCGTGGGCTGAACCCGCTGCCGGCCAGAGCGACGATCCGTTGGATCGCGGGCTTGCCCTCCACCACGGCGTCCCGTACGTGCAGGAGGGCCTGCAGATCGATTACCAGTACTCCGAGGTTGAGGGCGGAGTAGCCGTGGGGATACTCCTGTCCCAGCAGTGCGGGGATCAATACTTCTTCCCGGTGGTTCGGGTATTTGGCCGGTAACATGTGCAGGGAAACCTGCTTGAGCCGGTTCCGGCGGCAGTGCTGTTGAAGTTGCTCGAGCAGGAGTTTCTGCTTCCGGCCGCCGGCGAGGTGCAAGGCGACCCCGGGCATGATCTTCGAAAGGATGAGGAGCCCTTCAGCCGCCGATCTCAGGCCCCTGCCGTCGAGTATGGCGGATGGGTCGGGATTGAATACCTCCGCCGGCACGAGTTGAAGAATAACATGTTCAACCTGCCGGGGTTCGATGGCCGCGCTGTTGAAGCGGGTTGGGATGCCGCCGGGGATTGCAGCGGAGGCACCGGATAGGTACACGAGTTTTTCTAGAGAATCCGCGCCAAGATTTTCCCAGTCCGCGGAGTATCCCTCGACGGTTTTCCAGGAGTCCTTACCGTCGCTGCGGATCACCAAGGTTGCCCCCGCTTCTCGGTTCCTTCGAATTTCTTCGACAGTGCCGTTCAGCGTGGCGATGGCGGGATTACCGACCCCATCATCATCCCGGGCCAGAATCTGCCCCGCTGTCACCGATTCCCCTTCCTCTACCAGCGGTCGGACAGTAGTCGCTCCCACTGTTCCCAGATCGATGGTGACCGCTGACGGTATCCCGGCATCCACGATATCCGGTTGAGGCTGTCCGGAGAAACGGGCAAACCGGTAGCCTCCGGTAACTCGTTTACGCTTGTACGCCATACTTCCTTTGTTCGATCGACTTCCCCAACGGGAACCGATCTATCCTTGCTCGTAATTTCCGGCCCCTGTGCTGCCGGCTGTTCGGGCCGCTTTTAATGGCCATCTTTCCGCTGTCCGAACTCTCACTGTGAATAGGGTCATGATAAGCGCTGGAGAGCGGGATCCTTCCATCCTGATTCCGAAACAGCAGAAAAAACATTAGTGAATTAGTTCACAATCTATTTACACTACTGTATAATAATACGGAAATCAAGGGGACCACGATTGATTCCGGTAATACAATCACGATTTACTATATAACAAATTTTAAATATAGGCAAGAGGAGGAAAGCCATGTTTTGGAAAGATCCAAAGGGTCTGAAGAGCATTCCGATGTACTCGAAGGTGGGAATCAGCATCCTGTTGATCGTTGCCGGAGTCGGGTATCTGCTGGGATTCGCCACGATCTACTCCACCTACTCTCCGATTGACGAAAAACCGGGCATGTCCGTCGCCGATATCCGTATCGCCTTTTATGGGAACCGTGACAAGACACGTTTGGAGAAATCCATCGACGGCACGATGAGGCAGTACTTCGTGGATGAAGCGGGCTATGAAACCACCAAGCAGTGGATCGCAGCCGGAGCCAAGGAGGGAGATTTTCCCCGCATCAAGCAGATCTTCGACGTGTCCTGCAATACCTGCCACTCCGCCGAAGCTGAGGTAGCGGGCGTGGTGACCGTGGAGTATGCGGATGTGGCCGAGTACCTGAAGCAGGACACGGGCAAGAGCGTCTCCCGTCTGATCTCCATAAGCCACACCCACGTGCACGGCACCCTGCCGGTGATGTTCGCCCTGATCTTCATCTTCAGCTTCACCCTGTACAAGAACTGGATCAAGACCGTTGTCATCGCCTTTTCCGCAGCCGCGATCCTGATCGACGTGGGCTCCTGGTGGCTGGCCAAGCTGGCCGGGGCCCTGGCACCTCTTGTGATCCTGGGTGGTCTGGCCTTGGCCGTGGCCAACGCCGCCCTGATCCTGCTGCCTCTGTACGAGCTGTGGATTAAGAAAGAAGCTTAAGAAGCAGTAGGGCGGTCCGCTCGGCTCGAGTGATTCGCTTCCCTCCGCCTGCG
>CAZFMD010000022.1:21129-23979 GCA_964520025.1 uncultured Spirochaetaceae bacterium
AAGAAGCAGTAGGGCGGTCCGCTCGGCTCGAGTGATTCGCTTCCCTCCGCCTGCGCGGACTGTTCGCCGGCGGAGGGAGAGCACCGTTTCGCGGGATAAACCTTCCCTCTCGCATTATTTCCCTATATATTAAAAAGCAAATAGGAACTGGAGGAGAACCATGAAACAACTCCGGCTTATCTCGATACTGATTCTGCTTGTCGGTGCCGCTACCTTGGCTTCCGCCGATGTGATCGTCTCCCACGCCCTATCGCTGCGGGGGGAGCCCAAGTATCCCGCTGGATTCCAACACTTCGACTACGTGAATCCCAATGCCCCTCAGGGGGGGATGGTGACCTTCTACACGCTGGGCACCTATGACACGTTCAACCGCTACGGTCAGCGTGGAGACTATGCTGTGGGCAGTGGCAGCTTCTACGATTCGCTCATGATCGGCTCTGCCGATGAGATCGACGTATCCTACGGGCTGATCGCCGAGAAGGTCGAGTACGACAGCGACTACAACTGGATCATTTTTCATATCAATCCCCGAGCTCGGCACCAGGACGGCAAGCCGATCACTGCCGAGGATGTGGTGTTCAGCTTCAACAAGTTCGTCGACCAGGGGGTTCCCCAGTTCAAGACCTATTACAGCCTGGTCGAGAAGGTTGAGGCCCTGGATCGTCTGCGGGCAAAGTTTACCCTCTCCGAAGCGGACAAGGAGGTGTTGTTCAATCTTGGCGGCCTGACCATACTTCCAAGGCACTACTGGGAATCCCGCGATCTGTCCGAGCCCCTGGACGAGGTGCCCGTTGGAAGCGGGGCCTACACGGTGAGTGACTACAAAATGGGCCAGTACGTGGTCTACGAGCGGTTGAAGGATTACTGGGCCGCAGATCTGCCGGTGAACCGGGGCAGGCTCAACTTCGACTATGAACGCTACGACTACTACCGCGACCAGACCGTGGCTTTCGAGGCTTTCAAGGCCGGGGAGTACGACATACGTCGAGAGAACGAGGCCAAGAAGTGGGCAACCCAGTATACGGGATCCGCTGTTGATGCCGGTTATATCATCCAGGAGGAGATCCCCCACGAAATCCCGCCGGGCATGCAGTCCTTTATCTTCAACACCCAGAGCCCGGTTTTTCAGGATCGTCTGGTACGAATGGCCCTGAACCAGCTGATGGATTTCGAGTGGATGAACCGCAATCTCTTCTACGACCAGTACACCCGCACCCGCAGCTACTTTCAGAACACAGAATACGCCGCCACCGGGCTTCCGAGCCGGGAGGAGCTGAAGATCCTGGAGCCGATCCGGGACAAGATCCCGCCGGAGGTTTTCACCAAGGAGTACAACCCGCCGAAGACTAACGGTTCGGGGAATATCCGCACCCAGATTCGGGAAGCCCTGCGTCTGCTCAAAGCCGCCGGTTGGGAGGTGCGGGACAAGCAGCTGGTGAACACCCGTACCGGAGAGCCTTTCGAGTTCGAGCTGATGATCTACACGGAGACAACGGAAAAGATTGCCATTCCACTACAGAAGAACCTCGAGCGGGTGGGCATCACGATGAACATCCGCAAGGTCGACACATCTCAGTTTCTCAACCGCTGGCACGACCACGATTTCGACATGGTATCCATGGGTTTTTCGGCTCATATGTACCCGGACACGTCTCTGAAGATCGCCTGGGGAAGCGACTATCTCGACTCTACCTACAATCAGGCGGCGGTGCAGGATGAAGCCGTGGATTATCTGCTGGCCGGAATCGACGAAAACCAGGATGACGATGAAGCGTTGCTGCACTTGGGAAGAGCCCTGGATCGGGTGCTGACCTGGAATCACTACGTGATCCCCCAGTGGCATCTCAGCAAGTTCCGGGTGGCCTCCTGGGACCGGTTCAGCCGGCCGAAGCTCAGGCCCAAGTACGCCCTGGGTCTGGATACCTGGTGGATCGACCCGGCCAAAGAGCGCAAGTTGCCGAAGCGATAATCTTCGATGCTCTCCTATATCATCCGCCGCCTGCTGCTGATCATCCCGACTCTCTGGGCGATCATCACGATCAACTTCTTCATTGTGCAGGTCGCTCCGGGCGGACCGGTGGAGCAGATGGTGGCGGAGATGCGGGGATTGCGCACCAATACCCGACTGGAGCGGCTTTCGGGCATCAGCGCCGACGAGGTCGCTCCCGCCGACCGGGAGGATGAGGGCGATTCTGCTTACCGGGGAGCCCGGGGGTTGGATCAGGAGGTCATCGAGGAGATCAAGCGCCGCTTCGGTTTCGACAGGCCGCTGCACGTACGCTACTTCGACATGCTGAAGCGCTACGCCATGTTTGACTTCGGGGAGAGCCTGTTTCGAGGGGGCACGGTGATCGGCCTGATCGGCCGGCGCCTGCCCGTGTCGATCTCCCTGGGACTCTGGAGCACTCTGTTCATCTACCTGATTTCCATTCCCCTGGGCATTGCCAAAGCCATGCGCCACGGAAGCCGTTTCGATTTGGCCTCCAGCACCGTTGTCACCATTGGCTACGCTATCCCCTCTTTTCTCTTCGCCATTTTGCTGATCATCCTGTTCGCCGGCGGGTCGTATCTGAAGATCTTTCCCCTGCGCGGCCTGGTATCGGCCAACTTCGATGAGCTCGGCCTTTTGGGAAAGATCGGCGACTACCTGTGGCATATGGCCCTGCCGATCACGGCCATGACCATCGGGGGCTACGCCACCCTTACGATGCTCACGAAGAACTCCTTTCTCGACGAGATCAACAAACAGTACGTGATGACCGCCCGGGCCAAGGGACTGGGGGAGCGGAAGATTCTCTTCAGGCACGTATTTCGCAACGCCATGCTGCTGATTATCGCCGGATTTCCCGC
>CAZFMD010000023.1:0-14976 GCA_964520025.1 uncultured Spirochaetaceae bacterium
GCTTGGCGAGGCAGGACTTGATCAGCTCCAGCTTCTCCAGCCCCTGTTTGAACTTCCCCTGCACGGCCTTCATTTCATCCAGTTCCATCGTGTTGTCCTCTCTGCCCCATTATACAGATCCGCGGGCTTCGATCAATCCGGTATCGATGGGGATGCACCTGTCCAACGTCCCCCTCAACCGTGCTCCCGCATCGTACGGATCAGGAAGGGCAGGTTCATGAATAACATGAATGTCGAGGTAGCAAAGGCCCCCACCACGACATACCAGGGATGTCCGCCGATGGAAAGATGGGCGAACAGGGGTATGTCCAGGATACGGCTGAACAGAAGCACGACGAAAGGTGTGAGCACAACCGACATCACCGGTATCCAACGTCCGAATTTGTAGGAAAATCCTTTGAAAAATCTGAGAACGACAACGCCCCCGAGCAGCAGGGCCAGCAGATACTCTACGGGCACGAAGAAGACAAACAATCCCAGCACGGCGGCCAGTCCCCCGCCGCCCTTGAAGCGGTAGAACAGCGGCTTCATGTGTCCCAGCACCGCAGCCATGCCCACCAGGAAGAGCGCCCAGAAATCGGCGTAGGTATCGCCTGAAAAGAAAAACAGCCGGCCCGCCAGAATGGGGAGGAAACTCTTGAGAGCATCCATCAGCCCCACCAGCAGGCCCCAGGCGGGCCCGACGTTGCGGAACACGTTCGCCGCCCCGGGGTTGTGGCTGTCCAGCTCTCGAATATCGCCTCCCTTGAACAGACGGGTAACGACGATGGCGTAATTGACCGATCCACTGAGGTAACCGATTACCAGCATGAGAAGGAGAAAAAGCAAATACATCAACAAGAGATACACCTCCTGCTTGGGCGTCGCACGGCGGGGCGCTGCCGGATTACCGGCAAAAGCCCTCTATTCCACCGACACGATCAGCACACTGGCGCTCTGGCCGCCGTAGTGGAACTCCACCTCCAACGGATCCTGCAGCCGCTGAACTCGCTGTTCCAGTCCGGCCGTGCAGGACTGATCAAAGGCGTCACTATAATAGAAGGAGACGCATCCGGCCTCACCGAGTTCCAGCTCAGCCAATCCACGCTCCACTGCGGAGGCCAGGAGGGCGTCTACGGCCAGAATATCTTCTCCGCGAAGCACGAAAAAATCTCCCTTCTTGATCTCCACACTACCGTAGCGGGTATCCCTATTGCTCTGATAGACTTTGAGGCAGACGGCCAGATCAAGGCAATCCCCCATGCTGCGGATATTCTGTTGCGGTGAATCCTGCTCATTGAAGCCGTACAGAGCCGTGATACCCTGCACTACATTTTCAGTGGGCAGCAGAAAAACATGTTTGTTCGATTTTTTTTGAGCCAGCATTGCCTCAGGGATGATGTTCTTGTCGTTAGGCAGTACGATGATATTTTCAGTGTCCATTCCCTCCAGGACTTCGAGAATCTCCCCGGTGGAGGGCAGCCGATCGCCGTACTGCAGGCAGGCGGCAGCCTCCAGATCGTGAAAAATGCTCCTGAAACCGGATCCCGAAACCACGGCCAGGACGCTTACTGCCTCGTTGTTCTGATTCGCCTTGACACCCGTGTTGATCTGCTCGGCCATATCGTCGATCTTGGAGGCGAGGATCGACCCTTGTTCGACCATCTTGGCTCTGATCTCCTCAGGTACGTTGGTGTGTATATGCAGTTTGAGGTATTCCTCTTCCTGCACTACGGCGATGCTGTCGCCCCGCTGCTCCAAAAAAGCTTTGAGCTCCGGCCAGGCTAACTGTCCTTTCTTCTGCACTGTCAATTCCGTACAAAAGCGGTAACAGATGGCTTCCTCATCCTCCTCTGCAACGCTTAGTTCCGGCTGGAATCGGTAGTCCTGCTCTTTTTCACTTTTCGGCTGCACGCCGATCAGCCCCCGTCTTATCCCTTCGATCACGAAGATGAAGCCCAGACCGCCGGCATCGACCACTCCTGCTCGAGACAGTACGGGTAACAGGCGTGGGGTTTGGAATATCTCTTTGCGGCCGCGATTCAGGGCAGAATCGAGAAGCTCTGCAATATCTCCCGACTCGGTCTCTGCCATGGCTTCGGCCATGGCGGAGATGATCGTAACCATGGTGCCCTCAACAGGTGAGAGGAGCGAGGAGCGGGCCGCATACGAACCGCTGTCGAAACCGCCCCGGATCAGCTCCGCGGTGATCTGATCGCCGCCGGCGAGTCGTTTTGAGAATCCGCGGATAAAGCAGGCCAGGATGAATCCCGAGTTGCCCCGGCTGTGCTTGTTGGCCTGCTCACTCAACAGTGCCCAGGCCTCGGCACAGCTGCCAGCCTCATCTGCCAGCAGCGCATCGACAGCCGGTTTCAGGGTGGAGAGCATGTTCACTCCCGTGTCGCCATCGGGTACGGGAAAGACGTTAAGATTGTCAAGAATGTCGGCATTCAGGCTCAGATAATCTGCGGCGCATTTGAGCGAGCGCTTGAGGCCGGAAACACCGATGGCTTCAATCTTCATGCACCGTATAACCCAGGTCGTAGAATTCCGGTCCGGCGTGGGGCATGGCGCTGTGGTTGGTGGCCAGGATCTGGACCTCTGCGTCCCAGCCTTGCTGCTCGATCAACTGTTTCAGATGACTGGTTTCCCGGTCGTAGGGACCGATCCGGCTGATCAGCGCGGTAACCCGACGAGCCTTCTTGGCCTCCATGTCCTCTGTCATCGCAGCCACGAATTTTTGATTGGCCTGCTGAAAGGTCTTGGCTTTTCCGATGTTACGCAACACCCCCGCCTCTTCGGATGAGCCGAGCAGGGGAATTATCTTCATGGCCGTACCCAGGATCGCCTTGGCGCGGCCGATACGCCCGCTGCGCTGCAGAAAGAACAGGTCGTATACCGAACCCACATGCCGGGTGTTCTTGCGATTGCGCTTCATCATTTCCATGAGCTCGGGATAGGCCATGCCCGCCTGCAGGGCCCGGGCAGCCAGGAGCACCTGCACGGTATAGGCGGCTACCATGTGATGGGTGTCGAACAGCTCGATGTCCATATCAGGCAGTTCCGCTTTCACCTTCTGCAGAACGGTGGCCGTGATTGTCGACATTCTGGCGGACTGGTGGATGGTGAGGATTTTCCGGTCTTTGAACCGCTCGAATGTTCGGTGCAGATCCTCCTCCTTGAGACCGGAGGTGCCCACATTGTTCTTCTTGTCCTTGATCAGCAGGCGGAGCCGTTCCTTCTCCTCCCCGCTCATGGACATGCTCACCGGGTAGGGCTCGTTGTTTACGAACAGGGGATACTCCACCACCTGGATATTCAGCTGTTTTATGGTCTCGAAGGAAAGCTGAACTGACGAATCCGCTACGATAACCATGGCAACCTCCTATAGATTTTTTGATGCCCTTTGTTCCGCTTCCAGGGCCAGGGGATGTGCAGGCACTCGGATCTCGAGGTCCGTCAGGGGATAGGATGAGCAGGGATGAAAGTGCCCGAATTTACGGTCTGCTTCCCGCCTGCCGTCGCTTCCGGGAACCACGTAGACACGGCCAGCGAGAATCCGGGAGCGGCAGTAGCCGCACTGGCCGGAGCGGCACTGAGCCGGCGGAGCCAGTCCGGCTCTTTCCAAGGCGATCAACACCGATTCCGAGGCCCGGGCGGGAATGCTGCGAGTGTCCTCGCCCTGGTGGACTTGCACCGTGAACACACTGCCAGCCAACTCCCTGGGGTACCCAGGTTGTGCCGACACCTCCTCCGTTTCTCCGCAGGGTTCCTGTCTCAAGGCTCCTGGGGATAGATCAAAGGACGCAAGCTCCTGCTGCAGAAAGCGGTACAGACCGGGCGGACCACAAACGTAGAATGTCTTGTCTGACCCATTGCCGGTCAACTCGCGAATACGTTCTCCTGTAAGCAAGCCCCTCAGGCCTTTCCATCCCGGCTCCGGCTGCTCCGCCACGAGGTAAACCTGAAAACGATCGGGATGCTCTGCAGCCAGAGCCTCCAGCTCCTGCCGGAAGATGAACTGCGCTGAGCCCGCCGCTCCGTACAGGATCGTGCAGGAGATCTCCGGGTGACCGGAACGCAGCTCCCGCCAGATGGAGCGGAAGGGGGTGATGCCGCAGCCTCCGGCCAGAAACACCAGGTCTCGGCGATCCCGCAGCGGCTCGTAGCCGAATTGTCCCAGCGGTCCGGAGCTCAACACCCGAGTACCGGGGCGCCACTGCTCCCAGATGTAGGGAGCAACGAAGCCCTCGTTGCGCCGGCGAACGGTCAGCTCGTAGAAATTCCCCTGCCTCGCTTCGGTGGGAGAGCAGCAGATCGAGTAGGGCCGGGACACCCGCGTCCCCTGAACAACGAACTCCAGGCTCAGATACTGGCCTGCGCGAAAGGGAGGCAGGCGTTGCAGCCGGCCTCCCGCATCCGCAGCTGCCGGCACCAGCTTGAAGGTGCGGGCAAAGGGGGTTTCCTGACGCATATCTGCGATCGTCAATTCCAGCCGCTGCGGATGCAACGCCGTGGTCAACCTCAGCAGTGAGTCCGGGGACAGGGATCCGGAGGAGGCTCTGCGGATACGCCGGCGCCGCTGCAGGGGCTGGCTCAAGAAAGCCCAGAGGTCACGGTACTTCCCCTTTACCTGGACAGCCATCAGCTCATCGCCTCCAGGATTCGACGCGCCGCGGCACGGCCGGAAAGAATCGAGCCGCCGTAACCGCTACAGCGGGAGGAATGGCCGCCGGAGAACTGCAGGCCCTCGAAAAAATTCTCTTTCTCGAGTGCCAATGCCCGGGGAACCAGGGAGTCCCAGGGATCCGGTTCGTATCCGTAGACGACTCCCCTATAGGCGCCGGTGTAGCGCTGAAAGGTCACCGGCGTGGCGATCTCGATCTCCTCGATATAATCGGCCAGCTGCACCCCCAGGGCCTTCTCGAACTGCCCGATCATGGCCCGGGCGATTTCAGATTTGACACGGAAATAGTCCTCCGGTAGCACCTGCTCCCAGACGTGGGGCTGAAAGATGCAGGTCAGGGAAACGATCGTGGTTCCCGGTGGCGAACAGTCGGGTATGGCGCTGTTCAGACACACTGAAGCCTGCATCAAAGGGGGTTCCAGCCGGCCGGTGATTTCGTAAATACTCCGCGTATCCATGTGGGGGGAGATGAAGTAGCTGTAGGCGTCCAGTCCCAGCTCTGCCGGAGATTTATTCAAACCGAGGTAAACCACAAAGGTGCTGACCCCGTGCCGGCGGGCGTTGAGCAGCCGACGTGCCCGTCGGGGTACTCGTTTCTGCGGGACGATCAGCCTGTCGAACACCAGGGAAGGGGAAGCGTTGCAGACCACCCGTTCGGTCCGGATTTGCTCTCCCCGCGCCGTCTGTATCTCCCGGATCTTTCCGCCGTGCACACCGATGCCCGTAACCTGCTGGTTGAACTCGACCCGCCCGCCCAGATCTTCGATCTTCCGAACCATGGCTGAAGCCAGCCCGTGGGAACGGCTGCGGGGGATGAAGGCGCCGGAGGCAAGGTAGGTGTAGAGCATGGCTGCCCACAGTGTGAAGGACAGGCGGTCGGCCGGCACTCCCAGAAAACACCAGTAGGCGTAGAGAATCTCCTGTGCCGCAGGAGGGACCCCGACCGCCTCGGTAACCTGCTGCATGGTGTAGCCGCCGGTGTTGAGAAAGTTCCTGTGATGAGCCAGAAGCTCCTTTTTGTTCAGATCCTCACGGTGTTGATCCAGGTAGGTCAAAGTCTCCAGAACCTCCCGGCAGAGCCCGAAGTAGCGGCTGACCGTTACCCGGCTTCCCGGCACCTGTGTTTCCACCAGATCGATGACCGCTTGGATACCGAAAGGAATCTGAACGTCTACGCCACGCTCGGTGAGGATGAGGCGGTAGGCTTCCGGGACTTCGACCACCTCCAGGTCCAGCTCCGCCTCATCGAGCAGGTAGCTCCTGATGCTCACCGATCCGGAGTCGGGAAGAGGTAAAGGCATCTGGTGGAGGGAGGGCTCGAACTCGAAGCGGCCCCGGACGAAGCTGGTGGCGAAACCGCCGGGCAGATTGTGCTGCTCAAGCACCAGCACCTTGACGCCCTGCCTGGCCAGCTCCAAGCCCGCGCCCAGGCCGCCCAGGCCGGCTCCGAGCACCACAACATCGGCGGAAGGCGGTAAAGTAGCTCGGCTCCGGGTGTCAGCAGGCACGGATATAGCTTGAACTCCCTATTACATGATTTCTGGTGATTGTAGCCTGATAGAAGCCGCCCTGTACAGGTTTTTTTGCGGCAATGATGACCGGGTGAAGTTGCTGCTGATACAACCTGCTGCACGTTCTGGAGGCGTTCAGTAGCTAAGCGGAGATCGTCGTTTCCTGCAAAATGCTGGGGATTTTAGAAGGCAAGGGGAATCGAAACCGGAACTTTTTGTCTAATACCTGTTGCGGCGCTGGGAGCTTCTGGCCCGCTTGCGTTTCAGCCTGCGGATCGCCTTTTTCTTCTTCTCCCTGCGTTCATCCGATGGTTTTGTGTAGAACTGTTTGTTCTTGAAAGCCCGGACGATGCCTTCACGTTCACGCATGCGTTTGAAACGCTTCAGGCCCTTTTCCAGACCTTCGTTCTCATCGATGAATATCTTAGCCACGATTCCTCCACAAAGTAATCTCAGCACCACGAAACGGTTCAAAACAAAGTTGAACCCGGCAAACTGGCTGAATAGAATGTGTACTGAGTCGGCAACCCAGACGTGAAAACACAAGGGACGGAAACGTCCCTCAAGCGAAGCCAGAATACGTAGGCAGGTGCCGTGGTTTCGAAAAACAGGAGGACGCCCTGCCTGCTTTCCAACCTTTAAGTGTATATAGTAATCAGAAATCGGACGTATGTACAGATCAAAGCACCGTTTTCTTGTCAAATTTCCGGCTGGATGCGCCGCTAATCTTCCATAGAGAGTGAGATACGGGGAATAGCGAGCTGTTCCGCGCAGGGATATGCTCAGCCGGAGATTTGCTTTTCCACCTCAGGTTCAGTACTTTGTGGAGGATAGTTCACCCTTCCTTCGTTCGGCCAAGGCTGTACAAAGCTCGAAGTGATATCAAGAGTTCTATGGAGGATCTAGATGGTATTTAAGAGACCTGCTAAGGTCATCCTGTTTATATTTGTGTTGTTGTCGGTTTCAACGGCCCTGCTGTACTCGGCAGGATCGAAACAGAAAAACGCGGTAGCCTCGGTCAACGGGGTGTTGATCCCCAAAGGATTCCTGGACAGGGAAATCCGGCGCTTCGAACAGCAGGCATTGAGCCAAGGGCAGACGGTGGACGAGAATCAGAGGAGTGAGCTGAGCCGGCAAGCCCTGGATACGCTCATCGATATCGAGCTGCTGTACCAGGAGAGCCAGCGCCGGGGTTTTGAGATCAGCGAGGAACGTATTGAAGAACAGGTGAAGGATCTGCAGACTCAGCTCGGTGATGGGGAGGGATACGCCTCCGCCCTGGAGCAGATCGGTATCAGTGACGGAGAGCTGAGAAGCGAGTTCCGCAGACAGCTGGCCATCCAGGAGATGATCGATACGGATATCTCCCCCGCTAACACGGTTACAGAGCAGGAATCGACGGAGTTTTACGAAAGCAATCCCGCCTTTTTCTTCAGCCCCGAACAGGTGCGGGCTTCTCATATCATAATCCTGGTGAGCCCGGATGCCGGGGAGGAGCAAAAATCGGAGGCAAGGTCTCGCATCACCGAGATCAGGGAGAGGATCCGAGCGGGGGAGGATTTTGCCGAGCTGGCCAACCAGTTCTCGGAGGACGGCAGCAGTGCCTCAGGAGGCGATCTGGGTTTCTTCCAGAGGGGGCAGATGGTCAAGCCCTTCGCCGATGCCGCTTTCTCCCTGGCGATCGGAGAGCTCAGCGAGGTGGTCACCACGCAGTACGGCCTTCATCTGATCCGGGTTACCGACAGAAAAGAGGAATCGGTGGTGCCCTACGAGCAGGCACAGCTGCAGATCTTTCAGTATCTGCAGCGGGAAAAAACCATGGTAGCCATAGAACAACTGGCCGTGGAGTTGCGCGGCCGGGCGGAAATTGAAGAATTCCCTCTTCCCGAGGGTTAGGAGAAAAAATGCAAATAGAAAAAGATAGAGTCGTGGCGATCGACTACACGTTAAAAGACGACAACGGAGAGGTGCTCGATTCCTCGGCGGGAAGACAGCCTCTGTCCTATATACAAGGGGCGGGTAATCTGATCCCCGGTGTGGAAAACGCCCTGGAAGGTAAGAACGCCGGTGAGAGGTTGGAGATTACCGTACCACCGGAAACCGGTTACGGCGTGCGGGACGATTCCCTGGTAATGTCAATCGAGCGGGAGAAGTTCGGGGAAGTGGAGGATCTGAAGGAGGGTCTGCGCTTCCGTATGGATACTCCGGATGGTCCCGCGATCTTTACTGTCATGGCGATCGGGGAAACCGAGGTCCAGGTGGACGGGAATCACCCCCTTGCCGGAATGACGCTGAACTTCGACATCACGGTCCAGTCCGTTCGGGAAGCCACAACCGAGGAGCTGGAGCACGGGCATGTTCATGAGTAGTGTTTCGACTGCCCGATCCACGGAAATATAGATGAAATTCTCGGAACTAGATATTCACCCGCAGATTTTGAAGGCTCTCACCTCGATGGGGTACCGGGATCTCACCCCCATCCAGGAATTGACCTTTCCTCATATACTGGCCGGCAAGGACCTGCTGGCCACGGCGGAAACGGGCTCGGGGAAGACCAGCGCCTGCGGCATACCCATGGTGCAGCGCATCGATCCCGCGCTCAGAGCCATTCAGGCCCTGATCCTGGTGCCCACCCGCGAACTGGCTCTCCAATATACCGAGGAGATCGGGCGCATCGCCCAGTATCTGAAGGTCGTGCCCTTTGCCGTGTACGGCGGTTTCGACATGGGTGTACAGAAGGCCAAGCTCCAGGACGTGGTGCATATTTTAGTGGCCACGCCGGGGCGCCTGATCGACTTCCTCTACAGCGGCAGGATCTCCCTCTCCGACGTGCAGACCTTCGTACTGGACGAGGCGGATGAAATGCTCAAGGAGGGATTTCTCGAGGATATCGAGTTCGTCTTCTCCTGTCTGATCCACCAGCACCAGACGCTTCTGTTCTCGGCCACCATGCCGGCGGATATCAACAGGCTGGCGGACAAGTACCTGAATGAACCGATTCGGGTGCGGCTGAACCGGGAGCAGATCGCTCCCCAGTCGTTGAGCCACCGTTTCCAGTTCGTAGCTCAGGACGGTCGTCTGTCCACTCTTCAAGGTATGATGAGCGGGGAGGCGATCAAGCAGGCGATCATTTTCTGCAATTCCCGCCTGAATGCGGAGCGGCTGTTCCACAAGCTCAAGGACAAGCACGCCAAGGTGGAAATGGTACACGGCGGTATGGAGCAGCAGAAGCGCAGCTCCGTGATCCGGCGCCTGCGCAACCGGCAGGTTCGTTTTATGATTGCCACTGATCTGGCCGGTCGGGGGTTGGACTTCACCCATGTCAGTCACGTGATCAACTACGATTTTCCCCGCAGCCCCATAACCTACACCCACCGCACGGGCCGTGCCGGGCGTATGGGCAGGGAAGGCACGGCCGTCACCCTGGTCACCCACAGAGATCTGGGCGCGGTCAAGCGCCTGATCACGGCCAACGGCCTTTCCCCCGCTTGGATCGGAGGCGAGCCGGATATCACCCACCGGGATACTCGCAAACGAAGCAACCGACGGAACCGACCCAGGTACCGAAGCCACCGGGTCTCGAAGAGAGTTTGAGATCCTGTTAGAATACCTGCTCAGCGAAAAACTTCACCAACGGAGGCGCACATGACTATTCAGATCCTCGGGGGCGGCTGCGCGAAATGCCAGAAGCTGGCGGAGAACGCCCAGGCGGCGATAAACGACAGCGGACTGCAAGCGCAGGTAGAGAAGATCACCGACTCGGATCGCATCATGGAGATGGGAGTCATGATCACGCCGGCCCTGGCAATCGACGGCCAGGTGAAGAGCAGCGGCAAGGTTCTGGACAAGAGCGAGATTGCCCGGTTGATCGGCGTCTAGCCGAGACTCCCACGGCAACCGTTCCGCGGCACCTGTAATGACATCCGGTAAGGGTCTTTCAGCCAATGTCCGGCTGGCGGTATTGGCCGGCGTTTTTCTGTTTTTCTACTTCACGCCTCTTTCATCACCTCTGATCTCCGCCTCGCTCAGAGAGGCTTTTCTCCTGCTGGCTGAGTACGCCCGGGAGCACGTGCTGCTGTGCTTGATTCCGGCCTTCTTCATAGCCGGGGCGATCATGGTGTTTCTAAATCAGCAGGCGGTGATCCGTTACCTAGGGCCTTCGGCGAACAAGGTGGTTTCCTACTCGGTGGCCTCGGTTTCCGGCTCGATCCTGGCCGTCTGTTCCTGCACGGTCCTGCCGATTTTCAAGGGAATCTACAAGAAGGGCGCGGGTATCGGTCCGGCCGTGTCCTTTCTCTACTCGGGCCCGGCCATCAACATTCTGGCTATCGTGCTTACAGCCAAGGTCCTGGGGTTTCGTCTGGGCGTAGCCCGGGCGATCGGAGCGATCCTGTTCGCCTTTGTCATCGGACTGCTGATGCATCTGATCTACAGAAGGGAGGATGCAGCCCGGGCCACGGATGAGAGGTTGTTCGCCGTTTCGGAACCGGACGCCCACCGCCCACTGTGGCAGGAGGGAGTATTCCTGTTATCCATGATCGGGGTTCTGGTATTTCTCAACTGGGCGCCTTCGGCCGGAACGATGCCGATCTGGGACGGGATCTACCGCTTCAAGTATGTCATAGTCGGCGTTTTTGCCGTGCTTCTGCTGATCACCCTGCTGCGCTGGTTCCGGCGGCAGGAGATAGGGCAATGGGTGAGCGCTACCCGGGATTTCGCCCTTCAGGTCCTGCCCCTGCTGTTCATCGGTGTGCTGGTGGCGGGCTTTCTGCTGGGACGCCCCGGGCAGCGGGCCCTGATTCCCGAATCTTGGGTCGCCGCCCTTGTCGGGGGCAACAGCCTGAGGGCCAATCTGGTCGCCGCCGCGGCCGGAGCACTCATGTACTTCGCCACCCTCACCGAGGTGCCGATCATGCAGGGGCTGCTGGGTGCGGGTATGGGCCAGGGACCCTCTCTGGCCCTGTTGTTGGCAGGACCTTCTCTGTCCCTGCCTTCGATACTGGTGATCGGGGGGGAGTTGGGCTGGAAAAAAACGGTTACCTACGTGATCCTGGTGGTGGTCATGTCTACCCTGGCCGGATTGCTGTACGGACTGATTCCCTGAGTTTCCAGCTTGAGACAAGGGTCGGGGCAACGGAGCTCAGCCGACGATCTCCTGGAAAGAGCCGTACACGTGCCCGTCCCCGGGCAGGCGGATGTTCCAGTTGGCCGTGTTGGAGGCAGGATGCACCACCCGGCTCAGGGTTGGGATGTTTTTGGGAACCGATGAGTAGGCTTTGTCCTCTTCCCGGAAGGCGGCGAAGGTAAAGATCCTGTTCAGATCTTTGGAACCCATAACGGTTCCCAGACGCAGACGCTTGTTCTGCCTCTGGGCTTTGGGGAACTTCTTGTTGATCAGGGAAATGAGAATGAAAGCTTTCAGGTGATCCTGATCGCTGAGCAGCTCCAGCTGTTCCCGGCCCGGTTCGACCAGGATGTAGATCCAGATGTTTTTCTGGGGATACATCACGGCGAAATCGAAAGCCAGCTGTTTGTAGATATCCTTGACCACCGGCGGGACCGGCTCCTTCTCTTTTCCGTACCACCACCAGGGCACCACCGGCCGGTCCTTACCGGCTTCGGCCACGTGGCAGAAATCCGTGTCCGGGCGAAAACCACGGGTGGGCAGCTTCCCGTCCCAACGGTTCGGATTGGTGTTGGCGATGACCTTGATCTTGGCCAGGGTCTTGTTGGGGTCCTCTCCGATCTGATGGGAGAGCATGTAGGCTTTCAGGTGAACGTAGAACTTCTTATCCATAGAAATTTTTCTCTCCTATCTTTATTGTACAGTGTCGGGCAGTAAAAATCCATCTTCCGCATCCCGGCTCACAATCCGGGTGAGTTCTTTTTTAACCTCCAGCTTCAGGGCGGTGCCCGGATAGCTGGCGATCAGGGCATTTGCCCGCTGCCCGGCGCGCTGCCCGATGCTCTGCTTGCCGCCTCTGAGCCAGTTATCCGCGTTCGAACGGTCGATCACCGTGGAGGGGAGGTAGTGCTCGTTCTTGAACCACTTCAGGGTATGTTCATGGTCCAGCAGCTGTCCCTCCGCGATCAGGGTTCGTAGAAGATCCAGAGCCATGGGCTTGTCCCTCCGGGTGATTCCCTGCAGCAAGCGGTAGGTCATTCCGCAGATCTCATTGTCGATAACGAGCTTTTGAATGCTCTGGGTGGATTCGAAGTTGAGCATGCCCGCGCCGGAAATCATGTTGATCCCCTTGATCCCGGCCAGCAGGGCACCCATCCCCGACTCCAGTCCGCTTTGGGCATCCAGCAGCTTGGCATCGCTCATGCCCATGTAGGCGTGGGTGGGAAGGCCGAGATGCTTTCCGACCTCCGCGTAGCCCAGGTCGATCATCATGGTGTCTATCGAGCCCATGGGCGTGGTGCCCCGGCGCATATCGAAAGCCGCGGGAGATCCGCCCCAGATAACCGGCGCCCCCGGTTGCACACTCTGGGCGATCACCACCCCGGCCAGGGTTTCGGCGGCATGCTGCACGATCGCCCCCAGCAGTGTGATCGGAGCATTCGCTCCGGTCAGGGGCATGGACACGAATTCCGAGGGAATTCCGGCCCGGGCCGCGTCGATCAGGCTCTGGCAGGTCAGGTCGCTCCACTTGAGAGGGGGGGAAGGGCAGGCGTCGAACACGGCAAGGGGCTTTTGCTTCAACGCCTCGGCGCTGCCCCGTACCGCCACCAGCATCTCCCTCATTATGGAGAAGGAGCGCTTGGCGAAGGTTCCGGTGACCACGGGCTTGCTGCAGTACAGCAGTGCCAGATACAGCCGGTAGAGATCCGCCATGCCTTGAGGAACGTCGCTGCAGATCACGGCGGTGCTCTGAGCCTTGATATGCTCCAGCTGCTGAACGACCTTGCAGAAGGCCACGAAGTCCGGAGTGCGGGCCTGTCGGATCTCACCCGTGTCGGGATCCAGGATGTTCAGAGCCGCGGACCCGGGATCGAAACAGACGCTGTCGCCCCCCAACTCCACGGCCGGATTCCCCGCCGTGTCGTAGAGCCGGATCGCGGATGGGGCCGCCTCTACGGCCTTCTCCACCATCTGCGGCGGCAGAAAGACCCGGCCGCTTGTTTCATCCAGGCGAGCGCCGGTGGCGGTCAGGATATCCAGGGCCTCCCGATTCTCCAGGAAGAAGCCCAGCTCCAAGAGGATCCTCTCCGCCTCCTCCAGCACCTCCCGAATTGTGGCGTCATCCAGCAGCTTGATTTGCGGTCGAATTGTTGCTTTCATGGTTTTTTTAGCTCCTGATTCAGATCTCCAGCTCCTGCGGATCATCCTCCACCGGATAGACCCGCCACTCCTGGGCCTCGAGTTCTTCGGTGGGCAGGGTGTCGCCGATCAGGTTGAAGTACTTGCCCGTGGCCTCCACGGCCACCGTGCCGTCGGGCAGTTTGAGCTCCGCTGTTCCCTCGAAGATGCGGCGGATATCCCGGGTTACCCTGGCCACGACCCGCAATGGCTGGTTCAGGGGCACCGGTGCGCGGTAGCGTAGGTGCAGCTCCACTGTCTGTCCCATGGCCTCTTCGCTGTAATGCGTCCGGATAGTCCGTCCGATGGCCTCGTCCAGCAGACCGGCGGTTATACAGCCGTGCAGCCTGTCCGGATAGCCCTGGTAGTTATCGCCGAAACAGAACTCTCCCGCCACCTCGCCGTTTTCAAGCTCGTAGAAGGCGGCCTTGAGGCCGATCGGGTTTTTCAGTCCGCATACGTAGCACATTCTGGAGTTCGGTTGCTTGGCAACGACCTTTTGTTTCATTGCATTTTCCCCTATCTTTGGCTCACTCGGTACTGCTTGTCAGTATAGAGGCGAGGCCGCAGTAATGCAAATGTTCGGGGCATCCACCTGTTGGGATTCGAGGTATCATTTGCAATTGTAGTTTACTTAAATGATAAGCTATATGTATCTTCTCTACAGATGAACGTATAATGGAGAATTTACCATGAACACAGTGATGTCCAAGAGGGAAGTGCCCTCCAATTTCGACAGAGTCGCCCGCAGGTACGACGCTCTGCAGAAGATGAATCGCGGCTACAGCGATCACCTGAGGCTCAGCGCCGAACGTCTCAATGCCCAGCCCGAGGCAAGACTGCTGGATCTGTGCTGCGGAACCGGGCTGTCCACAGAGGCTCTGCGGGCTGTCTATCCGCGCGCCCGCATCGACGGAGTGGATGCCTCCGAGGGAATGCTGGAGGTTGCCAGGAACAGGCAGCTGGAGCCGCCCGCGAACTTCCTGCTGTCGGATGTCATGCAGCTGGCCCCGGATCAGCTGCAGGGCCCGTACGACGGGATTCTCATGGCCTACGGCATCCGCAACATGCCGGATGCAGATGCCGCCCTGGCACGGATCCGGCCGCTGCTCAGAGCAGGCGGGAGCATCTGTTTCCACGAGTACTCGGTGGCCGACTCGAAGTACAGCCGCATGGTGTGGAACGTGGTGGCTTCAGGGGTGATCATTCCCCTGGGACAGCTGACTTCTCCGGGGGCTCCGATCTACCGCTATCTGCGGCGCAGCGTTTTGGAGTTCGACGGGGTTGCTCGCTTCGAACAGCGTCTGCGGGAAGCCGGTTTCGTGGATGTGCGCACCGAGCCTACCAACGGCTGGGCCAAAGGAATCGTTCATTCCTTCCTGGCCCGCAAACCCGGATGAGTCGGCCGGTTTGATCCTCAGGCCGGATGGGGATTGCTCCTCGGCTGGGCCGGACCGGCTGCGCCGGTCGCTGCGCGCTGGATGTCCGTGGTGCCG
>CAZFMD010000023.1:15076-16436 GCA_964520025.1 uncultured Spirochaetaceae bacterium
CGGCTGGGCCGGACCGGCTGCGCCGGTCGCTGCGCGCTGGATGTCCGTGGTGCCGTTAGAGCGGATGAGGTTTTCCCACCGGCTCGTCCGTGGATCGCCCGGTCATCTCGGGGAGCAGCTCCGGGTGTCGCAGGTAGTAGCGCCTCTCGGCGTAGGCCCGGTCCTGGGCCCACAGTCCCTTGGCGCGCTTCTCGATCTGCAGGCGCACCCTCCGCGGATGCCGCATTGCCCTGCGGAACACGCGACGCTCCGAAGCAGCCAGGGTCGCCTCGGTCACCATGGTTCGGCCCGGGCATACAGGGGTGGCGTGGGTTTCCACAACCGAGCCTTTGCCCTCTCCTTCGATGATCGTCATGACGATCGTGTTCGGCTCCGGGCAGTGGAAGGTGCAGTCCACCTCGACTCCAATTGATCCCACGGCCCGGAAGGCCACCCGTACGGTGAGCACGTCATCCACGTTGTCGATGACCTTGAGCCGGGCGAAGCTGTGCGGGTGAAAGTGTACACCGTGCCAGGGATCCAGGCGGTTGGCGATGATATCCTCGGGATCGCAGCGGAGCGGGAACTGGATGACCCCGGCAATGTGGCGTTGGGGCCGGACCGGCATCAATGGCTGAGCCACATCCTTGGAGGTGCTGAAGCGCAGCCAGGTGAGCACGCCGTCATCATAGGTATCCAGGAACTTGCCGTGCTTTCCCCGGGCAATGCCCAGGCCGTGCCAGGGGCAGGTCAGCACGCCGTGCCGTAGAGTGCCCTCGGACAGGGGGGCACCCATGTGGGGACAGCGATTGATCACCGCCGTGGTCCCGCCCTCGCTTTTCCAGACCGCGAGCTCGTGACCGTCGATGGTGAAGAATCTTGGCTGATCGGTGAGTGTATCGGTGGCAGCGACCACGTACCAGCCTCCTGAAGGAAGCTTCCGCACCCGCTTCAGAACCTGCTCGATGTGCCGCACCTGCGCCTGCTGCCAATCGGATTTTTCGGTGTCCCCGACTCCTGCAGGTAGGGCTGGCAGGGGCCGTCCGAACAATCTCAGGGTCTGCCCGTGAGCGTCCTTTTCCTTCCGCATTGTTTTCCCTCGCAATCCGTGTCTGCCTGCTGTATTCGAGCGTACCGCAATGGGCCGAAAAAGGTCAATCGCGAATCTTGTACTTTCTTTTATTTTCGTTTAAGCTTATAAACGAAAATAAACAGAAGGAGATGCCATGCAGACTATCGGTATAATTTTCGGAAATCGCGATTTCTTTCCAGACCACCTGGTGAGCGCAGCGCGGAAGGATGTAACGGATCTTTGCGCCCAGCTGCAGATCAATCCCGTGATGGTATCGGAATCGGATACCAAGCTCGGCGGTATCGAGAC
>CAZFMD010000023.1:16536-23431 GCA_964520025.1 uncultured Spirochaetaceae bacterium
AGATCAATCCCGTGATGGTATCGGAATCGGATACCAAGCTCGGCGGTATCGAGACTTATGCCGATGCACGCAAGTGTGCCGATCTTTTCAAGGCAAACGGGGAGGCCATTGAAGGTATCCTGGTGGTTCTGCCGAACTTCGGCGATGAGAAGGGCATCGCCGATACCATTCGCCTGTCCGGTTTGAGCTGCCCGGTCCTGGTGCAGGCCTATCCCGACGAGCTCGCACGGCTTGAACCGGCAGCACGAAGGGATGCTTTCTGCGGCAAGATCTCCGTGTGCAACAATCTCAGCCAGTACGGGATTCCCTTCTCCCTCACCGCCAGGCACGTTGCCGCCGTCAAATCGGAATCCTTTCGCGACGATCTGTTGCGATTTCTGTCCGTGTGCCGGGTGGTTTCCAAAATGCGCCATGTACGCCTGGGCGCTGTCGGGGCCAGACCGGGGGCGTTCAACACGGTGCGGTACAGCGAGAAGATACTCGAACGGCACGGGATTTCGGTCACAACCGTCGATCTGTCCGAGATTTTCGCCGCTGTTGGTAAGCTGGCCGACGCAGATGCCGAGGTTGCTGCGGAGCTCGAGAGAATATCCGGCTACGCCTCCACGGATCTGGTAGCCGAACAGCGGTTGAGACGCATGGCAAAGCTCGGCGTGGTGCTACGGGACTGGACAGCCCAAAACGCCATAGACGCTCTGGCCTTCCAGTGCTGGACCTCGATCCAGGAGAACCTGGGCGTGAACCCGTGCACGATCATGAGCATGCTCAGCGAACAGATGCTTCCCAGTGCCTGCGAAGTGGACATCACCGGCGTATTAACGATGTACGCCATGCAGCAGGCCGCCGGAGCGCCGGCCGGGATTGTGGACTGGAACAACAACTATGGGGATGAGGAGAACAAGTGCGTCTTCTTCCACTGCGGAAACTGGGCCAAGTCCCTGATGGGCGGGGAGGCCGCCATCAGCACCGCACCGATCCTGGGCACCACGGTCGGGGAGGAAAACACCTACGGCGCCCTGTCCGGCCGGGCGCCGCAAGGACCGATGACCTTCGGCAGGCTTTCCACCGACGACAGCGCGGGGATCATCCGGGCCTACGTGGGAGAAGGTTCCTTCACAAACGACGATCTGGATACCTTCGGAGCCCGGGCGGTCGTGGAGGTGCCGCGGCTGCAGGATCTGCTTCGCCACATCTGTGCCAATGGTTTCGAGCACCACGTGGTGATGACCCGCTCGCACACCGCGGAGGTGCTGACCGAGGCCTTTACCAGGTACCTGAAGTGGGACACCTACCGGCATGACCCTCGCTGAGCTGAAGCGCAAATCCCGCTACTACAGGCAAGAGATCCTCACCTTCATCTATCAGGCCGGTGCGGGTCACACCGGCGGATCTCTGTCCTGCATAGATATCATCAACGTGCTCTACAATGCCGTGATGGACATCCGTCCGGAGAACTGGAACTCTCTGCAGAGGGATGTCTACATCCAGAGCAAGGGGCACAGCGTGGAGGCCCTCTACATCGTGCTGGCGGATCTGGGCTTCTTCGAACGCGCGGAACTAGGCACCGCAAACCGCTTCCGCACGCGGCTCATCGGCCATCCCACCCGCAAGGTGCCGGGGATCGAGCACAACACCGGGGGGCTGGGGCACGGGCTGTCCGTGGCGCTCGGTATGGCGCTGGCCGCTAAACTGGACAGACGAAGCTCCCGGGTGTTCTGCCTGCTGGGCGACGGTGAGCTGGGCGAGGGGTCCAACTGGGAGGCGGCCCTGAGCGCCGCTCACTACAAGCTGGACAACCTGATCGCGGTGGTCGATCGGAACGGGCTGCAGATCACAGGCTCCACGGCCCAGGTCAACGATCTGGAGCCGCTGGAGCGCAAGTGGTCCGCCTTCGGCTGGGCCGTACGCCGGACCGACGGGCACGATATCGCGAAGCTGGTGGAATCTCTGGGCGACCTGCCCTTCGCCCAGGGGCAGCCGGGGGTGCTTGTCGCGGACACGGTGAAGGGCAGGGGCGTCAGCTTCATCGAGGGGCAGGTCGAGTGGCACCACAAGGTGCCGAGCCGCGAGCAGTACGAGCTGGCCATGCGGGAGCTGGAGATGTCCTCATGAGCGGGGAAGCAGACCGGGGATTCGGAAAAGCCAACCTGGAGGTGTTCGCCGAGACCGTGGAACAGCTGGCGGCGGTCGATCCGTCCCTGCTGGTCGTCACCAGCGACTCCCGCGGGTCGGCCCGGCTCTCCGCCTTTGCCGCCCGCATGCCGGATCGGATTATCGAGGTGGGAATCGCCGAGCAGAACCTGGTGGGCGTGGCCGCCGGGCTGGCCGCGGGCGGCAGAAGGGTCATGGCCGTGTCCCCGGCCAGCTTTCTGGCCGCCCGCAGTCTGGAGCAGATCAAACACGACGTCTGCTACTCCGATCGCCCGGTCATTCTGATCGGCATCAGTGCCGGGGTGAGTTACGGTGCGCTGGGTTCCACCCATCACTCGCTGCATGACTTCGCCGCGCTGCGGGGGATCCACAACATCACGGTTGTGGCGCCGGCGGACAACTGGGAGACCGCCGAGGCTCTGCGCGCCGCGGTGAGCACCGCTACCCCGGTCTACATACGTTTCGGCAAGCGGCCCCTCCCGCATCTGCCCCGCCGCGGTTCGTTCGCTTTCGGAAGGGGAAGAATACTCCTGGAAGGAAGCGACTGTGCCTTCATCGCCACCGGGGAAACCGTTTGGCGGGCCCTCGAGGCGGCGCAAGCACTGGCAGACAGCGGCGTATCCGCGGCGGTGGTGAGCATGCACACGGTCAAACCCCTGGACGTGGAGCTTGTACGCACGGTGGGCCGGTCCGCAGCCGCGGTGGTGGCCGTGGAGGAGCACTCCGAGCACGGGGGCCTGGGCGATGCCTGCGCGCGGGTATTGCTGGAGGCCGGTCTTGCGCCCCGGTATCGGGTGGTGGCAATTCCGGATGAATACACGGTCACAGGATCTCAGGAGGAAATCCTGAGCCATTACGGAATCTCGGCATCCGGCCTCTCGAAGGTGATGAGCACGCTTCTCGGGGAGGGTTAAATGTCCCGATACATTCTGGCAATTGATCAGGGCACAAGCAGCACCAAATCGATAGTCTTCAGCCCGGAAGGCCGACAGATGGCAAGCGCCGCGGCGGCCCTGCATACGCGCTACACAGCGGAGGGGAAGGCGGAACAGGACCCGGAGGCGATCTACGGCAGTGTCATCGATTCGGTTGCAGCCTGCGTACAGAAGTTGGAGAGCGAGGCCACGATACCGCGGGATCAGATCGCCTGTGCGGGCATCGCCAATCAGAGGGAGACCTTCCTGCTCTGGGACGAAAACGGGCCGCTTCACGATGCGGTTGTCTGGCAGTGCAAACGCTCGGTGGAGATCTGCAACGAGCTGAAGGAGGCCGGGACGGAGCCCGAGATTCGTGCCCGCTCGGGGCTGATCCTTGATCCGTACTTCTCCGGCACCAAGATCACCTGGTTGTTGCGTAACCTCCCCTCCGTGCGCGCCTGCCATGACGCCGGGAACGCCCGCTTCGGTACCGTTGATACCTGGATTGTGCACCGCCTCACCGGGGGACGGGTATACGCGACGGATCAGACAAACGCGTCCCGTACATTGCTGTTCAATATCCATAGCCTGGATTGGGACGAGCAGCTTGCCGGGATCTTGGGGGCGCCCTTGCTGCGCCTGCCCGAAGTATTTCCCTCCGCGTATCGATTTGCCGAATCCACCTTCGAGGGGATCTTCGCTGCGCCCCTTCCCATTACCGGGATGGTCGGAGATTCTCACGCCGCCCTGTTCGGCGAACGCTGCCACCGCAGCGGGGAGGCGAAGGCAACCCTGGGTACGGGATCCTCCATCCTCATCAATGCCGGGACCACCGCACCCGCGCTCTGTCCCTCGGCTATGAGCACGATCGGATTCGGTCTGCCCGGCCGTACGGATTACGCGTTGGAGGGTATCGTGGTCAGCGCCGGTTCGCTGTTGAACTGGCTGCAGAATGAGCTGGGGCTGTTCAGCGACCCATCGAGCCTCGATGAGATCGCCCGCAGCGTGGCGGACAGCGGCGGGGTATGTGTGGTTCCGGGCCACGCCGGGCTCGGTGCGCCGTTTTGGCGGATGGATGCCAGGGGATCGATCGTCGGATTGACCTTTGCCACCTCCAGGGCGCAGCTGATCAGGGCTACGCTGGAGTGCATTCCCTATCAGATCCGGGCGATCGTGGATGCGATAGCCGAGGAGAGCGGAGTCCGCTGCCGGTCGATCAGGGCCGATGGCGGGATCAGCAGGAACGAATTCGTGATGCAGTGGCTGGCCGACACCCTCGGCCTACCCGTCCACACCTTCACCTTTCCGGATGTAACGGCTCTGGGCGCGGCACTGCTGGCCGGAATCGGAGCGGGCCTGTACAGCGGGATCGAAGAGGTCGCTTCCCTCGATTTGGCCGAGAAGGTGCGTAAACCGCTGCATTCAGAATCCACCCGGAGCCCGGCCTGCAGCGGTTATGCGGCCTGGCGCCGGCATGTGGACAATCAGGTGAACCGGTAGGAGTCGACGATGCTGGCAGAGGAACGCCGGGCTCAGATCTACGACCTCATCCGGGAAGATGGAAGTGCCCGAGTTTCCTCTTTGAGCAGGGTATTCTCCGTCTCCGAGCCCACGATCCGCAGCGACCTGGAGAAACTCGAAAATCAAGGCCTGGTGATCCGCGACCACGGGGGCGCCTACCTGCGGGGCATCGACACGCTGGTACGTTCCCACACCCTACACCACAGGGAAAACGCCGAGCAGAAACGGCTGATCGGCAGGCACGCGGCGCAGCTGGTCAGCGACTACGACACGCTGATCCTCGACTCCGGCTCCACGGTCACGGAGCTGGCCGGGAATCTGTTGGAAAAACAGGGTCTGCACATCGTGACCAACGCATTGAACATAGCTTTGATTGTCGGATCCGTGCCCTCTTTCACGGTTCATATGACCGGCGGGGAGTTCAAGGCGCCCACCCTCTCGCTAACCGGCGAGGCTGCCTCTGCTCTGTTCGAGAACGTGTTCGTGGACAAGCTCTTCCTGGCCACCGCGGGCATATCTTTGGAGTCCGGCCTCACCTATCCGGGTTTCAGCGATCTGCCTGTAAAGCGGGCCATGATACGGGCGGCCAAAACGGTTTATTTGCTCGCCGATTCCTCGAAGATCGGCAGGAAATCCTTCGCCACCCTAGGCGGCCTCTCCTCGGTTCATACACTGATTACCGACCCAGGCATCGATGGCCACAGCAAGCGAAGGCTGGAATCCCTGGGCATCGAGGTACTGGTGGCCTCGGACTGAGGTTATCGTTGGCTTGGGCGCCGTCTTGCGTACCCATCGAGGTGCTGGCGGCTCCGGGGTTATTGCCCGGCGGTCTCAGCCGACCGCCCAACCTCATTTCTTCATGTCGAACTTCATGCGCTCGATCACGTCGTTCTGCAGCTCCCGGTTCAGGGGGGTGAAGAAGGCGCTGTAGCCGGCGATGCGCACCATGAGGTCCCGGTACTCCTCCGGTTTTTCCTGGGCTTCCACCAGGGTCTCGTCGTCCAGCACGTTGAACTGGATGTGGTACTGGTTGTTCTTGAAGTGAGTCTTCACTAAAGCGAGCGCGCGGTTGCGTCCCTCCTCGTTCGTGAGCGTGTCGGCGGACAGTCGCATGTTGAAGATCGAGCCCTTCTGGAACCAGATGCTCGGCAGCTTGGCCTCGGAGTTGATGACCGCGGTCGGACCGTGCTGCTCGGAGCCGTTTGCCGGGGACACGCCGTTGTTCACCGGTGTGCCTGCCTTGCGTCCGTTGGGAAGCGCCCCTACCGACTTGCCGAAGGCCACGTTGCCGGTAACCGAGCTCAGGCTCAACGAGAAGCTGGCCGGGACCGGCCCCTTGCCGTAGCGGGAGCTCTTGAGCTCCTTGTTGTAGGTGTAGCCCAGGAAATCGTCGATCTCCACGGTCCACCTGTCCGCATAGTCATCGTCGTTTCCGAACTTCGGCACCTTGTTGATGAGCATCTGGCGGATCTCTGTGCCGGTTGGCGAGGTACTCTCATCCTCGAAGTTCGTCTGCATGGCATGGATCAGCTGCTGCGCAGTGAGGAGCTTCTTTTCGAAGAGGACATACTGGATGGCCGCCAGGGAGTCCCCCACGGATACGGCTCCGGCGGTGGGCCCGCCGTCCGCAGTGTAACGGGCTCCGCCCTCGATCAGGGACTTGCCCCGTTCGATGCAGTCGTGCACCAGGGAGGAGCGGAAGGCGTTCTGGTCGTGGAGGATGTGCATCTCGTCGCTGATGTGCTCCACGATGACCTGAAGATCCATGTAGTAGCGAAGCTGTTTTTTGTACGCCTTCATGATCTGTTCGGCGCTGGTGAAGGTGCTCAGATCTCCGTCCCCGGGCAGCAGGGTTGCGCCGCTGGCCGGATCCGTGCCGTTGTTCAGGGTGATCTCGAAAACCTTGGCCAGGTTCAGCCAGGAACCCTTGGCGGCAAAATCCCACTTGCCGGGAATGGTCGCTTCGATGCAGCCCACCGGCGCCCAGTTGTACAGATCCTCCTTGGCGATGCCCATGTTGTCGAGGATGCGCATGACGCTCGGGTCGCTGTACAGCGCCGGCTGCCCGCCCTGGTGGGCCTGCACTACCTGCAAGGCACGGTGCATGAACGCATCCGGGGTGCCCTCGAACCATTTCAGCGATACCGAGGGCTTGGTCAGTCCCATCTCCTCGGTCGCCTCCAGCACGAGGTGGGTGAGCTCGTTCACCGCATCCTTGCCATCAGCAGTCTGGCCTCCGATGGCCAGGTTTTCGGCCAGGTGGTAGCCGGGAAAATACTCGCTGTCCGGCCAGGAGCGCAGCTTGT
>CAZFMD010000024.1:0-3412 GCA_964520025.1 uncultured Spirochaetaceae bacterium
CAAACGGCCCATGGGCTTCGGCCGCTTCGTTTGAAGATGAAGATCGGAATCGACAGCTACTGCTACCATCGCTACTTCGGGGAGGTCTATCCGGTGCAAACCGCACCGGATACCACCATGACCATCGAGGATTTTCTGACCCGCACCGTCGAGCTGGGAGCGGATGGGGTTTCCCTGGAGTCCTGCTTCCTGCCGCAGCGGGATCCCGCCTACCTGTCCGAGCTGTGCGCACGGCTCGACGAGCTCGAGCTGGAGCGGGTCTACGCCTGGGGCCATCCGAACGGGCTTCTCGGCGGCAAGAGCCCGGAAGCCTACGATGACATGCTGCAGAGCATGGCCCAAGCCAAGGCGGTCAAGGCCGAGGTGATGCGGGTGGTGGGCAACAACGGGCGATATCGCTTCGACGAGCACGACAAGCAGATCGACAGGCTCTCCGTGTTGTTCTCCGATGCGGTAAAACAGGCGGAAGCTCAAGGGATCCGCCTGGCCATCGAGAACCACCAGGACTTCACGCTGGAAGAGCTGGCGACCCTGCTGGAGAACGTCAATTCTCCCTACCTCGGGCTGTGCTTCGATTCGGGCAACTGTCTGCGCATCCTCGACGATCCGGTCAAGGGGCTACAGCGGCTCTCGAATAGGGTTTTCGCCACCCACATCAAGGATATCCGGCTTCAGAGGGGGATGTCCGCCGACAGGTGGCAGTTCTTCGCCTGTGTCCCCGCCGGAGAGGGGGTGGTGGATCTGCCGCGGATCATTGAGATCCTGAAAGCTTCCGGCTACGGCGGCATGCTCACGGTGGAGCTGGACTACCTGCACTCGGACTATGCGAACGAGGAGGATCGGGTCCTTTCCTTGAGCATCGGGAATCTGCGCAAGCTGACCTGATCGGTCTTTACGTTTTCTTTCCTTGACGGCTGTATCCGGGCCTCCTATAATCTGTATATATAACAAAACTAAGGAGGTTTTGGATGAACAAAGGAAAATGTCTTCTGGTTTTCCTGCTCGTGGGCAGTCTCTTCGCGGCTTCCCTCGTATTTGCAGGAGGAGGTCCCAGGGAGGCGGAGGCTGCCGCACCAGCGGCAGCGTCGGAAACCCTGAACTACCTGCTGTACGGGGAGCCTGAGAGTCTCGATCCAGCCTATGCCTACGATGCCCGCTCCAATGCAATCATCAACAATGTGTACGACCGCCTGATTACCTACCCCGGAGAAGACGCGTCCAGGTTCGTACCCATGCTGGCGGAAAAGTGGGAGATCTCGCCGGACGGCAAGGTGCTCACCTTTTATCTCAGGAAGGACGTCAAGTTTCATGACGGCTCGGCCATGAAAGCCGACGCAGTGAAGTATTCCTTCGACAGGGTTCTGAAGATGAACCAGCCGCCCTCCTGGATGATGTCCCAGATGATGGATCTGAACAGCACCAAGGTCATTGACGACTATACGGTGGAGATCACCCTGACCGCACCGTATGCCGCCGCCCTGTCCGTCTTCTGCCATTCCGTTGGCTCTATCGTAAACCCCGCCGTTGTGGAAGCCCACGGAGGGATTGTCGAGGGAGAACAGAATTCGTGGATGGACCAGAATGGCACCGGCAGCGGGCCCTTTACTCTGAGAAAATGGGTGCCCGCTGAAAGACTTACGCTGGACCGGTTCGACGATTATTGGGGTACCGCATCCAAGCTCAAGACAGTCGTTGTTCTCTTGATCCCGGAAATCGGCACCCGGGTGATGATGCTCAAGAAGGGCGATGCGGATATCCACGATTACTTCCCCACGGTGAACGTGCCGGATATCATGGGCACCGAGGGCGTGCTGATCAAGCCGCTTTCCTCTTTCGACGTTAATTTCGCCGTGTTAGGCAACAGGGGCGTAACAGCCGAGAAGGCGGTGCGCCAGGCCGTTTCCTGGGCTTTTCCCTACGATGCAGTACTCAATTTCATCTATCAAGGTTACGCAATCGGATCTACCGGTCCGGTACCGAAAGGAATGTACGGGTACTACGAGATCCCCGAAAACATGCGTTACAAGCTGGACCTGGACAAGGCCAATCAGCTGCTCGATGAGGCCGGCTGGCAGTGGCCCGGAGAAGCGGGAAGCGGAATCAGGTCCAAGAACGGTCAGTCCCTGGAAATGGAGATCCTGGTAGGTGAGGGAGCGGAGGAGCGGATCCAGCAGGCCCTCATGTGGCAGAACAGCCTGACAAAGATCGGCTTCGACCTCAAGATCAGGGAGATAAACTGGGCCATCGCCTACACCACCATGAGGAATCATGAGTCAGATGGCATGTTCACCGGCTGGCTGCCCGACTATGCCGACCCGGACAACTACGTGGATGCGACCCTGAACAGCGCCAACGCCCAGGCTATCTGGGGATCGAGCTACAAGAGTGCCGAGATGGACGGGCTGGTGGATAAAGCCAAGTGGATGGCTGACAGGACCGCCCGTGCAGCCGTGTACAAGGAGATCCTGGAGCTGGCATTCGAAGATGCTCCCTATGTATGGATAGCACAGCCTGCAAACGTCGTGATCATAAACGAAAAGGTGAAGGGCTACTACTACAATCCCATCCAGCCGATTGACTTCCGCACGATCTACAAAGTAGCGGAATGAGCTAAAGCTGTACGAGTAACTGAACGGGGCGGGGACAGCAAAAATCCCTGCCCCGCTTTTATCTGAACGCAACGAGAAATGACTATACGTAGATATATCCTGCGACGAGTGCTGCTGCTCATACCCATCCTGCTGGGTGTTTTGGTCATGGTTTTCATCATCTCCTATCTGATTCCGGCGGATCCGGCCAGGGCCTGGGCAGGACCGCAGGCCCGTCCCGCCCAGGTAGAGGCTTTACGAGAACTGTACCACCTGAACGACCCGCTATACATGCAGATCTACTACTATTTGAAGAAACTCATCCTGCACTTCGATCTGGGTATCTCCGCCACCACGCGCAGGCCGGTAATGAAGGACTTGCAGGCATTTTTCCCCGCCACCTTCGAGCTGGCCTTTTTTGCCTTCTTCCTGGCAATCGTCATAGGGATTCCCCTCGGTGTCCTATCGGCCCTCAAGAGGAACCGGCTGATAGACCATATCGCGAGGATTGTTTCCCTGACCGGGGTTTCTACCCCCTTGTTCTGGTCCGCCCTGTTGCTGCAGTTCATATTCTACTACAAGCTGGGCTGGCTTCCCGCCGTGGGCCGTTCCATGATCGAGATCAATCGCTATACCGGTTTCATTCTGCTGGACAGCGTGTTGAACGGCAACTGGGCGGCTCTCTCAGACTCTTTTCGAAGGTTGATCCTGCCCGCCGTGACTCTGGCTTTCTACTCGATGGGGTATCTGGTCAGGATAACCCGGGGCAGCATGCTGGAAGTCCTGGAGTCGGATTATGTGGCCATGGCCAAGGCCAAAGGCCT
>CAZFMD010000024.1:3512-23321 GCA_964520025.1 uncultured Spirochaetaceae bacterium
AAGAGGCTGCATCCCCTGACCAAGGAGTTCGGTCTCACCCTGTATGTGCTCAGAAAGAGTCTGCTGGCGGTGATCGGGGCCGTTATCGTGGCGCTGTTCATCTTCATATCCATCTTCGGCGACCTGCTCGCTCCATACGACCCCAACGAAATCGATATTGCCGGCCGGTTCTCGGTTCCCACCAGGGAACATCTCCTGGGAACGGATAAGCTGGGAAGGGATGTGTTCAGCAGAATCCTGGTCGGTGCTCGCTACAGTATCCGCTCCGGCATCATCGTGCTGGCCATAGCCGTGCCCACGGGTATCATTCTGGGCGGCATAGCGGGGCTTTTTGGGGGATGGCTCGATGAGATGATCATGAGGATAACGGATGTTTTCCTGGCCTTTCCCTACCTGATCCTGGCCATGTCCTTCTCCGCGGCCCTGGGGCCCTCCCTGTTCAATGCCATGCTGGCTCTGTCCCTGGTCTGGTGGCCCCTGTACACACGCCTGGTCCGGGGCCAGGCCCTGGCCGTTCGCGAGACCGCCTACGTGGAAGCGGCCACCTCCAAGGGAGCGAGCAAGTGGAACCTGATCTTCAAGCATATCCTGCCCAATTGCCTGTCCCCCATCCTCGTAACCTTTACCCTGGACATGGGCTGGATTATTACGGCGGCCGCTGCGCTCAGCTTTCTGGGATTCGGCGCCCAGCCCCCCTTATCAGAGTGGGGGAGAATGGTCAGTGACGGGCGGCAGTATCTGTTCCAGGCCTGGTGGGTTTCCCTGTTTCCCGGTTTTGCCATCGCACTGACGGTACTGGGTTTCAACCTGCTGGGGGACGGCATCAGAGATGCCCTGGATCCGAAACTCAGGAGAGTCACCGAGGTAAAATGGAAAAAGAAGACAAGATCCTAGTGGTCGAGAACCTGCGCACTCAGTTCTTCACCTACGGGGGAGTTGTCGAGGCTCTGGACGACGTGAGTTTCGAGATAGTCAATGGCGAGATATTCGGCCTGGTCGGTGAAAGCGGCTGCGGAAAATCCGTAACAGTCGCCTCGGTCATGGGTCTGGTGCAGAAGCCGGGTAAGGTTATCGCCGGAAAAGTTCTCCTGGAGGGTGAGGATCTTCTTGAAAAAAGTGACAGGGAGATGAGTTGGATCAGGGGCTCGCGGATTTCGGTTATATCTCAAGACCCAACCAGCTCGTTGAATCCCCTGTTCAAGATCGGCTACCAGGTCTCCGAGCCCATGATCTTTCACCGGCGGGTGAGAAAGAGGGCGGCCTGGGCAGAAGCGGAGCAACTGCTGTTGCGGATGGGCGTGCCCGACCCTTCCGGTAAAGCTCGCAACTTCCCTCACGAGCTCAGCGGGGGCATGCGCCAGCGGGCGGTCATCGCCATGGCTCTTGCCTGCAATCCAGATCTGCTGATTGCAGACGAACCGACCACGAATCTGGACGTGACCATAGAAAGGCAGATTCTCAACCTGGTGAGGCAGCTGCAGAAGTATCTCGGAACCTCGGTATTATGGATAACCCACGATATGGCGGTAATTGCCGAGATGTGCGACCGGGTTGCCGTGATGTACGCGGGCAATATCGTGGAGCTGTCCGATGTCCGCACCATATTCAAGAATCCGGCACACCCCTATACGGTGAAGCTCTTGAAGGCTATCCCCTCCTCCGAGAGCACGGCCCAGGAGCTGGACGAGATACCCGGAGCGGTGCCGCAGCTTATCGATCCGCCCTCCGGGTGCAGGTTTCATCCGAGATGTGAAAGAGCCATGCCGATCTGTAGCCAGGAAAAACCGGAAGATGTAAATATCGAGAAGGGGCATATGGTGGCCTGCCACCTGTATTCCTGATACGGAGCAAGTAAATTGCCGGAACCATTAGTCGAATGTAGAGAGGTGAGCAAATACTTCCCGATCAAGGGACTCTTTAGAGATGTGGGAAATGTGCGTGCGGTGGAGCAGGTCAGTCTGACCATCCACAAACACAAGACCTACGGCCTGGTCGGCGAGAGCGGCTGCGGGAAAACCACGCTGGCCAGAACGATCATGCGCCTGGTCCCGCCTACGGCGGGGGAAATCTATTTCAACGGTCAAGATATACTGACATTCGATAAAGATGAATTGATGAAATTCAGACGTGAAACCTCGATCGTTTTCCAGGACCCCTACACCTCTCTGGATCCCCGCATGATCATTGCAGATGTCGTGGGCGAGCCGCTGTTGATCCATGGAGTCGCCTATGGGGAGGACCGGGAGGATATGGTCCTGAGCCTGCTGGACAAGGTTGGACTGAAACCGGAGCACATGTACCGTTATCCCCACGAGTTCTCCGGCGGGCAGAGACAGAGAATCGCCATTGCCAGGGCTCTGGCCGGGGATCCGGAGTTTGTTCTCCTGGATGAGGCTTCTTCGGCCCTCGACGTATCCGTTCAAGCCAAGATACTGAACCTGCTCAATCGTCTGAAAGAGAATCTGGCCCTGACCTATCTGTTTATCTCCCACAACCTGAGTGTGATCCGCCACATCAGCGATGAAATCGGTGTGATGTATCTGGGGGAGCTTGTGGAGCAGGGCAGTCGGGATCAGGTCTTCGATTCGCCCCTGCACCCCTACACCCAGGGCATATTGGCCGCCTCGCCCAAATTGGATCCGGACAAGCGAACCCGCTCTGAAAAAATCGTGCTCAAAGGGGAGATTCCCAGCGCGATCAATCCGCCCAGCGGCTGCCGCTTCCACACCCGATGCCCCATGGCCATCCCTCTTTGTTCTGAGGAAATGCCCGCGTTCAGGGATATGGGAGAGGGCCACATGGTCAGCTGTCACCGCGTCTGAACCCTAAGATAGGTCGTCAGCTTGAGATTCAAACTGTTTCGAAGAAAACACACCCCTGCCAAGCCCAATGAACCTTCTCACCAAATGCAGAACATGGGGATCAGGGATATTCTCGCCTTCATAATCGCGACCTACCAGCTGTTTGTCCCCCTGGTGGTTGCCCTGGTTATCGCCATGGCCATAGCCGCTGTGATTTTTGTCTTTCTATTCTGAAAACATGAGCCGGATCGGGGATCTGCTGAAAGCCATAGAACACAGGGATCTGGATGCTCTGTTCCTGCTCAAGCAGGAGACGGTGGCCAAGGAGAATGTCCGCTATGTCAGCGGTTTTAGCGGCTGCTCCGCTCATCTGGTAATCTCGAAGAACAGACGGGTCCTGCTCACCGACGAGCGGTACACCGAGCAGGCCGCGGCGGAGTGTCCGGAGTTCGAGGTCATCGGGCATGATCGGAAGCCTGAGCAACGGCTGAGAGAGGTGCTGGCCCCCCTGAAGATCCGGAAAATAGGCTATGAAACCCAGGGTCTGACCGTAGACCAATTCGACCGGCTGCGGGACAAGATACCGGGAATCGAGTGGGTTCCCACTGCGGGAATCGTCGAGGGCCTGAGGGCCGTGAAAAGTTCCGAAGAAATCCACCGTCTGGAGCAGGCGGCGGAACTGGCCGCGGGAGGCTTCAAACATATTCTAAACCTGATCGAACCCGGAGCCAGGGAGCAGGATCTTGCCCTGGAGCTGGAAACCTACATGAGGAAAAACGGTGCCGAGGCTCCTGCTTTTGATACAATACTCATTTCAGGCGCCAGGAGCTCTCTTCAACACGGCGCCCCTTCAGAGAAAGTAATAGAGGCGGGGGATTTCGTTATTTTAGATTTTGGAGCCCAGTACCGGGGCTACCGATGCGACTTCACCAGGACCGTAGCGGTCGATCATGTGTCTCAGAAACAGAGAGAGATCTACGATCTTGTGCAAAGAGCCCAGAGCAGAGGGCTACAGCTCATCAAGGCCGGTGTATCGAGCGGAACGGTTTATCAAGAGGTCCAGGAGATCATCGCCACGGCGGGATACGCCGAGTACTCGGGCCGGGGAATAGGGCACGGCGTGGGACTGGAGATTCACGAAGCCCCCTCGATCGAGGCCAACGGCACGGCGGAGCTGGAGAGCGGCCAGGTTCTGACCATGGAGCCGGGAATCTATATTCCCGGGTGGGGAGGAGTGCGCATCGAGGATACCCTGGTTGTCGAGGATCGAGGCTGCCGGCCCCTTGCGCAGATACCCAAACAGCTGATCGTCCTTTGAGCGACTCGATCAGCGGAGAATGAATCCGTCCCGTAAAGGATCCTCAGGATCGATCAGGAACTCATGGCGGCCGGTGATGTGGGCCGAGCCTTCCACCTGAGGAATGACCGCGGCATGGGGGCCGAAGGTGGTCGTTCCTGTAATCCAGCCGGTGAAACGGCTGCCGATGATGCTCTCGATTACTGTTTTCTCGTTCAGCCCGATATCACCCCGAGCGTGCATCAGGGCCAGGCGCCCGCTGACCCCGGTGCCGGTGGGAGAGCGATCCACCTCCCCCTCTGCAAAGATACATACATTTCGGCTGTCCGCCCCATCGCCAAGGGGGGGAGCGATGAAGATGGTGCCGTAGAGAAAGCTCAGGTCCTCTTCGAAGGGATGCGGGATCGGTCGGCCGGCCATGACCGCCCGCTTGATCGCCATCCCTCTTTCGATGAGCTCTCCGTATTGCTCCGGGCTGCAGTCGAGTCCGACATCTTCGGCCCGGACATAGGCGTAGAAGGCTCCCCCAAAGGCGAGGTCGTAGCGGACCTTGCCCAGACCGGGTACGCTGACCGTTTCGTCCAGGGCCAGGACGAAGGAGGGAACATTTTCAAAATAGACGCTGCGCACACGCCCATCCGAAACCCGGGCACGAGCCACGACCAGGCCGGCGGGGGTATCGATCTTTACGGTGGTTTCAGGCTCGGCTGCCGGTAGTATGCCGGTTTCCAGGGCGACCGTCACTACGCCGATGATTCCGTGGCCGCACATGGTACTGAAGCCCTCGTTGTGCAGGAACAGGATACCTATATCGGCGTCCGGGGTAACGGGCCGGGTAAGGATGCATCCGTACATATCGGCATGGCCCCGGGGCTCCCACATGAGGGCGGTGCGCAAGTTGTCCAGCCGCTGTTTGGCGTATCTGCGCCGGGAGAGAATCGTGTTTCCCGGCAAATCCGGAAAACCTTGGATGATAACCCGCAGCGGTTCACCCTCGGTGTGGGCATCGATTGTCTTTATTTGTATCCACCCCTCGGGAGCCTGCCAATCTGTTGTCTTCGTCATTGTCCTCTTCTCATCCTTTCAACCCCTCCCTGTACTGGGTGGGTGTCATGCCGGTGGTAACCTTGAACTGGCGGGTAAAGGCACTCTGATCCGAGAAACCGCATTTCAATGCAATATCGACGATTGAGTTGCTCCTAGATCCAAGCAGCTCGCAGGCCGTTTGTATCCTGGTTTTGATGATGAATTGGCCGGCGGTCAGTTGGAAGACCCGCTTCATACGCCTCTCGAACTGATAGACCGACAGCCCGCACATTCGGGCCAGTGATTTGATCGTCAACCGTCTGCCGTAGTGGTTCTGGATGTATTCCACGGCCCCGGCCAGCTCTTTGAAACCGCTATCCCGGGTCTCCGGCACGGGGATGTCCTTTGAAATCCCCACCAGGCCGACAATTTTCCCGTTTTTGCCGCGAAGAGGCAGTTTGGTGGTGATACACCACCCGGGCTTGCCTTTGACGTACAGATGGAGCTCGAGCAGATCCCGTATCTGTGCTCCCTTCTCCAGAACCTGCTCATCCTGCTCGTGGTAGCTCTCCGCCATGGGGGCCGGAAAAACCTCGATGGTGGTCTTTGACAGGAGCTCCGCCTTGGAGCCGAGAGAGCAGCGCCTGACCAGGGTTCGGTTGACAGCCACGTATCGGGCCTCCCGGTCCTTGACAAAAAACACCGTATCCGAGATCAGATCGAACAGCTGTTCCGCGGTGGGCAGAAGGGGGATATCTGCAATGCCGTTGATCTGCTGCGAAGACAATCCTATATCAGACAATCCAATATCCTTGCGAACAGCCGAAATGCCGATGTTGTGCCGAAAACCAAGCCGCGGCTAAGGTTTTATGCTATATAGGGATGGTAAATTAATCCTATCTTTATTGCAACGAGGACGCGAGGACGCGAGGACGCGAGGACGCGAAGGCAGGCAATGACATCCGGCACCATCTTCGACATCAAGAGATACGCACTCCATGACGGTCCGGGCATCCGCACCACCGTTTTTCTGAAAGGTTGCCCCCTGCGCTGCCAGTGGTGTCACAATCCCGAGAGCCAGGGGTTCGCTCCCACGGTGCTGTACAGGCGCAACCTGTGCGTGGCCTGCGGACGTTGCCTGGAGGCCTGCCCGAACGGTGCGCTGCGCTTGACCGACGGCGGCGTAGAGCGGGATCTTTCCCTGTGCGCCGGTTGCGGCCTCTGCACGGAGGCCTGTCTTTCCGGAGCCATGGAGCAGGTAGGGCGGCGAATCTCTGCCGAAGAGCTTGTCGCTGAAATCGAACGGGATACGCCGTTCTTCGACGAATCCGGGGGCGGTGTTACCTTCTCAGGGGGAGAGCCGCTGGCCCAGCCGGAGTTTCTAAACCAGGTGTTGGAGCTCTGTGGTGAGCGGGGGATCCACAGGGCCGTGGACACCTGCGGCTTTGCGGAGCCACAGATCCTGGCGGAAGTTGCCGGGCATACGGACCTGTTCCTCTTCGACGTGAAGATCATCGATGCCGAAGTGCACAGGAAGTTCACCGGGCAGGACAACGGCGGGATTCTGGAAAATCTTCGCTGGTTGTGCGAGAGGCAACACCAGGTAGAGGTGCGGATTCCGGTCATACCTTCTGTGACCGACGATACAGGCAACATCGAGGCTGCCGGCGAGTTCCTCTGTTCCCTGGCCGCCCCGCCTGCGGTCAGACTGCTGCCCTTCCATCCCACGGCGTTGGAAAAATATGAAAGATTCGCTATGCCGATCCCGTCGGGATATGAGGATGCCCGGCTGACAGCGGCGGACATGAGACGGGTAGCCCGGCAGCTGGAAACGCGGGGTCTAGAGGTAATGTATGCGGAGACGAACGAAAATGGAGGAGATTAACCTGATGAGCGAAAGAGTAAGTTGCCTTCGAGAGGAGAGTTACCGGGCCGAGGTCAGTCTGTCAACCGAAAGGGCGGAGCTCATCACGGAGTTCTACCGGGAGAATAACGGCAAGTACTCCGCACCGGTGATGCGCGCCCGGGCCTTCGAGCACCTGTGCCGGCATCAGAGCATCTATATAGGGGAAGGGGAGTTGATCGTGGGAGAGAGAGGACCCCGGCCCAAGGCGGTCCCCACCTATCCGGAGCTGACCTGCCACAGCGAGGAGGATCTTCGCATCCTCAACACCCGGCCCAAGACCCGCTATACGGTTAGCGAGGAGGCCATTCGCAGCTACCGCGAGCAGATCATACCCTTCTGGCGCGGCCGCTCGATGCGGGAGCGCCTGTTTCAAGGACTTAGCGATGAGTGGAAAGCGGCCTACGAAGCGGGCATCTTCACGGAGTTCATGGAACAGCGGGCCCCGGGCCATACCACGCTGGACGGGAAGTTCTACAGCAAAGGCCTTCTCGATTTCAAGCGGCAGATTGCCGAACGGATCGACCGGCTGGATTTCATCAATGATCGTGAGGCAGCGGCCAAGCGGGAGCAGCTGACCGGGATGAGCATCGCCTGCGATGCGGTCATCGCTTTTGCCGAGCGCCACGCGGAGCTGGCTGAACAACTGGCCCGGAGCCAGAAGGATCCGCGGCGCAGGGAGGAGCTCGAGCGGATTGCAGCCAACTGCCGCCGGGTGCCGGCTCATGCGCCCCGGGATTTCTGGGAAGCGCTGCAGATGTACTGGTTCATGCACCTGGGGACGATCACGGAGCTGAACGGCTGGGATGCCATGAATCCCGGACATCTGGATCGTTACTTCCATCCGTTCTACGCCAAGGACCTGGAATCCGGCTCCTTGTCGGAAGATTTTGCCAGGGAGCTCCTGCAGTGTTTCTGGATCAAATTCAACAATCACCCCGCGCCGCCCAAGGTGGGTGTAACCGCAGAGGAGAGCGGGACGTACAACGACTTCACGAACATCAATATCGGCGGAGTCCTGCCGGATGGAAGCGACGGCGTTAACGAGCTTTCCTACATCATGCTGGAAGTCATGGAGGAGATCCACCTGCTGCAACCCCAGGGCAACATCCAGCTCAGCCGCAAGAACCCCGATCGTTTCCTGAAAGCCGCCTGCCGGGTCATACGCAAAGGCTACGGTTATCCGGCGATCTTCAACGCAGACGGTGTGGTGGAACAGCTGGTGCGCTGCGGCAAGAGGATCGAGGACGCCCGGGAGGGCGGTACGAGCGGCTGTGTGGAGACCGGGGCGTTCGGCAAGGAGGCCTACATCCTGACCGGATACCTCAATACGCCCAAGATCCTGGAGATAGCGCTGAACAACGGCGTGGATCCCGGCAGCGGGCGGCGAATCGGCGTGGAAAGTGGTGATCCCCGCTCCTTCGGCAGCCTCGAGGATCTGTTCGCCGCTTTCCGAAAGCAGCTGCATCATTTCGTGGACCTGAAGGTGGCGGGAAATCAGTACATCGAGCGGATGTACGCCCGGGAGATGCCGGCGGTGTTTCTGTCCGTACTGATCGATGACTGCATTGAGAAGGGCCGGGACTACAACGACGGAGGCCCCAGGTACAACACGAGCTTCATCCAATGTGTGGGGATCGGCACCATTACCGACAGCCTGTCGGCGATCAGCAAACACGTATTCGACGACGCTTCCCTCACCATGGACGCCCTGCTGCAGTCGCTGGCACACAACTTCGAATCAGATGAACAGATCAGGCTCCTGCTGGCCAACAAGTCCCACCGGTACGGAAACGACAATGACTATGCCGACGGCATCATGGTCCGGGTTTTTGACGCCCTTCATAACGAAATCGACGGCCGAGCGAATACGAAGGGCGGTGAGTACCACGTGGACATGCTGCCCACCACCTCCCACATCTACTTCGGATCGGTCCTGGGTGCGACCCCGGACGGTCGCCGGGCCGGCCTGCCGACATCGGAGGGCATCTCTCCGGTGCAGGGGGCGGATCGCAAAGGGCCCACCGCGGTTATCAAGTCGGCGGCCAAGATGGATCACCTGCGTACCTGCGGCACGCTCCTGAACATGAAGTTCATGCCTGATGTCCTGAAGGGCGGGGAGGGAATCGACAAGCTCGCTCAGCTGGTGCGCGCCTACTTCCGGCTGGACGGCCATCACGTGCAGTTCAACGTGGTGGATGCGGAAATCATGCGCCAGGCTCAGGAAAATCCGCAGGAGCACAGGGATCTCATCGTGCGCGTGGCCGGTTATAGTGACTATTTCTGCGATCTCGGCAGGGAGCTCCAGGACGAGATCATCTCCCGCACGAGCCAGGAAGCGGTGTAGCTGTCTGCTGCATCATTACCGAATAACGCCCCGCTGCAATTACCCCCGCTACAACCAGCGCTACGGTATTTGACATCCCCTGTGATTAATTGTATAATGGTAGAACCATTATTATGTTTAAGCAGGTCACTCCGAATCGTATCTTTCAGGATGTAAGCAATCAGATCGAAGAGGCCATCCTCAAACGTCGGCTCAAAGCCGGTGACAGGCTGCCCTCCGAACGGGAGCTCCAAGAGACCTTCAAGGTAAGCCGCGGCACCCTGCGGGAAGCGCTTCGCGTCCTGGAGCAGAAGGGCCTGATCAGCATCAAGACAGGGGCCAAGGGCGGGGCCGTGATCAAGGCGGTGACCACCGAGCAGGCCAGTGACAGCCTGTCGTTCCTCTTTCGCTACCACAAGGTTTCTCTCCACGATCTGGCCGAGTTCCGGGAGGCGGTGGAGGGGAACGTCTCCGCCCTGGCCGCGGAGCGGGCCACCCGGGAGGATATCGAACATTTGAAACGCCTGCTCCAAGAGGCGGAAAAAATATCGGAACTAGGGCCCACCCGCTGGGATGAGTTCATCCGCACGGACAACCAGCTGCACATGGCATTGGCCCGCATCTCCAGAAACCCCGTCTATGAGACGGTGCTGCAGATCGTCCACGACAACATCAAACCCTACTACGATTCATTTCTGCCACGGAGCAAGAAAATGCTCAAGGAGAATTACCAGGACCTGTGCAAGATCGTGCAGGCGGTGCAAGAGGGCCGGGCCAGTGAGGCCCGGCTGCTGGCCCAAGCCCACGTCGATCGTTTCAATCGGTTCATGGAGAAACGAGAACACAGCGGATCAAGTAGTCGCTGAGTATCATAGAATACAGGAGGTCAGTCATGGGAAATGCGATCTGTAACCTGTCGCTGCCCGTCAACGAGCCGGTCTGCAGCTATGCCCCCGGCACAGGGGAGCGCAAAGAGGTGGAAGCGGCGCTCTCGGAACTGAAGAACGGGGAGATCGAGATCCCCCTCATTATAGGAGGCAGGGAGATCAAAACAGGCAAGCTGGGTAAATGCATCCTGCCTCACGATCACCGCAGGGTGATAGGCACCTACCACCAGGCCGGGGAGAGGGAGGTGCAGATGGCCATCGATGCCGCCCTGAAGGCCCACGGCGAGTGGGCGGCCCTGCCCTGGGAGGATCGAGCGGCGGTATTCCTCAAGGCGGCCGATCTGCTCGCCGGGCCATGGCGGGCTACCCTGAATGCCGCCACCATGCTGGGGCAGAGCAAGAACGTGTTTCAGGCGGAGATCGACTCGGCCTGTGAGTTGATCGATTTCCTGCGCTTCAATGCCTACTATGCCACCCAGATACTCGCCCAGCAGCCTCCGTATTCGCCTCCTCCGATCTGGAACCGGATGGAGTATCGTTCGTTGGAAGGCTTCGTCTTTGCCGTCACACCCTTCAACTTCGTTTCGATCGCAGGGAATCTTCCTTCGGCTCCGGTGGTTTTGGGCAATGTATCGGTGTGGAAGCCCGCCTCCAGCGCGGTATTCTCCGCCTACCACCTGATGAAGCTGTTCCAGGAAGCCGGGCTGCCCGACGGTGTGATCAATTTCATTCCGGGATCCGGCGCGCAGATAGGGCCGCTGGTAATGAGCTCGCCCGAGCTGGCGGGTATCCACTTTACCGGCAGCACGGAGACCTTCAGGCAGATGTGGCAGACTGTGGGCAAGAACATCAAGCTGTACCGCTCCTATCCGAGGATCGTGGGCGAGACGGGCGGCAAGGATTTTATTTTCGCCCACCGGAGCGCCGACCTCAAGGCTCTGGGAGTGGGGCTGATCCGGGGTGCCTTCGAGTATCAGGGCCAGAAATGCTCCGCCGTATCCCGCGCCTATATCCCCCGCGGTCTCTGGGAGGATCTCAAGGCCTATCTGATCGAAGAGTTGAAAACCGTCAAGATGGGAGATGTGGAAGATTTCAGCGCCTTCATGAACGCGGTGATCGACAGGGCCGCCTTTGACAAGATCGCCGGTTACATCGAATACGTGAAAAAAGCCGACAAGGCCTCCATCATCTACGGCGGTAAGTGTGATGACAGCCGGGGATTCTTCATAGAGCCTACCGTCGTGCTTACCGACGATCCCAACTTCCGGACCATTCAGGAGGAGATATTCGGCCCCGTGCTGACGGTTTATCTGTACGACGACGACCGCTACGCGCAGACCCTCGAGCTGTGCGACCAGACCTCACCCTACGCCCTCACCGGAGCGATTTTCGCCCGGGATCGGGGGGCGGTGGCCGAGGCGCAGCATCGGCTGGAGAACGCGGCGGGAAACTTCTACATCAACGACAAACCCACAGGGGCGGTGGTGGGGCAGCAACCCTTCGGCGGCGCCCGGGCCAGCGGCACCAATGACAAGGCGGGGAGCCTCTGGAACCTGCTTCGCTGGGTAAGCCCCCGGGCTATCAAAGAGAACTTCCTTCCACCCCGGGACTACCGCTATCCGTTTATGGAGGCCTAGTGCTCGGACGCCCGGGGCGTGGGAACCGTAGAGCGGAGAGGAGCATGGGGAAGATCAAGACCCTGGAATGGCTTGGGAATGAGGCGGCACCGATCCCTCTGAAGGTGCAGACCCTGGAAACTTCCCCCTGCACCGTACAGTGCCCGCTGGGCACCAACGTCAAGGCCTACGTCTCCCTGATCGCCGCCGGACGGTTTCAGGAGGCGCTGCAAGAGGTCCGCCGGACCAATCCTTTCCCGGGTATCTGCGGCCGGATCTGCCCGCATCCCTGCGAGGAACAGTGCCGTCGCAAGGATGTTGACGAACCCCTGGCCATCGCCGCCCTGAAACGCTTCGTGGCGGATTACGAGCTGCGCCGGGGGATTATTCCCGGTTTCTCTCCCGTGCCTCTGCGCTCCGAAAAGGTGGCGGTGATAGGCTCGGGACCCGCGGGGCTGACCTGCGCGGCCGATCTGGCCCGCCAGGGCTATCGGGTGAATGTGTTCGAGGCTTCTCCCATCCCGGGGGGCATGCTGTCCACCGGCATCCCGGCCTACCGTCTGCCCTGGGATATCCTCAACGTCGAAATCGCAGCCATCCAACAGCTGGGCGTGGATATCAAGGTGAACACTCGGGTCGGGGACAGGATCGCCTTCGAACAGGTCGCCGGGAAGCATCGGGCCGTGTTTGTCGCCACCGGGGCTCAGCGTCCGGCCCGCCTGGGAATCCCGGGCGAGGAGCAGGTGCGGCAAGGTTTGATCGACTGGGTTTCGCTGCTGAAAGAGGCGGCATTGGGGCGCGCGCAGAGCCCGGGCAATCGGGTAGTGGTAGTCGGGGGCGGTGACACCGCAGTGGACAGCGCCCGGGTGGCGATCCGTCTGGGTGCGGACAGCGTGCAGCTGCTGTACCGGCGTTCCAGGGAGCAGATGCCGGCCCATCCCTCAGAGGTAGAGGACGGCGAGGCGGAAGGGATCGACGTATCCTTCCTCACCGCCCCGGTGCGGCTCGTGGTCCGGGAGGGAAGACTGGAAGGGGTGGAGTGCATCCGCCTTCGCTTGGGCGCAGAGGATCAAAGCGGCCGCCGGGCTCCGGTGCCCATACCCGGCTCGGAGTTCCTCGTGCCCTGCGATGCCCTGATTCCGGCCATCGGTCAGCAGCTGGATGCCTCCTTCCTGGCGGAGGGACACGGCCTGGAGATCTCCGAGCGCAACCTCCTCGTGGTGAATGAGCATACCCTGGAGACCTCCCGGGCGGGTGTTTTTGCCGGCGGGGACGCGGTCAGCGGCCCTGCCACCGTTGTGGAGGCCATCGCCGCGGGGCACCGGGCGGCTCTCTCGATCCTGCGCTACCTGCGGGGAGAAGGGGCCCGGCAGGATGAGCCGGCTCCGGGGCCGGCCATAGAGTCAGCCCTGGAGCCAACTTCCGAGTTGGTTTCTGAGCTGGCCCTCGAGGTGCGCCCACCGCAGCGCAAGGCCCGAAACCAGGGCTCCCGGTTGTCTCCGGAGCACAGGCGGAACTCCTTCGCGGAAATCGAACAGGGCCTGAGTGAAGCCGAAGCCATCGAAGAGGCCCAGCGCTGTCTGCGCTGCGGACCCTGCCTGGAGTGCCGGACCTGTGTGGGGGTTTGCCAAAACAAGCAGCTGATCCTCGCGCCTGATCCGGGGGATGCAGGGCCGGGGGACGCTGCGGAAAACATGCTGTTTCGCGTGCCCGCGGAGGCCTATAAGGAGTTTGCTGGCGCTGACTCCACCCCGATTCGCTACGATGGAAGACTCTACCGGGCTTCGGGGATCACCGTCAGGATCGATGAGGCTCTCTGCCGTGGTTGCGGGGTGTGCGAAGAGATCTGCGACTACAAGGCCATCCGGGTCGTCTACCGCGGGGATGGCAGGTTCATTGCCCGGGTCCAGGAGGATATGTGCCGGGGCTGCGGTACCTGCGTTTCCCTCTGCCCCACCGCAGCGATCGACCAGGGCTTTTTCAGCAGCGAGAGGATAACGGCACAGCTGAGGGAGGTTTTCGAAACCGAAGAGAAGGAGTCCCCGGTCCTCATATTGACCTGTCGCTGGAGCGAGGTTCTGCGGACCCTGCCAGCAGAAACGAGGCCGAAGGTCATAGAGCTCATGTGTCTGGGACGCCTGTCAGCGGGAGATCTTCTCCGGGCTTTCGAGCTGGGCGCCGCCGGTGTGCTCATATTGGGCTGTGCAAAGCAGGAATGCCACTACGGCTTCGGAAGCCGGGTGGCTGAAGACAATCTGCAGCGCCTCTGCGCACTGTTGGAGCTGCTGGGCATTCCCGAGGATAGGCTCCGCTTTGTCCGAAAGCCCGACGGCGAACCGCGGGAGTTCGCTCTTCAGGTGGAGGCTTCCATCAAGGAGCTCGGCTCTCGGGCGGCTTTTTGGGTAGGAGCATAGAGGTGTTCGATCTGTCAAAGCTGAGTAGCGAATACGGTATTCCGGCAATTCTCGAACACAGCCGCCGGCTCAACGAGCTGTGTCCCGTAGCCGGGGTGAATCCGAAGTTCTCTCCGGAGCGGATCGCCCGGTTGGCCGGAGAGAAGCCAGAGCAGCTTGTGCACAGCCCCCTGATCTGGGAATGTCTGACCTGCGGACTGTGTCGAGAGGTTACGGAGAGCAAGGGGGATATGTCGCGCTTCATCCGGGCGGTCCGCTTCGAGGCGGCGCGGCAGGGGATTAGCGGTTCCCAGACGCATGGCGGGATAATGCTCACCTCCCAGCGAATCGATGCCGGAGGCAGAACCAAGGCCGATCGCAACGCCTGGATCTACGGTGAGGAGGATCTGCAGGTGGAGCGCGGCCAGGGTGACACCCTGTACTGGGTGGGAGCTGCATCCTTCCTGGACACCGCCTTTTCCGATCTTCGGCCCGGGGCTTTGGAATCGGTCCGGGCGGCCATCCGGCTGCTCAATCATCTGGGGGTGCGGCCCGTGGTCCTTGAACAGGAGCGTTTTTCCGGTCATGACCTGCTGTGGACCGGAGATCTGGAGGGCTTTCGGAACCTGGCGGAGTTGAACATGCAGGCGATCCGGGCGAGCGGGGCAAAAACCGTGGTCGTTTCCTCCCCCGAGGATTGCCATACCCTGAAGGTGAGCTACCCGGAGCTGGTCGGGGAACTAGGGGTCACGGTCCTCCATCTTTCCGAGCTGGTGGCCGACCGCCTGTCCCGGCTCCGTTTCGCCGAGTGGCCTCACCGGGTGAGCTACCACGATCCCTGCAGGCTGGGCCGCGGCTTGGGGGTGTACGAGGCACCCCGGGAGGTGCTGAGGGCCGTGCCCGGACTGGAGCTGGTGGAGATGGAGCACTCCCGGGAGTCGGCCCGCTGCTGCGGTACCTCCTGTTGGATCAACTGCAGCGGCTACTCCAAGCTGATGCAGGTAGAACGGTTGCAGGAGGCAGAACAAGCCGGCGCCGAATCTCTGGTCACTACCTGTTGGCAATGCGCCCTGCACTTTCGCTGCGCCACCCGGTCCGAAGCCTGGCTCCAGGTGCAGACGGATATCCGGGACTGGGCGGTACTGCTGGCAGGATTGTTGCGGGAGTAGGGTATGAGCCGAATCGAAAAGCATCCGATCCTATCCATAGAACCACGGGCGGATATACCCTTCACCTTCGACGGGAAGCAATATATGGCCAAGGAAGGAGAGGTCATCTCTTCGGCCCTGCTGGCTCAGGGAATCAGTATCCTCGGCCGCCACCACAAGGATGGGGCGCCTCAGGGGATCTTCTGTGCCAACGGCCAGTGTGCCCAGTGCATGGTGATCGCCGATGGCTGTCCGGTAAAAGCCTGCCTGACCGTGGTCGAGCCCGGCATGAGGGTGGAACCCTGTCGGGGCAAGCCGGCCGTCCCGGCGGATAATGCACTTCCGGCAATGACCGATACCCCGGTGGTTACAATCCCGGTGCTTATCATCGGAGGCGGCCCGGCCGGGCTTTCGGCAGCCATCGAGCTGGCCAAGGCGGGTGTTCGCTGCCTCGTGGTCGATGACAAGCAGAGGTTGGGGGGCAAGCTCACTCTCCAGACCCATAATTTCTTCGGTTCCCGGGGAGACTGCTACGCCGGCACACGGGGCACGGATATCGCCGGGCTTCTGGAAGAGCAGCTGAGGAGTTTCGGGCCGGAGTTGGTTCAGACCTGGCTGTCCTCTCCCGCCGTGGGAGTTTTTTCGGACGGCAAGGTGGGTATTGTAAAGCAGGGGCGCTACGTATTGGTAGAGCCGGAGATCCTGCTGGTGGCCTGCGGCGCCCGTGAAAAGACCCTGGCTTTCCCCGGTTGCGATCTGCCCGGTGTGTACGGAGCCGGTGCCTTTCAAACCCTGGTAAACCGGGACCTGGTCCGGCCCGCAGAGCGTCTGTTCATCTGCGGCGGCGGCAACGTCGGCTTGATCGCCGCCTACCATGCCCTGCAGGCTGGGATCACCGTGGCCGGGCTGGTGGAGGCGCTCCCCGAATGCGGCGGGTACAAGGTTCATCTGGACAAGCTGCTGCGCCTGGGTGTGCCCATCTATACCTCCCACACGATCCTGCGCGCCGAGGGGCGGGAGCACGTGGAACGGGTAGTTGTCGGACGGCTCGATGAAGATTTTCATCCCGTGGCGGGGAGCGAAAGGATATACGAGGTGGACACCCTGCTGGTTGCCGTGGGCCTGGCTCCGGTGAATGAGCTTTTCAGGAAGGCCACGGAGTACGGACTGAGGGTGCTCTCCGCCGGTGATGCCGAGCGAATCGCCGAGGCCAGTGCGGCCATGTTCAGCGGCCGCATCCAGGGCCGCAGGATCCTCAAGCTGCTGGACAGGCCGACCATCCTGCCCGGCGAGTGGGAGCCGCTCCTGGAGGTCATGCGGGGCAAGCCGGGCCAGGCGCAGGAGTTCTCCCCCCGCAGACTTCCCGGGAAGATCTATCCGCTAATCCGCTGCCTCCAGGAGATCCCGTGCAATCCCTGTACCGAGGTTTGCCCCCAGATGGCGATCAGGACCGAGGGCGGCAAGCTAACCGGGTGGCCCTCCTTCCAGGGGGACTCCTGCCTGGGCTGCGGTCGCTGCGTCAGCGCCTGTCCGGGGCTGGCTATCGTGCTGGTGGACGAGAGTTACGACCCCGAGCAGCGCCGGGCCCTCCTGACCCTTCCCTTTGAAATCAGCAACGGCGGTTTGCGACCGGGAACTCAGGTGATCACCGTGGGGTTGGACGGTGAACCCGTCGGGACAGGGATGGTGGTGGCCATCCGCAATGCCCCGAGCCAGGATCATCGCCGCCTGATTCTCCTGGAGGTGCCCTTCGCCGATCGGCTGAGTGTGGCCGGTTTCAGGTTGGGCGAGCCGGAACAGGCGGCTGCCGCCGAGGTGCAAGTGGAGGATCGGGAGGTGATCATCTGCCGCTGCGAGCGGGTCACCAAGGGGGAGATCGTGGATATGATCCGGGAGGGATGTCGGGATATGAACCAGCTCAAGGCGGCCCTGCGCACCGGCATGGGAGCCTGCGGCGGCAAGAACTGCCAGGAGCTGATCCTGCGTCTGTTCCGCGAAGAGGGTGTGGATCCAAAGGAGGTGACACCCTTGGTCGAGCGGCCTCTGGAGATGGAGGTGGCCCTGCGGGTGTTCGCCGGTGCGGCGGACAAGGAGAATGGGGAATAGCGGTGGGCAACAGCTACGATGCCATCGTAATCGGCGCAGGAAGCGTGGGTGTTCCCACGGCCTTTTTCCTGACCCTGGAGGGGCAGAAGGTTCTGGTTCTGGAATCCGAATCCACCGTGGGTCAGGGACAGAACAAGGCCGCTATTGGCGGAGTACGGGCCACCCACTCCGATGCGGCTAAAATCCTCATCTGCCAGGAGAGCCTGCGGATCTTTGGCGAGTGGCAGCAGAGCTACGGTCAGGACATAGGCTGGAAGAAGGGGGGATACTGCTTTGTGGCCTATACTGCTCGGGAAGAGCGTATCCTCAAAGGTCTGCTGCCGGTTCAGAAATCCTTCGGCCTGAACATCGACTGGCATGATGCGCCGAGCATTCGCGAAGCGGTCCCGGGTATTCAGCCGACCGGGTTGTTGGGCGGTACCTTGTCCCCCGAGGACGGACAGGTATCGCCGCTACTGGCAATCGATGCCATGTTCCGGGAGTCCCGCAGCCGCGGCTGCACCTATCATTTCAGAGAAGAGGTGACGGGATTGCTCATTCGCGCCGGGTGCGTGCAGGGCGTCCGTACAGACAAAGACAGCTACAGCGCTCCGGTCGTTGTCAATGCCGCCGGTGCCCGGGCTAGGGATATCGGTGCCCTGGCAGGCCTGGAGGTTCCGGTGATCCCGGACAGCCACGAAGCCGGGATTTCCGCTCCAATGGAGCAGTTTCTGGGCCCCCTGGTGGTGGATCTGCGCCCCGGGCCGGAGGGAAAGACGGCCAATTTCTACTTCGCCCAGACCAAGGAGGGCCCGATCATCTTCTGCTATACCCCCAAAAACATCTTCGTGGGAACCGACCGGGAACCGACCTCGGAGTTCCTGCCTGTTGTCTCACGCCGCCTGATCGGCCTGCTGCCGCGTTTGAAAAACGTACTGGTCCGCCGGGTCTGGCGGGGGCTGTACCCCATGACACCGGATGGGTTGCCGATCTGCGATCAGGTGGACCGGGTCAAGGGCCTGTACCTGGCCGTGGGTATGTGCGGCCAGGGCTTTATGATGGGACCGGGGATCGCCCGCAACCTGACCCACCTGATCCTCCACGGCAGGCCCCTGATCGACCCGCCGATTTTCAGCGCCTTGAGCTTCCGCCGGGATTTCGGTACGGCTAAGAAAGAAAAGCTGAAGTAGAGCCCCTTCCTGTCGGTTGAACTTTTCCCTGACCATGTACTACACTCCACGTGCGCATAAGGAAAGGAACATCCCATATGGTGAACAGCATAGGCATTGTCGGCGGCGGGAACATGGGATTTGCCCTGGCCAAGACGATTACTGACAGTTTTCCCGGAGTAAGCCTCTACGTTTGTGATGTCAGCGCAGATCGATTGGCGCTGTTCGGCAAACAGCTGCCGCACGTGCAACCGGCAGAAGGCCCGCGGCAACTTGCCGAGGACTCGGAAGTGGTGTTTCTGTCTGTAAAACCTCAGAACATCCAGCCCGTGCTGGAACAACTGCGGGATACCGATCGTCTGGTGATCTCGATCGCCGCCGGGGTGTCGATCAGTCGGATTGAATCGGTGCTCAAGCGAGCCCGGGTAGTGCGGGTGATGCCCAACACCCCCTGTCTGGTCGGAGCCATGGCCGCGGGCTATGCCTTCGGATCCAAGATTCGACAGTCGGACAGGGAGATCGTACAGCAGCTGCTCAATGCGGCCGGTTATGCCGCGGAGGTCGCCGAACAGCTGCTCGACGCGGTGACCGGTTTGAGCGGTTCCGGGCCGGCTTTCGTCGCCAGGTTGGTGGATGCCTTTATCGCCGCCGGCAAGAGCCTTGGTTTGCAGCCGGAGGTGGCTCGAAATCTGTCGCTGCAGACCTTTTTCGGCACGGCCAAGCTTCTGGCTGACACCGGCATGGAGCCCCAGAAGCTCGTAGACATGGTCAGCTCGCCGGGGGGCACGACCCTGGCCGGACGGCAGATACTGGACACCTCGGATTATGCCGGGGTGATCGGGGATACGATACGGGCTGCCACGGAGCGCAGCAAGGAGCTGGGATGATGAGTGTACTGGAACAGGCGCAGGCGGCCAAGAGAGCCAGCTTTCGACTGGCCGGCGCATCTACGGAGCTGAAAGATCGAGCCCTGGCCGAGATCGCCGAGGCTTTGGAGCGGGGACGGGCACGAATCCTCGAGGAGAACCGCAAAGACCAGGAGCAGGCCCGAAAAACGGGCTTGAAGGAATCTCTGTTCAAGCGCCTGGTGCTCACGGACAAGAAGATCGACCAGATCGTGGAGAGTGTCCGGGATGTGGGGCGGCTGGAGGATCCTGT
>CAZFMD010000025.1:0-1977 GCA_964520025.1 uncultured Spirochaetaceae bacterium
CTGCTGCGGGAGGGGCTGGATCTGCCCGAAGTGTCCCTGATCGCCATCCTGGATGCGGACAAGATCGGCTTCCTGCGCTCGGCCACCTCCCTGATCCAAACCATCGGCAGGGCGGCACGGCATGTCAACGGCAAGGTGATCATGTACGCCGACCGCGTATCCGAGGCCATGCGGGAAGCCATCGAGGAGACCGAGCGCCGCCGCACCATCCAGGAGCAGTTCAACAGGGAGCACGGCATCACCCCCACCTCGATCAGCAAATCGATCCAGGACCTGCTGATCCGCAAGAAGGAGGAGAAGCGAGGTCTGGAGAAGTTCGACCTGGAGTTGATGGAGCGCCAGTACAACATCCTGGTGCCCAAGCAGCGCCAGGCCCTGATCAGGCGCCTGGAGCAGGAGATGCTGGAGCTGGCCAAGAACCTCGAGTTCGAGCGGGCCGCGGTTCTGCGGGACGAGCTCAAACGAATCCGCGAGATGTGAGCACCAGACAGTTCCTGCACCTTGCCCTGGAAACACGCCCGGGTAAATGGGGGAAAGTGGTAAAATCTAAAGTTCTCAACTTTGAATTTTACCAGTTATACGAGGGTGAGAGGGGGAGAAAACTTGGAGCGGGTCAAAATGACCCAAGAACCCTTCGTTTTTTACTCGTTTACAAAGAGGATATAGTCCACCGGAGCACCGGATATGTGGGGGAAAAACGAGTAGCCGCTGGGTCCGTATAGCATGTTGAAGTTCTTGTTTATGTTTCTGTAGATGTAGAAGTAGGACTCAGTAACCGTGACATAGCCGTCCCGGTTGAAATCCCCGCCGGTTGCGGATTCCAGCAGATAGCGGGTCATCACTCCGTTTCCGTCGGTTTCATATGCGTAGTCCAGTTCCCCGGAGGCTGCCATCACCAGGGCCTCCCCCGGCGGGATATCGCTGCCGTAATCCTGAAAATTGGCGTACAGATAGATCGCATTGCCCAGAGTTTCGAACAGGCCGTTCGCCCCATCCTCGGTGTAGTTTTGCGAGATCGCATCCGCCTCCAGGGAATTGCTGATAAACCCTCCCGAATAGCAGGAATCCAGGATTACCACCCTGCGGGCGCAGGGGATCTTTTGCAGCCAATCGGCCAGGGTGTCGTCGCGCAGATACTCTTCCAGGGCCAGGGCGTCATTAACGAGCACGATCGCCTCATCTTTCTCGTCGCTGCCGGGCGTGTTCTCCGAGCTTCCGGCGGACACTTGCGTACCATGTCCCGAGAAGTAGAAGACGAACAGATCGTCCAGATCGGCCTGCCCCGCTACGGTTTGGAAATCTCGATCCAGTTGATCGTAGGAAGCTTCGTCGATATTCGGTGGACTCGGAGGAACGGTCGGAGTCTGGACTGGGTCATCGGTAACGCGGAGAATGACGTCGAATCCCTGGGAGAGAAGCAGATCGCTCATGTCATTCGCGTCGTCATCCGTGCTGGTTAGATCCTGAACGGTCGGGTAGTCGGAAATCCCGTAGACGATGGCGTACCTGTCGTAATCCAGGTCGAAGGTGCAGGAGGCCAGCAGGGCCAGGCCCGCCGCCAGGATGAGGGCGGGCAGGAGCATGGCGGTGATCCGGTGCTGTCTGGATGAACGGCCAAACCTTAAAATCATGCTCATTGCAGAGTATACCTCCGAACGATGCCGATCCCAATCGAGCCGTGGAATTTATAGTCCCGGCGGAAGGCGTATTCGATGGGCAGCACCACAGCGATGCTGCGTTTTTCCCGCTTGGGATTGTCCAGCTCCAGATATGGCTCCAGGAAGATGCCCGGATAAAACATAAAGAGGGTGGTGAAGGTTTGCAGGTGGAAGTTCGCAGATCCACCGGCAGAAGTCCCCAATCTCACCTGCAGCGCGGCGGAGGGCTCGGAAAGCTCGAATCCGTACCCCATGGAAAGGCGAAAACCACCGCCCCAGTGGGCCGGGTAGGTCCACCCCCCGGCCGGGTTCGAGGCGG
>CAZFMD010000025.1:2077-23240 GCA_964520025.1 uncultured Spirochaetaceae bacterium
GCCAGGGGCAGAACACAGGCGATGAGCAGCAGAATAACGAGTGTAGTCTTTCTGGCCATATTGTTGTTAATATTACAAATTATGAGGCTTTCGGCGATCGCTTTTTTTTCCGTCATCGTTTTGGTACTTAGTATAGCACCTCTGACCCTGGTTTCCTGTGAAAAGGAACAACCTGTGCAATCAATCGATCTGCCCCCGACCCCGGTGCTGACCCTGAGCGCGGAGTGGGGGGTGATCCGCTCGCCCTTCCTGCGCCTGCGCACCGAGCCCCTGCAGAAGGCGAAAATCACAGCTCATCTGCGCCGGGGATCGATTCTGGAGATCATCAACAGGACCGAGGCCAAGGAGACCATCGACGATTCCACGGCCTACTGGTACCAGGTCAACTACGGCGGCTTGCGGGGGTGGGTATTCGGTGCCTTCCTCGAGGTGCTGGATTCCAAATCCAAGGCCGAGCGTTTCGCCGCAGATCTCGAGTAACTCCCGCCTCATGGACTTCGGTTTTTTCAGGGAAATCCGGCTGACGGAAGTGTTGCCCTGGGTTCTGCCGCCGCTTCTGGGAGCGGTTATCGGCTACGTTACCAATGCCATTGCCATCCGCATGCTCTTTCGGCCGCTTGCCGAAGTTCGGATTCTTGGAATACGGCTTCCCCTTACTCCGGGAATCATACCCAAGCAGCGCGTCCAGCTGGCCGAGAGCATCGGACAGATGGTATCCAGGGAGCTTCTGACAGAGGAGGCGGTTCGACGGCAGCTGTCTACGGAGAACTTTAAGATCAGGCTGGAGCAGAACATCGATACGCTGCTCGCAGATATCATTTCCACACCTCTGGCCGCGCTGCAGAAGGGAAACCAGGAGCTGGTTTTTTCCTCGGTGGAGGGTTTCCTGTCCGAGGGGCTGTACAGCTTCTTCTCCTCCCGGAGCTTCATCCACGGGGTACGCGGCATTATCGGGCGGGTGATCCACTCAGTGGGGGAGAAGCGGGTGGGGGAACTGGTCGGTGAGAGCGAAGTGGGCATGGCGGTTGTTCAACGGCTCGTACCCCTGATTTCCCGGCCCGAGAACCGGGAGAGGATTGCCGGGGCAGTGGAGGCCTGGCTGGAACAGCGGCGGCAGGGAGAAGAGCAAATAGAGAGCGTTGTCTCCGCGGAGCTCACCGGGGTTCTGGCGGATCTGCTGGCGAGCCTGCTCCCCTCGCTGTTCGATGCCCTGTTCCGCTGGCTGGATCAGGAGCAGGTGCGGGAGCAGATGAATCATCGGGGCAAGCGCCTGCTGCGTACCGTCCTGGAAAAACTGAACATGCTGCAGCGCTTTCTGATATCCGCCGGGCAGTTCGATCGCGCCCTGGAACAGAAGATGCCCGAGATTGTCGAAGAGGCCGTGGTCGCCCTGCGCAGCTATGCCTACGAAGAGCAGACTCTCAATGACCTGAAAGAGGTTCTGGAGAGGGCTTTTTCCCGGTGGAGAGACAGACCCGCTGCCGAGCTGTTCGCTCAGGTGCCTGCGGGTTTGGCGGGGGGACTGGCGCAGCGGCTTCTGGCACGGGCGGAGCAAGAGGGAGCCCGGCGGCGGATCGCCGCAGGGATCGACAGGTTATTGGGCAAGGTGGCCGACCGTACCTTGGCAGAGATCCTGATCCGAGACCTTCGCATCCCCGAACAGGAGACCGTTGATTATGTTTCGACCAAAGTGCTGGCATTCCTTTCGAGGAAGGAGACCTCCCAGGCCATAGCCGCGGAGGTTGTCTCCTTCTCCCGAAGGTTCATGGAGGAACATCAGCAGAACAATATAGCCGAGCTTCTGCATATCGAACCGGCGCTGCAGAAGCGCGCCAGCGCCTATCTGACAGCCCAGCTTGTTCGCATCATCGATGCCAGGTTGCCCGCATTCATCGAGAGTTTCGATGTGCGGCAGCTGGTTGTGGACAAGATCAATGGTCTGGATGTCGCTCAGGTGGAGAGGCTGTTGCTCATAGTCATTCAAAAACATCTGCGCTGGATTAATATCTTCGGGGGTATTCTGGGCGCCCTGATCGGATTTTCCCAACTCGTTCTGCGCCTTCTCACCTGAGATTGACCGGAGCCGCAGATTTCGTTTACTATGGGGCAACGTTTGCACCGGGAGTCATTAGTGCCGACCAATCTCCTAGTCGTTGACGACAACGAGGCACATCTGGACCTGATGGTCGAGATCCTCAAGGAGGACAAACGATACACCCTGTTTCGCGCGCTTTCGGGAGAAGAGGCCCTGGAAGTGATGGCAGGCAATGACATCCAGATTTTAATCCTGGATGTGGTGATGCCCGGAATGGACGGGTACGAAGTCTGCCGGCAGATTCGAAGGCGCTACAGGCTCAAGCCCATTCAAATCGTGATGATCTCAGGGTTCAACCACAAGAACGATCTGGATGAGCTGCTGGAGCTCGGGGCGGATGATTTCATCGGCAAGCCGATCACGGCTCTGGAGCTGCAGGCCCGGCTCAAGGCGGCTCTTATCCGCCTGAGGGATCAGACCGAGGTATATGGAGCGCTTCAGGGGGAGCCGCAACCGGAGGGCAAGAATCTGTCGACTCTGGTGGCTGAAAACATTCAGCTGAGACAGGAGTACCAGAAGGTAAGGCGCATCAATGAGGAGCTGCAGGAAAACTGTCATCAGCTGGAGCAACTGGCCTCTCTGGATACCCTTTCCGGTCTGCTTAACCGCCGTACCCTGTTCAAGCGCATCGAAATCGAAATAGAACGCTCAAACAGGCTCGATTGGCCTCTCACCGGGATCATGATCGATATCGACCACTTCAAGCGGGTGAACGACAACTACGGTCACCAGTGCGGAGATATGGTCATCCAGGAGATCGGCGCCAGGTTGAACCGGAGCCTGCGGAAGTATGACTACGCCGGCCGTTATGGCGGTGAGGAGTTCTTCGTGATCTTCTCCAATACGACGGCGGGTACGGCCCAGAGTATTGCCGAGCGCTTCCGAAAAGAGATGGAGGAGACCCAATTCACCTGTGCAGAGCAGGTGTTCAACGTCACTGTCTCCATAGGGGTCGCCCAGTACAATCCGGGGGAGTTGCCGGATCGCTGGATCAGCCACGCCGACGGGGTCATGTACCAGGCCAAGCAGCGGGGCCGGAACCAGGTTGTAGTGACCTGATTGTCAAAAGGTAGCGGCCATTCTCCGGGTAAACCAGCCGTAGGTAGCCTTCAAACGATTGTAGAAGGAATCCTCCCGGGAACGCGCCAATCCCAGCAGGCGCATGGTGTGGGCTCCGATCGCTCCGTAGAACAGCAGTTGTTCCCCGGCGGGGATCAGCAGGATCACGGTGACGCTGTTCCCGGGTCTCACCATGGGAAAGAAGAGGTAGTGCATCGTGGTGAGGTTTGTATTGTCCAGAAGGAAGAGCTCGCCGGAGTAGCGCAGCTCCATGGCGTAGATGTTTTCCCCGAAGGTGAGATCCTCCTGCAGCACGGTCAGCTTGCTGACCGGAGGGATCTCCCGCACCACGGGGTCGGGAAGCCGATTTTGTGTATCCGGGCCGTCGACCACGTAGGATTCGGCAAACAGGGTACGCATCCGCTCCCGGCTGGCCGAATAGTACTGGGTTCCCTTCATGGTGCTCATCGACAGCAGGATGTTGTAGATCCGGAGCCGGGATTCGGAGGAATCGAAATCCACTGCCTCGTTTTTGTACACCGAGAGCACCTCCGTGCCCACGGTGAGCCCCAATTCCCGGATTCTACTCTCGATCTCCGGCCGCTCGGCCACATCCGGGATCAGTTGCGGCGCGTTGTCCCGGTGCAGGCTGTTTCTGAGCTCTCCTTCCCGAAGGAGGCGCTCGAAGATCGGCGCCGGGAGAAGGGTTTCGATAGCCGTATCCGCCGGGCTGAACGCCGGGCAGAGCAGCAGGAGTAGGAACGTTGAACAGGCCAGTTTCCTCATGGTAAGATCAACTGTAGTACGGGGGGTAACCGCGCTTCAAGGTGCCTTTGGCTAATGAGAGAATGTATAGTCGTTACGGGGGGGGGAAGCGGAGGTCACGTCTATCCGGTATTGGCTGTCCTGGATGAGCTGCCTCCGATCCGGGTTGTCTGGATCGGATCGGGTTCGCAGCTGGAACGCCGGATTCTTGAGGGACGGCAGCTGCGCTACTACGGGATTCCTACCGGCAAGCTGCGCCGCTATTTTTCCCTGCAGAATATCATCGATCTCTTCAAGATCCTAGCGGGCTTGCTCGTCTCGGTGGTGATCCTGCTGCGAGAACGACCAGCCCTGGTTTTTTCCAAGGGGGGGTACGTGTCCGTACCTCCGGTGGCCGCCGCCCGACTGCTGGGTATCCCCTCGTTGACCCACGAGTCGGATCTGCGGCCCGGTTTGGCGACCCGGATCAATACCCGCTTCGCAGATCACGTGCTGGTCTCCTTCCCCGCCAGCCACGGGTACTTCGATGACAGGTATCGCAGTAAAGTCATCCACACGGGTAATCCGGTTCGCAAAGTGCTGTTGAACGCGGATCCTCAAGCGGGCCGGGCCATGTTCGGCTGTCCGGCAAACCTGCCGCTGCTGCTCGTTTTGGGAGGAAGCCTGGGCTCGGTTTCGATCAACCGCCTGGTGCTGCAGGCGCTGGATCGCCTGCGTGCGACCTGTTTCGTGGTTCATCAACTGGGCAACGAGCACTTCGATCGGAATCAGACGCAATCGCACTACTACCCCACGGCCTATTTTCACGAGGAGCTGCCCGACGTTCTTGCCGCCGCGGACCTGGTGCTGTGCCGCGCCGGAGCCAATACGCTTTGGGAGCTGGCCGCCCTGGGCAAACCCTCGATTTTAATACCCCTGCCGCGCGGGGCCAGCCGGGGGGATCAGATCGAGAATGCCGGATTCTTCGCAGAGGCCGGGGCCTCCGTCGTCCTGCAGCAGGAGCAGGTGAGTGCGGGTGAACTGGTTGAGCTCGTGTTGCATCTTCTCAGTAATGCCGATAAGCTTGAGCGCATGGGCGCTCGCGCGTCGCAGCTCAGCCGGCCGGATGCCGCCGGCCGCATAGCCCAGCTCATATTGCGAAGAGAACGCAGCGGAGTGAACGGGTTTTGAGTTTTGAAGTCATCGATATCGTGTTTGCCCTGCTCGTGATCATCGCTGCTGTCAGGGGAGCGTTCCGGGGATTCGTGACAGAGGTGGGAAGCATGGCGGCGCTGATCCTCGGTTTCGCATCGGCAATCGTTTTCTACAAACCCGTGGCGCTGCTCCTGGACAGGCAGTTCGGCCACTCGATGTGGAACCAGCTGATCGCCTTTCTGATCCTCTTTCTCCTGGTATATCTACTGGTGAAGCTGGTCCAGCGAATGCTGCAGAACATCATTGAGCGGCTCAATCTCGACCGTCTGGACAGCGCATTAGGTTTTTTCTTAGGGCTGGCCGAGGGTCTGATCGTGGTCGGGGTGGTTCTGTTCATCATCAACTGGCAGCCTTTTTTCGATCCCAAGAGTCTGCTCGGATCGAGCTTTTTCGCCCGGATGCTCTTTCCGGTGCTCCCCTCGCCGGAGCGCATTTTCGGACCAAGAGTTTTTGTTGAGAATGTTTGAAAACATTATCGGTCAAGCCACCGTTGTTCAGACGCTACAGCAGGAACTGACCTCCCATGTCTTGCCCTCGGCTGTTCTGTTCTACGGATCTCCCTTCGCGGGCAAACTGTCCACCGCTCTGGAAGTGGCCCGGGTGTTGACCTGCACCGGGGAGGGCGGTTGGAGCTGTGGCTGCGCCGCCTGCCGGAAGCAGCGTCTTCTGATCCATCCCAATACCCTGCTGCTGGGCTGGCGCTACTTCGATCTGGAAATCGCCGCCGCGGCGGACGTTTTGCGGCGAACCCGGCTGCTGCCCGCACAGTATCTGTTCGTCCGGGCCGTCCGCAAGCTCACCCGGCGCTTCGATCCCATTCTATGGGAGGGGGAGGAGTCCAAGATCAGGAAGGTTGGTTCGGCGCTCCTCGAAATCGAGGAGCACCTGGATACCTTCGAGCCGGAGTCTGCCGGTGACTCGGGCGTGGATGTCCAGAGGTTGGACGAGCGCCTGGAGAGAGTCGTCAGCCTGAGCCAGACGCTGTCCAAGGCGTTGAGCTCCGATAATGTGCCGATCAACCAGCTCAGGAAGGCCTCCGCCTGGCTGCACATGACGGCCCTGGCCGGGGAGACTCCCGAAGCGGGCGCGGCTTCGGGAGCCCGTTCGGGAGCCAAAATCATGATTCTGGAGAACGCGGAACGGATGTACGATTCCTCCAGCAACTACATGCTCAAGCTTCTGGAAGAACCGCCTCCGGATAGCTTCATCATCCTCATCACGACCCGGCGCAGCGCCATGATCTCCACCGTGCGTTCCCGTCTTCGCCCCTACCTGTTCGTCGAGAGAAAACCCTCCGAGCAGGCGGAAGTGCTGCAGAGGATTTTCCATGAAAAGGATCAGGACTACCGGGATCTGCGGGAGTACTTCCTGTACTGGAATGATGTCAATCCAGATCTGCTGCAGAAACTGGCCCGGCGCTTCGTTCAGGCGGCCCTGGAAAACTCTGAAGAAGTTCACTCCGAAGATGTGCTCGAAGAGCTTCGGGAAAACATCACACCCAAGACGGCCCGGGGCTTTGTCGGTTCTTTTTTGGAGGAGATTCTGCGGCAGCTGTTGATATTGCTGCGGGAGCGGGCCCTGAATCCCTTTGTGCTCAGACGTTGGAACGCGGCGATCCGACGTCACCAGCAGGCCTTTCTCACCTTCAACCAGCAGCCCGCTCTCACCCTGGAGAGCCTGTACTACACATTGAGGACGCTCCGATGAGACGTTTCCTGCAGAGGGCGATGGAAAAGATCGAGAAGATGGATCGCTCCCAGATCCGCAAGCTCGTAACCGATATTGCCGGGGACAATGAGCTGTTGGAGATGGTGATGGAATCGATGAGCGACGGGGTCCTGGTGACGGACAGGGAAGACAGGATCCTCCTGGTCAATAAATCCGCCGAACGAATGCTGCCCTTCACCTCTGAGGAGCTCATTGAAAAGTCTCTGGAGGAGGCGATCGGGGATGAGGAGATCCGGGATTTTCTTACCGAAAACCTGCGCGGGCTGGATCGGGTGCTGGATCGGGAGTTCACCCTGGGAAACGGTTACAGCCGCGTCCTCTCATTGAGCATCATGCCTCTGGTACGCCAGGGATGGATCACCGGGAACGTCATCCACATCGAGGATGTCACGGAGAAGCGGGCCCGGGAGGCTAGACTACGGCGCGCCGAAAGCCTGGCGGCCCTCACCACCCTGACCGCCGGAGTGGCTCATGAGATAAAGAATCCCCTGGGTTCCATCGGCATCCATCTGGAGCTGATGAAGAAGGAGATGAGCGGGAAGCGGCAGATCGAAACCCGGAAGGTGATGGAGAATCTCCTGATCATCAAGGAGGAGGTTGACCGGCTCAATCGAATCGTCATGGATTTTCTGTTCACAGTCCGGCCGATGAATGCCGAATTGAGTTATGATGATCTGAACCGGGTCGTGCAGGAGCTGTTGGAGTTCATGAGATTCGAGCTTGCCGAGGCCGGGATCGCGCTGGAAACCGAGTTCATGAAGCCCAGCCCGCAGATTCTCATGGACGAGCGTTACATGAAACAGGCGGTTTTGAACCTGCTGAAAAACGCCATTTCCGCCATGCCCGAGGGAGGAAAACTGCGGGTTCACACCATACACAGGGGAAACGAGGTGATCTTGAAGATCAGAGATACCGGGGTGGGGATCCCGGAGGAAAACATGGACAAGATCTTCGAGCCCTACTTCACCACCAAGGATTTCGGTTCCGGTCTGGGACTCACACTGGTGTACAAGATCGTGAAAGAGCACCTGGGGGACATAGAGATCAACTCGAAGGTGGGGGAGGGCACCACCATAAACTTGAGTTTCCCCGTTCCTCAGAAAGAGAAGCGGCTGATCAGCTACAGCGAGGAGGCACAATGACCTACAACATCCTGGTCGTGGACGACGAGAAAAACATCAGGGAAGGATTGGGAAAGGTGTTGGAGCTGGACGGCTACAAGGTGCTCCTGGCCTGTGACGGCAAGGAGGCGATCCAGGTGCTGGATCGGGGGGGCATCGACCTGGTCATCACGGATCTGAAGATGCCCAATCTCTCCGGAGAGGAGGTGCTGCAGAAAGCAACCGGCAGCTCTGCGAATCTGCCGGTGATTATCCTTACCGGACACGGGACCATCGAGAACGCGGTCCAGGCCATGAAGAACGGCGCCTACGATTATCTCACCAAGCCTGTAAACATGGATCGGCTGTCCCTGCTGGTGCAGCGGGCACTTTCAGCCAGAGAGCTGATGCTGCAGCATCGGGCCCTGCAGGAGGAGCTTCAGAAGCGCAATCAGTTTTCGAATATCATCGGCAAGAGTGAATCGATGAGGAAGATCTTCGAAGTCGTGCAGCAGGTGGCGCCCAGCCGCGCCTCGGTCCTGATAACCGGCGAGAGCGGGGTAGGCAAGGAGATGATCGCCGACGCCCTTCACTACAACTCCCCCCGCAGAGATAAACCTCTGATAAAGGTGCACTGCGCCGCCCTCACCGAAACGCTCCTGGAGAGCGAACTGTTCGGTCATGAACGGGGAGCCTTCACCGGGGCGGTGGCTCGTAAACGGGGACGCTTTGAGCTGGCTAATTTGGGAACGATCTTTTTGGATGAAATCGGAGAGATGAGCCAGAATCTCCAGATCAAGCTGCTGCGGGTGCTGGAGGACAAGACCTTCGAGCGGGTAGGAGGGGAGGAGACCATCGAGGTGGATGTTCGCCTAATTGCCGCCACAAATCGGGAGCTCAAATCCGCCATCGAAGAGGGAAGCTTCCGGGAGGATCTGTTCTATCGCCTCAACGTCGTGAATATCCACCTCCCCCCCTTGAGGGAGCGCAAGGAGGATATCCCACTGCTCATGGCGGCGTTCGTCAAGGAGTTCTCAGAGGAGAATGGGAAGAACATCGAGGCTATTGAACCGAAAGCCCGCATGATTCTGTACAACTACCCGTGGCCGGGGAACGTGCGGGAACTGCGTAACTGCATCGAGAGCGCGGTGGTGATGGGCAAATCCAACATCATAACCGTGGATGACCTTCCCCCTCATATCCACAGCGCTTCCGAGCAGGATTACCTGAAGATCACCGCCGGCTCCACCCTGGCTGATATCGAGCGGGAGGCCATCAGGGCAACTCTTGTTCAGCAGCACGGCAATAAAACCCGGGCCGCCGAGGCCCTCGGGATCGGGAGAAAGACTCTGCATCGTAAATTACAGGAGTACGGATTATGAGCAAATCCATTTTGAACCGGGTCGTTTGGGGATACGGCATTCTGATCCTGATCCTCATCCTCATGGTCTGTGCCTTTGTCGTGAATATCACCGTGGACAAGTTCAGCAATTCCCAGAATTTGATGATCGGAAACGTGAATACCAGGGCCGAGCGCCTGGTCCAGGCCGCCGGCTTTCAGCTGGTGTCTCCGAGCGCGGAGAATCTCGCCAAGCTCGAGCTGCTTCATCAGGAGCTGGGCGAGCTGCTCGGCGCGGAGCCGGGCGCGGTGGGTGGTTTCTTCCTTCCCGAGCAACTTTCTCTGCGTTTCCGGGACATCCGTGCGGAGTTTCTCCTGGAGGGCAACAGGATCTACTCGAAGGTGCAGGAGGGCAGAGGAAGGGATAAGGAGGCTATGCAGCAGTACATCGACGAAAGTTTTCGTTTCATCGGGGCGCTGCAGGACTACAGATTTCAGGTGGAGCGCTTTCGGGGACGCCTGGTTACACTTCTGATCATTCTATTTGCCGTCCTGGTCCTGGGCGCAACTGTGGTGATCGTTGTATATTTCTTCTTCTACCTGCCCAACCTCTCTCGAGACTACAAGGCGCTGATCAGCTACAGCCGCTCCATTCAGCGGGGCGCCCCGCACGAGGAAGCGACAGCGCCGACGGATCGAAACGACGAGCTGGGGGAGATAGCCAATCAGCTGTCTCAGCTGGATGTGCTGAGGACCGCGCTAGCCCAGATCGAGGACCACGCCATCGGCATCCTCCACTCCTGCGTGGAAATGGAGGGGATCAGCAATGTGGTGTACGAGTCGGAGAACCGGCAGGCGGATCTATTGGAGGCGGCCACCTCGGGATTCAGTGAGATCGTCACCGCGATCCAAACTGTCTGCGACCATGCCCGCAACAATCATCAGGCAGCTACGGAGAGTGGAAGTGATATAGAGAGCTCCTCCGCTGCGATCTTCAAAGGAACCGACGATGTCAAGCTCCTGGAGGAGAAGACCACCCGGGTGGAGGAGATCACCACCCTGATCGGGGATATCGCCGATCAAACCGATCTCCTGGCCCTGAACGCCTCCATAGAAGCGGCTAGGGCAGGGGAGTTCGGTCGCGGTTTCAGTGTGGTCGCCGCGGAGGTCCAGAAGCTTGCCGACCGAAGCTCTCGGGCTGCGGCGGAAATCTCCGAGTTGGTGCAGTCGATCCGGGAGACCGTCGGACGGATCTCCCTGCGCAGCAACGAGAACAATCTGGCGATCGGATCGATCCAGCGGGGTATTGTTCAGATTGCCGAAACAACCGCGGAGGTGGTGCACAAGGCGGAGAACGCAGCGGGCAGCGTGGACCGGGTAAACAACTCTATAGACTCGATCATGAATCTCAGCCTGGAAAGCTTGAACAATACGGACAGCATCGTTCGGGCCTTTCAGCGCCTGCGCGAGAGTGCGGAGCGGCTTACCGGTGTTGTTGAAGGGATCGGTTCGCAGCGAAGGCTGCAGCTACCCGCTCTTGGGAAGACCTCGGGCTGAGCTGTCCTGTTCCTTGTCCTCCTCGCTCATGGAATGCTTCCTCGTGTTCATGAAGTACAGCAGGCCGTAGCCCAGGAGGCTCCCGGCCCAGACGATCAGGATCAGGTAGACGTTGACCTCCTGGGGCAGAATCACCGAAGTGATGGCCACGACACTCAGGTAGAGGCTGAAACCGTACAGCACGCCGAGAATCTGCCGTTGGTTCAGTCCCATGTCGAGAAGCTTGTGGTGGATGTGTTCCTTGTCCGGATGGATGATCGGCACCTTGTTGCGCAGCCGCCGGATCACCGAGGTGATGATGTCGAGGATCGGAATGGTGAGCAGGGTAACGGGAACCAGCAGGGTGCCGAAGGCCGAAATTTTCGAAATACCGCCGGCCAGGGGGAAGCTGGCCAGGCAGAAGCCCAGAAACAGGCTGCCCGAATCCCCCATGAAGATCTTTGCCGGGGGATAGTTGAATACCAGAAAACCCACGATTGCGCCGAACAGAGCAAAACAGAGCACAGATGTCAGCACGGCTCCCTGCAGCAGGGAGATGATTCCCATGGACAGCGCGGCGAAACCGCTGATCCCGCCGGCCAGGCCATCCATGCCGTCTATCAGGTTGATCGCGTTACTGATGCCCACGATCCAGAACACGGTGACCGGATAGGCCAGCGGTCCCAGGGAGAAGGTGCCCAGATAGGGTAGGGTAAGGGAACGAATCAGAAAGCCCCCGGTTGTGACAATGGCGGCGGCCAGTATCTGGAGGAAGAACTTCAGCAGAGCCTTTAGGGGGCGAAAATCGTCGATCAGTCCGACCAGGTGGATCAGGGTGATCCCAAGGAAGAAGGGAGCAAAGCGTAAATCATAACGCACGTTGTTGCTGCCGCCGGAGACCAGGGATACCAGCAGCGGGGCCAGCAAAGCGGCGGCAAGGAAGGACAGATACATCCCGGGGCCGCCGAGCCTGGGGATCAAGCCGGTATGGATCTTGCGCTTGTTGGGCAGATCGTACCATTTGAATCGATGCGCCATGCGGCGGATGGTGGGAATCAGCAGCAGAGCCAGAATGAGCGCAACTGTTGTGGCGATGACGGCGGGTAATATCATTCCTTCTATTATTATATCACATGGTTTCTATTTTGGCATCCCGGTGCCGCCGCTTCCGGTATCGCCGGTCATCTCTTGCGGCCTTTTTGCTGCCGCTCGATACGGCGGAACGCGTCGTTCAGGCGCTGGGTTACTTCGGTTGCCACGGCTTGTTTATCCGCATCCCCGCTGAAGCGATCCGGATGGTACTTGTGCAGCAATCGTTTGTAGGATTTCCGTACCTCCGCCAATGGGACGGCGAAGGCAACTTCCAGGGTTGCATAATCTCTTCGCAGGCCCTCGTCCGCGGATTCCGGCTTCCAGTCGCTGCGCTGGCCCCGTGATTGACGGTCGTAGCTGCGATCACGGGACTGCTCGGAGGTCCCTCCCCCTGAGGCGAACCCTCCGGACTCCAGGTAGGCGTCCAGCTCCTCGACGGCCTCCCGCATGTCCGGATCCCGCAGATCGTAGGCGCCGCTTGCCGTGGAATCACTGCCCAGCAGGGATTGAAGCAGATCTCCGAGCTTGTCGAAAAATTTGTCCATACCCGTAGTGCCAGCTCAGAACCGCAGGGAGGAGAGTCGCTGGGCGGCCAGACGGGTGTCTTCGATCGTGGGAACCAGGGCGAAACGCACGTATCCTTCCCCGGCGTTTTCGCCCCCCACACCGGGCTCGGCGATCCAGTTGCCCGGGGTGGTGACGATGGCGATCTTTTCCTCGAGCAGCCGGGTGGCGAAATCAAGGGAGCTCATTCCCCGGGGGACCTTCTGCCACACGTACAGGGTAGCCTGGGGCGTGCAGTCCTCCAGCCCGGCGGCGACGAGGGCACAGCAGAGGATATCCCGCTTCTGCCGGTACTCCTCCCGGAATGCCTCCACGTGAGCCTCATCGGACAGGGCCGCCGTGCCCGCGTCCTGGATGAAGGTGGGGGTTCCGGAATCGATATTCGTCTTCACCTTTCGAAATACAGCCACCAGCTGCGGATCGCCCATGACCCACCCGATGCGGTAGCCGGTCATGGCCGAGCGCTTGGACAGGGAGTTGAAAACCAGCACCCCCTGCCTCTGGACGTTCAGAATCGAAATCGGGGCTGTGCCGAAGTAGATTTCCGAGTACGCTTCATCCGAGGCGACTATGATATCGTAGGTGCGGGCAAACTCGAGAGCCTCCCGGTAGAAGCTTTCATCCGCGATCACCCCGGAGGGGGAGTTCGGGTAGTTGAGCCACATCAGTTTCGCTTTCCTGGCAACTTCGGTGGGAATCTCGGAAAAATCGATGAGAAAATCGTTAGCTTTTCGAATCGGAACCTGATAGGGCAGGCCTTCGGCGAACAGGGTTCCCCGGGTGTACGGTGGGTATCCCGGCGAGGGACAGAGCACGATATCCCCGGGATCCACGATCCCCTCGTGGAAGTTGAACACCGCCTCTTTGGATCCGATGGTGGAAGAGATCTCTGTCTGCGGATCCAGGTTCAGACCGTAGCGCCGCTGAACCCACCCGGCTATGGCCTCTCTGAAGGCCATAGCCCCGATGTAGCTGGGATAGCCGCTCGATTTTCTCCGTTCCAGGCCGTCGGCCGCAGCCTCTCGGATCAGCGCAGGAGTGGGTGCGCTCGGGTCTCCCACCCCGAAGTCTATGGGTGTGATTCCCTTGGTTTTAAGCTCTTCGACCTTCTTGTCCACCTCTGCAAACGCGTAGCTGCCAATGCCTTGAAGACGCTGGGACGCCTCAATCTTCATCTTCCTCGGCCTCCTCGTAGTAGTAGGTACCCATAAACACGTATTCCACCGGGCCCGATGCGGAGAAGCGATTGTCATTCTCCGCCCACTCCACCAGCAGATTGCCTCCTTCCAGGTGCACCCGCACCGCTCTGTCGGCCAGGCCGTCCAGTACCGCAGCGGTTACCGACGCATAGGCGGCCGCCTCGCTGGACAGCACCTCCCCCAATCCTACCTGCCAGGTGCGCAGGCTCAGGGCCTCCCGGCTGATCACCCGAACCATGGAGATCATCGTACCCTCCTCGAATCCGGCGTTGTTTTCCAGCTCTTGAACCAGATCCGGATAATCGAGCCCGTAATCCCTGGCGAAGATGACGGCGTGGGGCCCGTCGATGAACACGGGGATGTAGTTGATCTCCGTAGATCCGAGCCGTATGGGGCGCCGAAAGGTCTCCCCGCTCCGTTCGCTCAGGATCTGATCCTGCCGCCAAGATCGGGGGGCATCGCCGTCTATGAGGATGTTGTAGGAATCGAGCACGTCAACCGCTACCGTGTGCTTCCCGGTTTGAACCCGGAAGTTCTCCGTGTTTACCAATCCCGAATCGAAGGCGTAGCGGGCCAGGCAGCGAAGGGCCAGTCCGTCACTCTGGATCTCCTCTCCGTAGGGATCGTACAGAAGCATGCGCAGTTTTTCCTCGCTGCCCTGGGCGACGAACAGCAGGCCGACGGCGCCCACGCCGAACCTTCGGCTTGTGATCTGCTTGGCAAGATCGGGAAGAGCCTTCAGGTTCAGGATGGTACTCTTGAAGGTATCCACCAGGATGTAGTCGTTGCCGCAGCTCTGGAGTTTGATGAAATCAATATCCATTGCGCCTGACATTCTGATGGATTTATTGAAATTCAACAAGATGTTGGCTACACTACGAAGCCAAAATGAAAGTTCGAATAATCGGAGACGCTCCGGCGGCCGCAGTTCTTGCGGGATTGCTGGCCGCCGAACGGCAGGAGGTTACCTGGAATCCCGACGCCGTGGGGGACCGGCGGCTCAAGGTGATGAAACGCCGCAGGGAGATTCGCCTGAACCTGCCCTGGGGCTGGGTGAGGTCCGAGGGATTCCAGCTGAGCTCCTCCGCCCTGCTCAAGGCGGGGGAGGTGGGTGTGCTCGCCCTTCGCACTTGCGGCAGCGGCGCGGGAAAAGGGACCGGGGCGGAGCGAACAATCGGCGGGAAAGGCAAAACCCTCCTGGTGCTGGACGGCGAATCCGGGGCCCGGGGCGCGCAGCGATCCTTTGCTCCGGGAACCGGTGTGTTCCAGGGACTCAGCCTGATGGAGGCTGTGGAGTGGGATCCGGGTGTGGTGGAAGTATCATCCCCCCAACCCCGTTTGCTGGTGGAAGCCGGTGCCGGGCTGGAGGAATTGAGGCGCTGTGTGAAGGTGCGCGGCCTCCAGGTCCAGGAAGTGGAGGATCCGGCCTCCTACCGCAACGCGGTACATATCCGGGATCTGCTGGCCCTGCCGGTGGCTCTCTGTCACTCGACCCTCGGACACTTTCTGTCCTACCCTGAAGGCCGGGAGATAGCGGTGGCCCTGCTGGAGGAGGGATTGAAGCTGTACGCCCACAGGGGGCTGCCCTTGGGCAAATTACCGGAGCAGGACCCGCAGGATCTGCTGCAGAGACTGAAACGTCGAAAGCCCCAGGAGTTCGACAAGTTCCGCAATGTCCCCGACCGGGCTTACGGCGCGGTGCTTCGAAATTTGCTGGACGGTGAGACCAGGGAAGCCCGGGAGCCGCACGAACGAATCCTGCGCATGTCATCCGGGACGGGCATCGACGCCGGATGGAGCTGGGCCATTACCCAGAAGATAAACCACGTGATGCGCGTGGGCTTTTACCGGGATCCGGTAGAACTGTATAACGCGTTACGATGATCCGCCGTCTAGCGCGCGGCCGAAACATGAGGCTCCGGGGATCGCTCATCGTGGCGGGCAAGGAGGTGTGAACAAATGCAGGAAGGATTTGGAAAGCGGGTCGAGCAAGCGACGCAGTCGGTGATTTCGAAGCACCGTGAGAGGCCGGCGGTGGGATTGATCCTGGGCTCCGGTTTGGGTTCCTTCGTCCAGTCCGTGGAGGGAATCGATATTCCCTATGAGAAGATTCGGGGATTCCCCGTGCCCACGGTGGAAGGGCACGCCGGATTTTTGCGCCTGGCCTCCTCGGTTGCCGTGATGGCCGGACGTTTTCACTTCTACGAGGGCCGAAGCATGGATGAGCTGGTGCTTCCGGTTTTCCTGCTGCACTCCCTCGGTGTTCGCACCCTGATCGTCACAAACGCCGCCGGGGGCATCAAGGACAGCTACAGCGCCGGCGAGCTGGTACTGATCCGAGACCACATCAATCTTCTCGGCGTGAATCCTCTGCGGGGCCCCAATCCGCAAGGGCTCGGACCCCGTTTTCCCGACATGACCGAAAGCTATTCCGAGAGGCTGCGGTGCCTGGCCGCAGAGGTGGCCGCGGAGAGGGGAAGGGAGCTTCAGGAGGGGGTGTACGCCGCCTTTGCCGGCCCCACCTACGAAACCCCGGCAGAGGTACGGATGGCTCGGGTCATGGGCGCGGATCTGGTAGGCATGTCCACGGTCCCCGAGGTAATTGCCGCCCGCTACCTGGGCATGGAGGTGTTGGGGCTCTCCATGGTGACTAACATGGCCGCCGGCATCCTCGATCAACCGCTCAGCCACCAGGAGGTCGTGGAAACCGCCGCAAAGGTGGCGCCCTGGCTCTCCACGCTGCTGAAAGGCATCCTCGACCGGTTATGCAAATAAACAGCCGCTTCACCCCTGAGGCGGCTCAGTCACTGCGTGCGGCGATCGAAGAAGCCTTCGGAAACGAGGTTCTGGTTGCCGCCGGTCTGGACGCCGAGCGGCGTGTGGCCACGATCACCGTGGGTGCCCGGGGGACCTCTCAGAGCGTTCCCGCCCTGCGGCCCTACCTGGAGGCAGGGGATGTGTTGATCCACAACCACCCTTCGGGGCTTCTGGAGCCCAGCGAGGCGGATCTGCAGATTGCCTCCCGGCTGGGGGGGGAGGGCATCGGTTTCTATATCGTAGATAACTCGGTCCAGGCTCTTTACGTGGTCGCCGAACCGGTTGAGGTCAAACAGCTGTCTGTTCTGGATGTCGAGCAGCTGGCCGGGCATCTGGAAGCCGGGGGGGCGTTCAGCAGGATCTATCCCGGCTTCGAGGCCCGGGATAGCCAGGTGGACATGCTGAGGTTCGTCTGCGGGGCCTTCAACGCAGGGCAGCTGCGGATCGCCGAAGCCGGAACCGGGGTCGGCAAGTCCCTGGCCTACCTTATTCCCGCTTTCCAATGGGTCCTGGCAAACGAAGAACGCGTGGTCATCTCCACCGCCACCATCAACCTTCAGCAGCAGTTGGTGGAGAAGGACATTCCCCTGGTCATCAGAATCCTGGGAAAAGACCCCGGAACCATGCTGGTCAAGGGCAGGGGCAACTACCTGTGTCTGAATAGAGTCCGGGAGGCCCTGGAGGAGTCGACCCTGTTCGACGAGGAGGACGGGGAACTCAAGGCCATTCACGAGTGGGCCGCCACCACGCCAACCGGCAGCCGCAGCGAGCTGCCCTTCTACCCCGGGGAGCAGTTGTGGTCCCGGGTCTGCTCGGAGGCGGATGCCTGCCTGGGTCTGCGCTGCGCACACCGGGAGGGGTGTTTCGTGCTCAAGGCCCGGCGGCAAGCGGCGGCCTGCCGGATTTTGGTGGCCAATCACCATCTCCTGTTCTCTGATCTGGCCCTGCGCCTCTCCGGAATGGGGTTCGACTCCGCAGCGGTTTTACCTCCCTTTCAGCGGATCATCTTCGATGAGGCCCATAACGTGGAAAAAAACGCCACCTCGTACTTTTCCGAATCCTTCACCCGTGCCCAGATCATGAAATATGCCGGCAGGCTGTACAGGGAAAAGAAGGGCAGGGGCAGGGGATTGCTGTATGCCCTGGAGAAGGTATACGGTCGCAGCGCACAGATTGCCGAGCTTCGACGGTTAGTCGGTGCGCTCGCCGACGCAGCCGCCATTCTGGAGACCAGGGCGGCCGGGCTGCTCGAATCCCGTACCACCTTCCGCCTCAAGGCTTGCAGCGGGGATACCGGCAACTCCGACCCCCGTCTTTCCGACCTGCTCCTGGAGCCCCTGACCGATCTGGCCCTCACCATCAACACCCTGCAGGCGCGGTTTTCTCAGGCCCTGGAGGAGCTTTGCGGTGAAGAGGAGGAAAATCCACTCGTGTTCGAGAGCAGATTGCAGATGCGACGTTTGGCTCAGGTGGCCGAAATAGGCAAGCGTTTTCTGCACTACCGGGAGAATCGGGAGGAGATCTACTGGCTGGAATCGCGCAAGAGCCTCCGGGGTGAATCGAGCATACGCTTCGTGATTACGCCATTGGAGGTTTCTACGGTTATGAGGCAGGCCGTGTACCAGCCCTATGAGACCGTCGTGTTCACCTCGGCCACCCTTACGGTGAATCGGAGCTTCGAGTATTGGAAAAACCGTGTCGGCTTGCTGGCCGATTCCGGCACATGCGCAGCCGAAGCGGTTTTTCCATCTCCCTTCGATTATCAGAGGCGGGTGTTCCTCGGTATTCCCAAGGAAGCCCCGGGGCCGGAGGAGAAAGATTTTCCCGGCTTTTTGACGGAGTTTATCCGGGATGCTCTGCTCGTTTCGGAGGGGCGGGGATTGGTGCTCTTCACCTCGTACTCGCTCCTGGATTTCGCCTTTGATACCATCCAGCCCGAGCTTGCCGAGAAGGGATTGCTGGTGATGCGGCAGGGGGATGAGGAGCGCCACCGCCTGCTCAAACATTTCCGGGAAAACACGGACAGTGTCCTGTTTGCCACGGATTCCTTCTGGGAGGGAATCGACGCACCGGGGAAGTCGTTAGAGCTGGTCGTGTTGACCCGCCTGCCCTTCCGGGTTCCCACGGATCCCATTATGGAGGCGCGAGCCGAAGCCATAGAGCAGCGGGGTTCCAAGGCATTTTGGGAACTGGCTCTGCCCGATGCCATTCTACGTCTGCGCCAGGGTTTTGGCAGACTGATGCGCCGCCAGGACGACTACGGAGCGGTGCTCATACTGGATCCCAGAATTGTTCGCAAGGCGTACGGGCACTTCTTTCTGGATTCCTTACCCCGCACCCGCGTGGTCGCCTCTTCGGTGCAGGGCGTATTGGACGCTTTCGAGGACTTTATTGTGGGGATGCGAAAAAAAGAGGAACACCCGAACTAGCGAATGTTCCTCTTGCCTGATCGCAATGAATTAACAGACTGTAATCTACTCTATGACGGCCAGGACATCGGACATCTTCACGATCAGCTGTTCTTCTCCATCGACTTTGATGGTAGAGCCCGCATACTTGTCGTAAAGAACCCGGTCTTTGGCTTTTACCTTGATTGATTCGTCATCACCAACAGCTACCACCACGCCCTCTTGGGTCTTTTCCTGTGCGGTCTGAGGAATGTAGATTCCGCCCGCGGTTTTGGTTTCCCCTTCGACCATCTTTACGAGTACACGATCACCGAGAGGTCTGACTTTCATCTTCACTGTCCTCCTGATTCCATATGGCTTCTAGATTTACAAAAGATTTTTGGGTGTTTGTTTGAACAGAATATACAGAATAACCCCGGGAATCGTCAACAAAATTGTTGCCGTTTCCGGTTTTGGAGGTGTATTTTTTTACCATGGATCGGTGGATCGTGGATTTTCATCGCGGGATTCGATATCTATCCGGGCACGATCCGGCCAGCGCGGTTGTTTTCCTGTCCCGGGCGGTGCAGAATTGCCCGCTGAGTCGGCCCGGAGAGCTGACAAGGGCGCTGTACTATTTGGGGATTGCTCTGCGACGGATCGGGTACGGTAGCTCGGCAATCCGCAGCTGGGTTAGCTCCCAGAGAATGAAGAAGAGCAAGCACATCCGGGCTCTCCTGGACCGATTCTGCAATGAGTACGGCATGGTAAAGCAGGACTGCGAAGCCCAGGATGACTGGCAGGCCTTCTATTCGATCCAGTTGTTGCGTTATCTCAGGGGCTTCAAGAAGCGCACCCTTTCCGACCGGGCCGAGCGATCCATGATAGGCGATATCGTCCGAGAGGCCTGGAAGGAACTTCAGGCCTCCGGAGTTTTAGATGGGCGTACCCCGGAGGAAAAATACGAAATCTTTCAAGACACGAAGATCGATTTTCCCCTGTTCTACTACGGCCGTCTGAAAGATCCGGTGGTGCGGGTGAACTTCGCCGAAGGCAGGAGGTGCAAACCCGGGGATTCCTGTCCGTGCGGAAGCGGTTTGCAGTACCGCTGCTGCTGCGGGCGCAATCCGGGTGAAGATGAGCTTTCAATTGGGTTATTATGATACAGCTTTTCAGGATCTGCCGATAGTTGAGCCATTTTGACCCAGCCATTGACTGTTTGAAATATCCATAATTTCCTCTTTTTAATTCTTTATACCATAGGCATTTACTACGGCCCCGCGCGGGATTATGGCACGTGTATTGCATAATAATCATCAAAAGTTGGAGGATTAAATGTCTACGGCAACAAAAATGATTCAGCCTCAGAAAGATACGCGCAACAGCGATGAGAATATACTCTCGATCTATCTCAAGGAGATCAACAAGGTTCCCCTGCTGACCAGGGAGGAAGAACAGAAATACGCCCGCATGGCCGCGGACGGTGAGGCGATAGCCAAGAACAAGCTGATCCAGGCAAATCTGCGCTTCGTGGTGAATGTGGCCAAGAAGTATCAGAACCAGGGATTACCCCTGGCCGATCTGATCAGTGAAGGAAACATCGGACTGATGAACGCGATCGAGCGATTCGACGTTTCCAAGGGCTATCATTTCATCTCCTACGCGGTGTGGTGGATCCGCCAGGCCATCCTCAAAGCGATCTGCGAAAAATCACGGATGATCCGCCTGCCCCTCAACCGGGCCAATGAGCTGGTGCAGATAGAGAAGATGAGGAAAGAGCTGCAGAGTGGATCAAAAGGAGATCCGGAGATCCATGAGATCGCCAAGGCTCTGGATATGAAAGAGGAGCACGTGGCGGACCTGATCAACATATCCCGGGATATGGTTTCCCTGGATACGCCGATCTACGACGAGAAGGACTCTTCGATCCTCAGTGACTTCGTGGAGGACAGGGGGCAGAAGGCGCCGGAGGAATCTGTGATAGACCGCTCGCTCCAGGAGGACATCAACACGGTGTTGAACACGCTGAGCGGCAAAGAGGCGGATATCATCCAGTACCGTTTCGGACTGAACGGAAAGCGTCCCATGTCTCTCAAGGAGATCGGAAATCGCTACAAGCTCACAAAGGAGCGGATCCGTCAGATCGAGAAAAAGGCCCTGAAGAGGCTCCAGCATCCCTCACGGAGTCACACGCTGCGTTCGTATCTGGCCTAATCCCGGCACCGCAGCCGGAGGCGGCTCAGAAGCGAATTGACAGAGCCCTGTATTTTAATTAGATTTTAACCCGT
>CAZFMD010000026.1:0-23187 GCA_964520025.1 uncultured Spirochaetaceae bacterium
GGGCCTTCAACCGGAGGTTCTTTCACCGTTCCGCTGCTGCGGCAGCCGCCGAGCAGGAGAATGAACAGCAGCAGGGATAGTGTGAGATGTCGCCCCTTCATCTGGGAGAAAGTGTAGACCAAAAACGGGCGGATTATCTATCTGTGAAGAAAAAAAGTACAGCTCCTCAGTCTCAACCGGGAAGTCGCCGGCAACGGCCTCGTTACTCCCGATCTACGAAAAATACAACACGCCGGTGCATCCGCCGGGAAAGGTCCCGGGCTGACAATTTAGAGGTGATGCCCGAGAGGGTTACGGTGTTCGATTGCTGCCCTGAAAAAAAAGGATCGAATCCCCAAAAGGAATCCGATCCTTAGATTATGCCCGGAAGAGGACTTGAACCTCCACGGGGGAACCCCCACTAGACCCTGAACCTAGCGTGTCTACCAATTTCACCATCCGGGCCGATACTGGGAAAATAGCAAAACCTTGCCTCCCTTGTCAAGATCCATTACAATCCGCCCCGCTGCGGGTGATTGGTCTTTGAGTTCATCCATGTGCTCGTGATCGGGGGATCCCGATATCACGGGAACCGAGACTTCCATAACAACGTTTTCTTTAGTATCTTTAGTCGCGGGAACGGGCAGGTAGTGGCTGAGGCACAAGAGCGGATAACCGGCGCCTGCGATCCCTGGAAAGGCCTTTTTAAATCTTTTGAGAATCCTCTACATCGGTGAAATCGTCGGCTCTCCCGGAGTGTTCTGCGTGAAGAGCAGGCTGGCAGAGCTCAAAGAGGAAAAGAATATCGATTTCGTCATCGCCTGTGGAGACGGCGCAACGGGTGGATTCGGCATCGGGAAGAACCACTCGGTCTATCTGCACAAGTTGGGGGTGAACGCGATCACCTCGGGCGAGTGCATCTACTACAAGAAAGACATGGTGCCTCACATCCCGAAAGCCTCCTTCATCCTCAGGGCGGCGAACTATCCCTACGGCAATCCCGGGCGGGGATGGAACGTGTTTCGCGTGGGGAAGCAGAGCATTGGCGTTGTGAATCTGCTGGGGCAATCGGGATTCAACCGGGTGCATCTGAACAATCCCTTTCTCATGATTGAAGGCATCCTGGAAAAAATCGCCGCGGAAACCGAAACCGTGATTGTTGATTTTCATGCATCCACCACGGCGGAAAAATATACCATGTTCTACCATCTTGACGGAAAAGTGGCCGCAGTGCTCGGCAGTCACACCAAGGTGCTCACCGCCGACGCCCGGATTCTTCCCGGCGGCACGGCGGTTATTGCCGGCACCGGTCGAACGGGAAGTCGCTATTCGGTGGGCGGACTGGAACCGGAGATCGAAATCCGGAAATTCCTCACCCAGATACACGAACAGTCACGGGTCACCTGGAGGGATCTCGAACTGCAGGGGGTGCTTGTCGAAACCAATGAAGAGGGCAAGGCCGTCGCCATAGAGATCGTGCGTGAGGCCTGTGAGGCGGAGGATCATGAGGGAACAGGGAATAGTCAAGAAGGTTGAAGGACAGCTGGTCTGGATATCCGCTGAACAGTGTGTGGGTTGCGAGCGCGAGTTCCACTGCGGCAGCTGCAAGTCCGACGATGGAAGTGCTGAGACCTCTCGGGAGTTCAATCATCATGATCTGAGGATCTTCGCCAAGCGGAAGGAGCGATTGTTCGCGGCGCGAAACTCGCAGTCCCTGACCATCAGAATCGGGGATCGGGTGGAGTACTTCATTGCCCCGGGAAAAGCCATAAAAGCGGGATTTCTCGTGCTCATCTTCCCCATACTGGTTTTCTTTCTGTTCTACTATCTGACAGGTGTGCTGTGGCCGGAAGCCGGAGAAACCGCGAAAGTTCTGGTCGGTATCGGCGGAATCGTCATGGGATTCTTGATGAACTTCGCCTTGAAGAACAGGCTCCGGGAGTATCCGGAGATTACCAGGGTGTTTTCTTCAGAGCCGTAGCAGCTTGCCTGCCGGGCCCCCCAAAAAAAGATTTTCGAAAAAAAACACCCCATAGGTAGTGATTTCTCGCAAGCGGGCTATATTTCATGTAAAAGAGGTGTGGCAATGGTTGAGCTTCACATTAAGGGCTTTTTTCTCGATTCCGATCGAATGCCGGTAGCGGTGTTGAGTGACGCGACGGGTAAAAAGGTGCTTCCAGTATGGATCGGCCCTTCGGAGGCGAGCTCGATCATCGTCGAACTTGAGGAGATCAAGAGTCCCCGGCCCCTGGCTCACGATATCCTGGCCAATTACTTCCAGCGGCACGGATTCACGATGGACGGTTTGGAGATCTATGGACAATCGGCAGAGTTCGGCTACAACGCCCGCATCAAATACCATCGGCGCCTGCGGCATTTCGACATGGAGGTACGTCCCTCCGACGGCCTTGCCCTGGCTGTGCGGCTTAGAGCTCCGGTGTTGGCGGCCGATCACCTGCTCAGCTCCGCGGATCTGTGCACCTTTCTCTCATCACTGGAGGATCCCTGCAAGGGCCTGATCTTTTTCGCTCCCGAAGCTTGCCACCTGAACACGGAGGTGCAGCCCTCCGAGGTCACTACAGCTCATACCCGCCCCCACAGCAACTAGCGAGAGAACCGGCATCTTCATCCATTTGTGATCGATAGTTTCAATTGACATCTCTCGATCCGGTGTGAATAATTCTACACATGAGCGGCAAGTATATTTTTGTTACCGGGGGTGTGTGTTCCGGCCTCGGGAAGGGAGTGGCCGCTTCCTCCATCGGCAGTCTTCTCGAGCATCACGGTTTGAAAATCCGAATGATCAAGATAGATCCGTACATCAACGTGGATCCCGGTACCATGAGCCCATATCAGCACGGGGAGGTTTACGTCACCGATGACGGAGCCGAGACGGATTTAGATTTGGGCAACTACTCGCGATTCACCTCCTCCCCATTGGGACGGATCAATTCGGTAACCACCGGACAGGTTTACCAGGAGGTGATTCGAAAGGAACGGGAGGGACGCTTTCTAGGACGCACGGTTCAGGTCATTCCCCATATCACCGATGAGATCAAATCCCGGTTGTTCAAGGTGGGTGAACAGCCCGAGGTGGATGTAACCATCATCGAGGTCGGTGGTACGGTCGGGGATATCGAGTCGATTCCCTTCCTTGAAACCGCCAGACAGTTCATCCACGATCTGGGCAGGAAGCGAGTGCTTTTCATTCATCTGACCCTGATTCCCACGGTGTCCGACGGAGAGATGAAAACGAAGCCTACCCAGCATTCGGTGGCTTCTCTGCGGCAGATCGGCATACAGCCGGACATGGTCCTTTGCCGTGCTCCGAGCCCGATCTCCGAGGAACTGAGAAGAAAGATCTCCCTGTTCACGAACGTCGAGGATGAGGCGGTGATTTCCGCCTACGATGTGCACTCAACCGTGTACGAGATTCCCATCATTTTCGCCGAGCAGAAGCTCGATGAGATCATTTTGAACAAACTGCAGTTGCCCGACTCCCCTTGCGATCTCAATGACTGGAAGCGGGTTGTGGAAGCGTACAACAGCGCAGAGCGCTCGGTTCGCGTCGGATTGGTCGGAAAATATACCGAGCTTCTCGATTCCTACAAATCGATCTATGAGGCTCTACACCATGGGGGCATAGAAAACCGCTGTCAGATCGAACTGGTGAAGGTGGACTCAGATCGGCTCTCAGACAGCCCGGTCCGGGAAGTGGAGAAAATCCTCGGCGGGCTGGACGGTATCCTCATTCCGGGAGGATTCGGACAGCGAGGCATCGAGGGAATGATTCAGGCGGCCTCCTACGCCCGCCGTAAGCGACTGCCCTTTTTTGGAATATGTTTGGGCATGCAGGTGATGGTGATCGAGTACGCTCGCGATGTACTAGGTTGGGCTGATGCCAACAGCAGCGAATTTGTCGCCGATTCCGAGCACGCGGTGATCAGCCTGTTGGAGGATCAGATCGACGTCAAAGCCTATGGAGGCACGATGCGCCTGGGTGCAAGCCGGTCCCGGGTTGTGGAGGGAACACGCCTCCATGAGATCTATCGCAGCGAGGAGATCTCCGAACGCCATCGGCATCGCTATGAAGTATCGAACGTTTTTCGAAAAAAGCTGGCGGAGGCGGGGTTGATCTTCAGCGCCTTTACACCGGACAGCAGTTTGGTTGAGGCCAGCGAGTGGCCGGATCACCCATGGGGAATCGGGGTGCAATACCATCCGGAGTTCAAATCCAAGCCCGTGTCGCCCCATCCCCTGTTTACCGCCTTCGTGGAAGCTTGTATCGGCCAATGAATGCAGCAAGAGCCGTTGTGCTGACAATTCTACCGCTGTTGTGCCTGTCCTGCAGTCTGGACTACGAGCAAGCCAGGGTGGCGGAGAGCATCTCCGGCCAGATTCCGGAGACGATCCTCTTCGAGTTTACCCATACCGTCGTGTCCGGGGGCAGGGTATGGGTGATCCTGGAGGCTGAGCGGGCCGAAACATACGGCGAACGAAATGAAGTCATTCTCCAGGATGTATTCTTCCGTGAGTACGACCAGGAGGGCAACCTGCTCACCGAGGCGCAGGCCGATCGGGCCGTATTTGCGACGGACAGTGAAAATGCCACGGTGAGCGGATCGATACAGATCTACTCTCACGAGGAGCAGGCGTCTCTGCAGGCCGGCAGGCTCTCCTGGGTTCGGGATGGGCGGCGCCTGGTTGCCGATGATGGACAGACCGTTCGCCTGCAGAAGGATGACGGTTCATACGTAGAGGGGGAGGGCTTCTCCGCTGATTTTCGCAGGAAGCGTCTGGAGTTTTCCTCCCGCGTACGGGGCAGTTATATTCGGGAAGAGGAGGATGAGGAGTAGGATGTCGAAGATCTTCTTCCTGCTGGTGTTTTTGGCTCCCTCGCTCTGGGCTCAAACTTTCTCCTTTCAGGGCGATCGTATGGAGACGGTGCTGGCCAAGGGAAAGGAACGCACCGTGCTGTCCGGCAATGCCGAGGTGCAGACAGAGGACAATCTCATTCGAGCGGATCGGATAGAACTGTATGGAGAGGATTTCCGCTATGTGGCGTGCGAGGGAACCGTGAGTATTGTCAACGATCAGAAGGGTATCGATGTAACCTGTGCCCGTCTGTTTTATAACCGTGAGGAGAAAGTCGTGCGGGTCCGCGGCAATGTGATCATGTTGGATGAACAGAACGAGGTGGTGGTTAAAGGGGGATATCTGGAAAATTGGGAGGACAGCGATGAAACGGTGGTGCAGATCGGGGTTCGTATCCTCAAAGAGGATCTGGTTTGCCGAGCCGAGTACGCCCGCTATCAGCGCAGCGAGGATAAATTGGAGCTTTCCGGAATGCCCGTCGTTAACTGGAAGGGCGACGAATATCGAGCGCTGAAGATCTACATCGATCTCAATACGGATACGATTCGTCTGGAGGGAGACATTCGGGGGAAGGTGCGATCGGAGATCAAGGAGCAGAATGAGTGAAGGCTGTTAAGACCCCGGAGGGGACCAGGGCGAATGCGGCGGTAAGGGACGGGAGACTGGCCGTTGAAGGGTTGGTAAAAGTATTCGGTAAGAAAGAGGCTGTCAGGGATGTCAGCTTCTCTATGCAGGTAGGAGAGCTGGTTGGTCTTCTGGGACCGAATGGGGCGGGCAAGACCACGATCTTTTACATGATTGTTGGGTTCATCAAACCCAATCGCGGGAAGATCTATCTGAACGGACGCAACATCTCCGCTCTGCCGATGTTCAAACGCGCTCGTCAGGGCATCTCCTACCTACCCCAGGAACCGTCTGTGTTTCGGAAACTTACGGTGGAGCAGAACATCATGGCAATCCTGGAAACCCGAAAGGATCTGAAGCTGGCCGAGAAGAGAGAAAAGCTGGATTCCCTTCTCCATGAGCTGGGCATCAGACACCTGAGGAAACAGAAGGCCTACACATTGTCCGGGGGAGAACGCCGCCGCACCGAGATTGCCCGCTCCCTGGCCATCGAGCCTCAGTTCCTTCTGTTGGATGAACCGTTTGCCGGAATCGATCCGATCGCCGTATACGAGATAAAGCGCATTGCGGTGGAACTGTCTAAGAAAGGCATAGGAGTGCTGCTTACCGATCACAATGTCAGAGACACCCTGGAGATCACCCATCGTTCCTATATCATCAACTTAGGTGAGATCGTAGTAGCCGGTCCCAAGGACGAGCTTCTGGAGAGCGAGGTGGCTCGTAGGATCTACCTTGGCACGGAGTTCCGTATGTAGAGCGGCCTGTAGCCGAAGCAAACCCACCGTTGACATTCATTGCTTTTATCATTCAAATTTGAACTAGTATATTCTTAGAGGGGAGGCTTTACTATACCGAATCGTACTATGGCTCAATCACAGAGACTGGAAGTTAAACAAACCCAGACCTTACGCATGACTCCCCAGTTGTACCAGGCCATAAAGATCATGTCTCTGCCCCTGATAGAGCTGAGAGACACGATTCAAGAGGAGTTGGAGAAGAATCCGGCTCTGGAGATCGTGGAAGAAAACGGACCCCTGTCTTTAGACGATACCGGCAGGCGCACATCGGAAGAACAGGAGTATTTCGAAAATACCTCGGATCCGGGATACATCAAAGTCCAGGGAGGAGGCAGCCGGGAGGACGCCCATCGGAAGTTTATTGAGGGCGTGCTTACCCGTCCGGAATCTCTTCACGAACATCTGCTGTGGCAGTTGCGGTTGCAGCCGATCAGTGATGTGGAGTTCCGTGTCGGGGAATATCTGATCCGAAATCTTGACGACAATGGTTTTCACATCGAGAAACCGGAAAACCTGCTGCTGAGTTTGGATCGTGAAGGATTCCCCCTCGAAAATCCCGAAGATTCCATGAATCCCGAAAAGCTGGATGTCATGAAAAGGGTGATGGAGTTGATACAGGGTTTCGATCCGATCGGTACCTGCACGCAGGACTACCGGGAATCGATACTTGTGCAGATCAAGATCCATCCGGATTCCCTTCCCCGAGCCGCCGCGATCGTAGAGAAACACTTTGAACAGCTGGAAAGGGAGAAGTATCAGGAAATCGCCCGCAGTATGCGCATACCCGTCAAAGAGGTGATGAAGGTCAAGGAGTTCCTGCGGGAGCTCGATCCCTTTCCGGGAAGGAACTATTCCACCGAACAGCCTCGTTACGTGGTTCCCGATGTGATGGTTAAGATCCAGGAGGGGGAGCTTGTCATCGTGCTCAACGATGAAGACATCCCCGTTTTGGGAATCAACTCTTTCTACGCCAGCATACAGGATCACGAGGAACGGTATAAACAGAAAGATCTCAAACGCTTTGTGAAAACCGGCGTGCACGAGGCCCATTGGTTTATCAACAGCATTCGGCGGAGAAACCAGACGCTGCTGAAAGTCTGTAAGGCCATCATCGAGTTTCAGAGAGATTTTTTCAGAAAAGGCTCCAAGTATCTGGTGCCACTGTCTCTGAAAGACATAGCCGCGGAGATCGGGGTTCATGAAGCAACGGTCAGCCGGGTGACTAACGGTAAGTACATCCAGACGGAATGGGGGATATTCGAGCTCAAGTATTTTTTCACAAACCTGGTGCCCGGAGGCGGCCGGTTTTCCAAGGAGGGCGTCAAACAGATGATTCGGGAGATCATCGAAGAAGAGGGAAGCAAGAAACGGCTCACCGACCAGAAGATCAGGGAGATCCTGGAGGCAAAAGGAGTCAAGATTGCCCGCAGAACGATTGCCAAATACCGTAAAGAGCTCGACATCATGAGTTCACATCACAGATAGGAGGGCGTGAATGAATACCGATATCAAGGGAGTTCATGTTGAGATTACAGATCAGATGCGAGAGTATATTGACAAGAAGTTACCTCGCCTAGATTTCGTAGCCGAGCATGTTATCGACTTGCTTGTTATTCTTTCCCAGGAGGGCAGTCAGTACAGTCTCGAAGCGACCATCAACTTCCGCTGGGGAAACTCCAATCATATTCGGGTGAAGGGTTTCGATGTATTCGAGGGAATCGACAAACTCTTTGATAAGATAGAGCTGAAAGTGGTCAAAGAAAAGAATAAGATCCAGGATCATAAAGGACACGATAGTGTCCGTAGCGCAGAGGTGACTGAGCCCGAATCATGAAGAAAATCACAGTTCTGGACCTGCTGCAGCTGGATCTGCGGGACAGAGACTCCCTCAACCTCAAGTGCATAGCCGGTCGATCGGGGTTGGTTCGGGAGTTGAAAGTGCCGGAGATCAACAGGCCCGGTCTGGAGCTCAGCGGGTTCTACGACAACTTCGCCTTCCAGCGCATCCAGATCTTCGGGCGCGGGGAGATGGCCTACCTGGAAAAGCTCGCAAAAGAGGGCAAGACTGAAACCCTGGAGAAGCTGTTCTCCTGTGAGATCCCCTGTTGCTTGTTCACCCATTCCCAGACACCGACGGAAGATTTCATGGGGATTGCGGAGCGCACAGGCTGTGCCGTACTGCAGACTGATCTACCCTCCTCGGAGTTTACCACGCGTATCCTGCGCGTGTTGAGCAACATCTTCGCGCCCAAGCAGAGTATACACGGGGTTTTCGTGGAGGTCTTCGGAGTCGGAGTTGTGATCATGGGAGACAGCGGCGTCGGCAAAAGCGAGACCGCCCTGGCCTTGATCGAACGGAACCACCGGCTGGTGGCGGATGATCTGGTGGAGATCCGCCGGGTCAGCGGGAACATCCTCATGGGCACGGGCACAGGAGTCTCCAGCCATCACATGGAAATCAGGGGCTTGGGAATCATCAATATCACACACCTGTTCGGCGTCGGAGCCATCCGGGACAAAAAGCAGATCCAGATGGCCGTTCGCCTGGAGGATTGGGATTCCGACAAAAACTATGATCGCATCGGGGCGGAAGAGAATTTCATGGAAATCCTCGGCGTGCAGGTGCCCTATATCGTGATCCCGGTGAAGCCGGGACGCAACATCCCCGTCATCATAGAGACCGCAGCCATGAACGAGCGGCTGAAGAAGATGGGATACCATTCCGCAAAAGAGTTTTCCAAGAACGTCATGCGCTGGCTGGAGACCGAAAGCGCCAAGGCGATTTTCTTGAGCGAGACCTGACCCACTCTTAAAAATCATGGTTGAAAGAATCGTAACCATAAAAAACAGGGCGGGCATCCATGCTCGGCCCGCCGCTTTGCTCGTACAAACGGCGAATCGATTCTCCTCCAATATCTTTTTGGAGAAAGACGGTGAGCAGATCAACGGCAAATCCATCATGGGGATCCTCACCCTGGCCGCTACCTACAACAGCCCCATCAAGATCATCGCCGACGGCACGGATGAGCAGCAGGCGCTCCAGACCATCTGCCGGTTGTTCGAGACCAAATTCGAGGAGGAATAACGCGAAGGCTCCGATCGTACCGATCCTCTTCCTGCTGTCGGCTTCGGTGTTTCTATCCGCCCAGGAAGCTCGTCTGGATGCGGTGATGCGGGGCGGTAGGGTGTATGCAGCCGTTGAATATCTGGATTCCCACTTCGCGGAGCGTGGCGTCTCCGCCAGTCAGGACGTGCTGTCTTCCATGTGGGAGGGCTTAAGGGCGGAGATCACCTTTCAGCTTCGCCTATACAGAAGGGCCAGGGGCATCTTTGCTTTTCTCGGTGATCGCCTGATCAGCGAAAGGCGGGTGTACCAAATCGCTTCGTTTGATTTTTACGAAAACCGATATAAGATTCAGATGGATGATAGGATGGCCGGAGAGTATTCGGCGGAGGCGGAGTTCTTGGCTGCCTTCTATTCCCTGCCGGAAACTGAGATCGGAGAACTCGAGGCTGGGGGCGAGGCCGACTACTACTTGCTGGCCCGGGTGAGGATGATGCCGGTTAAGATTATCTCTCCTTTGAACATCATCACCCTCTTTTCCACTGACACGGTTTTTACGACCCCGTGGGTCGAGGCGGAACTGAAACCTTGAGGATCTTCCACTCCAGCACCACCTCCGTCGGACTGCTCGTCCTGATCCTGATCTTCATTCTTCTCATCGCCCTGATCGTTGTTTTTTCCCACCAAATTCTCATAAATCTGGCCGGGGTGGACGTGCGGGCGAATATCATGGCCTTCGTCGTGGCCATTGCCTTCCCCCTCATCCTTCTGGGATTGATCGTGTTTCAAATCGCGCGGTTGATTCGGGAGAGAGCCACCGGCAAACCCGGCTCGCGATTCAAGAGTCGGCTAATGATCTTCTTCGTGCTCATTGCCCTGCTCTCTTCGATTCCCCAGGCACTCCTGAGCGTGCGTTTTGTGAACTCGGCCATGAACTTCTGGCTGGAGGCGCGTATCGGTGAGGCGCTGCGGGGCGGGCTGTCCATTTCCCTGGAGTACTACCGAGGGGCGGTAGAGAACCTGCGTGAGTTCAACCGCAGTTCCCTGATGACCTCTATTCTCGAAGATTTGAACAGGAATCCGGAGCGGCTTTGGAAGAACGTTCGAACGGTGAACTCGCAGGTACAGTTCATTCAGATTTTTGACCAAGAGGGCTCTGAGCTGCTGTTTCGAGGGGAGACACGGGGGCGCCTGAGAAGCCTGGGTCAATTCGATGAGCGAACCGGGGATCTGCCCAAGGAGGACCGGGAAGACGCCAGCATCTTGAGAAACGCCGCTGTCTACCAGCTGCAGGGAGGGCGATACACCGTGGTGGTGGGGCGAGTTCTTCCTGAGGGCTTTGACAGACAGGCGAGCAGCCTGACCGAAAGCCTGGAGATTTTCAGTCAGCTGAATCGGTACAAACGCCTGTTTCGACTTGTTCTGATCTTTTTTTACTTTTTCTTCTCCTTCCCCATCTTCCTGCTCTCCATTCTGGTCAGCTTTCTGCTTACCGAGGAGATCATCCGCCCCATCGTCAACCTGGAGGAGGCCACCCGACGTGTGGCCGATGGAGATTTCTCCTTTCGCATCCTCAGTCGTTCCGCCGATGAATTGTCCCATCTGGTCGGATCCTTCAATCGCATGGTCTCCGAGCTCTCCCACTCCAGGGAGAAGCTCAGGCAGAGTGAAAAGATCTCCGCCTGGCAGGAAATAGCGCAGCGTCTGGCCCATGAGATAAAAAACCCGCTGACTCCGATCAAACTCTCGGCTCAGAGGATCCTGAAAAAATACACGACCGAAGTGGGGACCGGGCACGAGGCGCCGGCTGAAGGGCAACCCCCGGGCTCCGCGGAGTTTCAGAAGGTGCTGCAGGCATCGATTTCCTCGATTGTGCGGGAGGTGGACAACCTCAACGATCTGCTGGTGGAGTTTCGTGAGTTTGCCCGGCTGCCCATGCCGCGGCTGCGGTCTGTACACCTGGGGGAGCTGGTGGAGGAGGTAGCCCAGATGTACCGCAACCTCTCCACCGAGGTATCCATTGATTCCAGCCGTATCAGCGAGGACAGTATTGTCCGAGCCGATCCCGGTCAGATCAAGCAGGTGCTTGCCAACCTCATTCGTAATGCGATGCAGGCAATGCCCGATGGAGGGGAGGTGTCGATTCGCAGCGCGGTGGTGAACAAGGAAAACCGTCGCTTCTGCCGTATTTGGATCAAGGACAGCGGCTCCGGGATTCCCGAGGAGATCCGTGGGCGGGTATTCGAACCCTACTTCACTTCCAAAGCGGAGGGTGCGGGATTGGGGCTTGCTATTGTCGAGCGGATTGTTTTCGATCATGATGGGAATATCTGGTTCGAAACCCAGGAAAATGTGGGCACTACCTTCATTATCGATTTGCCATCGGGCATGACAGAGGCTTGAGCGTTGAGCACGATACTGGTTGTGGACGACGAACAGGGAATCCGAGAGGTTCTGCAGGATGTCCTTTCAGACGAGGGCCATAGCGTTATCACCGTGGAGGATGGTTTCCGGGCTCTCGAGATCCTGGAAGAGGGAAGCGTGGATCTGGTTGTCCTGGATGTCTGGCTTCCGAATATGGGCGGAATCGATGTTCTCAAACGTATTCGCGATGGTTGGCCGGAAATCGAAGTGGTGGTGATCTCCGGCCATGCCAATATCAACATGGCGGTGCAGGCGGTGAAGATCGGGGCCTTCGATTTTCTGGAGAAGCCCCTCAGCCTGGAAAAGACCATAACCGTTGTGGAGAACGCCCTCAAGATGGAGGAGCTGAAGCGGGAGAACCGCACTCTGAAACAGAGCATCCTCTCGGAGGATGAGATGATCGGTTCCGGCGAGGGGATGGGCAAAGTGCGGGAGTTGATCGACCAGAGCGCGGACAGCGAAGCTCGGATACTCATTCTCGGGGAAAACGGAACGGGTAAGGAGCTGGTCGCCCGGGAGATTCATCGCCGCTCCGGGCGCGCCCAGGCGCCGTTCGTCGAGGTGAATTGCGCCTCCATCCCGGAGTCCTTGATCGAGAGCGAATTATTCGGGCATGAGAAAGGGGCCTTCACAGATGCTTATGCCCGGCGGAAGGGAAAATTCGAACTGGCCAACGGAGGAACCCTGTTTCTCGATGAGATAGCCGATATGTCTCTCAGTACCCAGGCCAAAGTCTTGAGGGTGCTCCAGGAGATGAAGTTCGAGCGTATCGGAGGGGAGAAATCCATCAATGTCGATGTTCGGGTCATTGCCGCCACCAACAAGAATATCCAGGAGGAGATTCGCAGCGGGCGTTTTCGGGAGGATCTGTACTTCCGTATCAATGTGATTCCGATCTTTGTTCCCCCTCTGCGGGATCGTATCGAAGATCTTCTTGATCTGATCGACTACTTCATGGGCAAGTTAAAACGCCCCGGTGAGGAGTCCCCAAGACGGTTTTCTGAAGACTCTCTGCAGCTGTTGCGCGCATATTCCTGGCCGGGGAACATCAGAGAGTTGAAAAATTTCATAGAGCGCATTAACATTATGACTGAGGAGAAGGTGATCTCTGCCGATTCGGTCAGACGCTTTCTTACCAGCCGCACCGATTGGGAGAATGATGAGCCGCTGAAGGGCTTCGAGAGCATGAAGCTCAACGAGGCCAAGGATGAGTTTGAGCGGGAGTTTTTGGTAAAAAAGCTCGAAGAGAATGAGCAGAACATCACCCGCACCAGCAGAGCCCTGGGCATTACCCCATCGCACCTGCACAACAAGATCAAGAAGCATGGAATAGAGATCAAGAAGTAGGATGAAGGGTCTTACGGTTCGCCAGAAAGAAGTCTTGGAGTACATCAAGACCTACATCCGCTCTTATAAGTATCCCCCCACAGTACGGGAGGTGGCCGATCATCTACAGGTTTCGGTAAAAGGCGCCTACGATCACCTCAAAGCATTGCAGAAAAAACAGGCTATCCAGTGCAATCTCAACCGCTCCCGGGCGATCAAGGTGCTTGGAGACGGGGATCTGTATCAGGAAGATCAGTACCGCTCCATTCCGATCCTCGGTTCCGTGGCTGCGGGCAAGCCTCTCTTTGCCGAGGAAAACATGGAGGGCCATCTGGCCGTGCCCCAGGGCTATCTTCGCTCCGGCAAGTACTTCGCGTTGCGGGTCAAAGGTGACAGCATGAAGGAGGCGGGTATCTTCGACGGGGATATCACCGTGGTGCGTCACCAGAACAATGCGGAGAACGGTGATGTGGTCGTGGCCCTGGTGGATGAAGCGGTTACCCTGAAGAGGTTCTTTCTGGAGAAGAATCGGGTCATGCTCAAGGCGGAGAATCCCGCCTATCCACCCATCTATACCCAAAACGTGCGCATCCTGGGCAAGCTTCTGTTTCTGATCCGCAACTATGAGTAAAAACGACTCTCTCTACCTCCTGCTGGGACCGGAGGAGGGGGAGAAAGAGTCCTTCGTCGACCAGCTGATCGGCCGGATCGCCAAGTCAATCGGGCAGGCCCCTGAAGTCCATCGTTTCTACTCATTTGACAGCGAAATCCCGGAAGTCCTGGCCGTCTTGCGCAACGGCGCCCTGTTTTCACCGTACAGGGTAGCGCTGCTTCGCAACGTCGAGCTGTTGAACAAGAAGAAGGACCTGGATCAACTCAGTGCGTACGCCGCCCATCCGGCGGTCCAGAGCTCTCTGGTAATGTTCTCCGAAGAGATCGGCCGAATCGACAAACGCCTGGAACGGCTGGTGCCCAAGGAGAACAAGGTCATCTTCTGGGAGCTGTTCGAGAATCAGAAGACGAGTTGGATCCTCAATTTTTTCAAGAAACGTAAAATCCGCATCGATCCCCGGGCCGTTTCTTTCCTGCTCGAAATGGTGGAGAACAACACCAAAGAGCTGAAAGAAACCTGCGAAAAGTTCAGCATCTACTTCGGGGAGGGGAGTGAAATCGGATACGCCGACGTGGAGAAGATACTCTACCACAGCAAGGACGAAAACGTGTTCACCCTCTTCGACAAGATAGCGGCCAGGGATCTGGATTCTTCATTGGAGGTCCTGGCCAAGCTGCTGTTGAGTCGCGAAGCCGATCCGGTGGGCCTGTTGGCGGGTCTGCTGTTTCAGGTGCGGAGGCTGAAGAGCTTGAAGCTGCTGATAGAGAAACGCTACTCCTACCAGGAGGCCTTTGCTCAGGCCCGGATAACCGGAAAGCGGATGCAGAAGATTTACTCCACTGCGCTGCAACACTATTCCTTACAGGAGCTTCAGGCGATCGTTCAGCTGATCGCGCGTTTCGATTACCGGGTTCGTTCTCTGGGTAGCGTTCTGCACCCGAACCTGCTTCAGCTGTTTCTCTACTATCTGATCGTCAGGGGCGGGAGCGGGGCGTTCAGGTTCTAAAGAAGCGGTCGAAGCGTGCGATCTAACGCCCGGTCTTCTCAGCGTTCAGTACCGTCCAACCCGTTGTTCGGCCCCCCGGTGAGGTACAGCAGGGGGTTGACGATTACCTCGAAGTGCAGGTGCTCTCCGGTGGATACTCCGCTATTCCCCTGCCTTCCTATGATCTCCCCCGCTTTCACCCGATCTCCCTCGCCAACATAGGTTGTGGACAGGTGACCGTAGAGGGTGAAGGTGCCATCCAGATGATCGATTACGACCAGACCGCCGTAGATCGGATGGCCTTTGAAGTAGCCGTTCGGCGCGGGCCAGTGTTCGGCGACCACGCCTGCGGCCGCGGCTTTCACCAGCGCCCGATGCGGCCCGACCAGGTCCAATCCCTTGTGCAGTTGGGATTCCTCTTTTCCACCCATCGGATCGTCACGGTAACCTGCGCCGGAGGAGATCCAATAGCTGTCCATCGGAGGCTTCAGCTCCAGCGACCACGAAAGGGCGGCAATAACCACTAATAAACTAGCAATGTAGATACGTTTCATTTCATGTTCCCACTTAAAATCATTTTCGCGGGTTAATATACTTCGGATTTTTCCCGTCGGCAAATCGTGGATTCGTCTTTTTGGGGTTCAGGGAGGGGATTGTGGGCCGTCAATGAGAGGAAATCTTGGACAGATAGGCGATCAACTCCTCGGCCTTCTGTTGATTCACGGATGTTGCCCTGGCGATCGCTTCGGGCTTCTGCCGGCGGATCTCATCCAGGGATCCGAAGGCCTTGAGCAGAGCCCGGCTTCGCTTCTTCCCGATCCCCTTGATGCTTTCCAGTACCGACGTGTTCAGCTGCGTGGCCCGTACCCTCTTGTGAAAGGTTGTGGCAAAGCGATGGGCTTCGTCCCGGACCGCCTGCAGCATGCGCAGTGCCTCGGAGGTCTCCGGCAGCAGAAGGGGGTCGGATTGTCCGGGGACGAACAGCTCCTCGTGCTTCTTGGCCAGACCCACGACGGGGATGGGAGGCGCTTCCAGGGCCTTTAGCATGCTTACCGCGGAGCTGACCTGCCCCTTGCCTCCGTCGATCAGAATCAGATCGGGAAGCTGGGCTCGTTCGTTGAGCTGTCGCGCGTACCGCCGGGCCACCACTTCCCGTATGGCCTCGAAATCGTCGATGCGCCCATCGAGTGAGCGGATATGGTAGTGCCGGTAGCCGCTTTTCCGGGGCCGGCCGTCCATGAAGGTTACCAGGGAAGCCACCGTCTGTTTGCCCGACAGGTGGGCGATGTCGAAACCCTCGATCCGCCTGGGCAGGCGCTTCAGGCTGAACACGTTCTGAAGATCCTCTAAGGCCTGCTTCTTGAGCTCCCCCTCCGCTTCGATGCGGAAACGGGCGTTTTCCACCGCCATGGTGACCAGTCGGGCGTGCCGCCCGCGCTTTGGAAAGTTCACGGCAATGCGGGAGCCGGTGAGCTCCTCCAGGTAACGGGCCAGCAGTGTTCCGGAGTGGACCGATTCCAGCTGGGCCGGCAGATACAGAATCCTCGGCAGGCTGGTTTTACCGCCGTAGTACTGGCCTAAAAAGGCGGGCAGGAATTCATCCTCCATGGAGTAGTTCTCCAGAAGCATCGAATCTCTGCCGATCAGCTTCCCCCCCCGAAGTTGCAGAACGGTCAGGTTCACCCGCTTCTCGTCGTTCCAGTAGCCCAGGTAATCTCTGGCCTCACTCTGAAAATCGACGACCTTCTGTTCCTCTGACAGCGTATGGAGTGCTTCCAACTGGTCCCGATAGACAGACGCCTTTTCGTACTCCCGGAGTTTGCTCGAGCTTTTCATCTTTTGCCGAAGCTCCCGGGCCAGCTCCTCCGTCTTCCCGCTCAGGAGCATCTTGACACGTTCCACCCGTTGCCCGTATTCCTCCAGACTGATTTTATCGGCGCAAACTCCGGCACATCGTCCGATGTGGTAGTAGAAACAGGGCTGTTTCTTAGACTTAACCGGCCCTTTGCATTTCCGAAGCGCAAAGAGTTTGTCGATGATGTTCAGGTACAGATCGATCTGGCCTACATTCGGAAATGGTCCGTAGTACTTGGAGCCGTCGAAGACGATGCGCCGGGTGCGAAAAACCCTTGGGTACTTCTCATTGGTCAGGCGGATGACCGGATAGGTCTTGCCATCCTTGAGGTTGATGTTGTACTTCGGTTTCCACCGCTTGATGAGATTGTTTTCCAGCAGCAGCGCTTCCGCTTCGCTGACGGTGGGAAAGACCTCCAGGTCGCCGATGCGGGCCTGCAGATGCTTGGTCTTAATGTCTCTGCTGTCTGTGAAGTACGCTCGAATCCGTTTCTTCAGGCTCTTGGCCTTGCCCACGTAGAGGATCTTCGCCTCTGCGGTTTTGAGGATGTACACGCCGGGAGCGTCCGGGACATTTTTCAGTTTTTCTGCTAGTTTGGAGTTACCGATTTCTCTATTCCCGGGGTTCATGTTGTATTCTGGGCGTTCCGATTATAATGTATAGGAGAATAGTGAAAAAGAGTACTCTTACCGCAGGCATCATCCTCATTCTCTGCGCCGCCACCCTGTCGGCTCTGGACCGCCAGATCGTCCTGGGAAGGGAAGACCGGTGGCAGGATGTTTCCTATACAGAAAACCTGCTCATGAGGAAGGGACGGTGGGCAAGCCAGGATCTGGTATTGCAGGAGGCGGAGTATCTGGTCGATCAACACACGGATCTGCTGGTTCATTTCAATGGGCGCCCTTTTCAGGATCAGGCGGGCCGGTACCGGGTTGCAGAGGAGGATCTTCTACTTTCCAATCATGTTGTGGCCCTGGGCGCGGGTAGCGGAGGCTTCAACAGCGGAAATCGGGGATTGTATCTGGCAGCCGAGCCGGGGGCGCTTTTCTACAGAGGCAGCTGGCCGCAGGATTTCAGCATCGAGTTCTGGCTCTATCCGGCGCTGTTACGGGACGGCGAGCAGGTCCTACTTTGGCAGGGAGCACGCTGGAAGGCAGATACGGTGATCCCCCAGCAGCTGCACTGCAGTGTGAAGGACAGAACTCTGGTTTGGTCATTCGAAAACCTTTTCACCGAACCTCTCGGGCAGGCTTCGTCGATCCGGTTTCAGGGCCTAACCGCCCTGGTACCCGGAGATTGGCACCATCACCTGCTGCGCTACGATAGCAGGCTCGGTTTGCTGGAGTACCTGGTGGATGGGTTACCCGAGGCGGTGGCGTACACGACGGATTCGGGCCTGGAGCGTGGGACGGTTCTGCAGCCTTTCGTAGGGGATGCGGGCCCGGGGCAGCTCGGAGTTGGAACGGGATTCACCGGATTCGTAGATGAGCTGCGCATCTCTCGCTCCTTTGTGCGGGATCCGAACCTGAACCGCTACTCGAGCAATGTCGGGGTTTTTGTGAGCCGTACCTTCGATTTAGGCTATACGGGGACAAAGCTCAAACGGATAGACGCGGTGTACAGAGCTCCCGGAGATTCTGCTGTATACTTCTACTACAGAATGACCGATCGTGCGGATGCGGATACCTCGGGTGTTTCCTGGACCCAATTCGACGCAGGCCAGCCCCTGGGCCGAACACAGCCCGGCGGAGCAGCAGAGGGCAACCGGGGGCGTTATCTCCAGGTTATGGTAGAGCTGTATCCGGACGGAAGCCGCCGTCAAACACCTGAGCTTTCCGAGTTGCGCCTGGTGTACGAGCAGGACCTGCCCCCCGCCCCGCCGACCGGTCTTCACGCCGAGGCGGGAAATGGGCAGGTGAAGCTGTACTGGAGCACGGTGAATGAAGAGGATGTCGAGGGATACTTCGTCTACTACGGAACCGAGCCCGGCAGCTATCATGGCACGGACAGTGACCTGGGCCCCTCCCCGGTTGATGTGGGCAGGGTTTCGCAAATCGAGCTGACCGGTTTGAGCAACAGCAGGCTGTACTACTTTGCGGTGGTGGCTTATGATGCTGCCGATCCTCCCCACCGCAGCCTGTTTTCCCGGGAACTCAGCGCTCGACCGTCGGGTTTGCTGCCATAGGGTGTTTAATGAAAGCCATGACCGTTCATGAGTCCCTGACCCGAGCCCGTAAAGCCTATCGGATCGGGGATTACAACCTTGCCGAGAAAATGCTGCTGAAGGCAATCGAACGCAATCCCCGCATGAGCCTCGTCTACAATTTCCTCGGCAGCGTCTACGATAGACTGGGCAAACACGATCAGGCGATTCTACAAATCAAGCAGGCCATCGAGCTGAAACAGGACTTCACCGAAGCGCACAACAACCTCGGCGTGGTTTTGCGCAAAATAGACCGTTTCGATGAAGCCATTATTGCCTTTCAAAAAGCCCTGAGTTTGGCTCCTCAGAGGGCCGACATTCACTACAATCTCGGTAACGTGTACAAGAGTCTGGCCCGGGACGATCAGGCTCTGCAGGAGTTCTCCCAGGCGCTCAAACTGGATGCCGGCTTTGTCCCCGCCTACAACAACCTGGGAACCGTGCTGGAGCGACAGAATCGCTTCGAGGAGGCTATCGCCACCTATCGTCGCGGATTGGAACAGGATTTCAACCAGCCGAACCTCCACTACAATCTGGGGATTGCCCTTCAAAAACTGGGAGAACTTCAGGAAGCCGAGTCGGAGTTTCAACAGGCCCTGAAGGTGAAACCCGGTTGGGTGGAAGCGATGAACAATCTGGGGGTGATTCTCCAAACCCAGGGGAAGAACAAGGAAGCTCTCCAGGTCTTCGAGGAGATATTGAAATACGATCCGGACAATCTTCAAGCCCGCAACAACTTGGGAGTCGTGTACGGTCAACTGGGGATGAACGACGAAGCGGTACGCCACTACCGGGAGGCCTTGAAGATCGATCCTTCCTATTACTCGGCGGTGGCCAATTTGGGCTCTCTTTTCGAGAATCGAGGCCAGTTTTCCGAAGCCCTCGAGGAGTTCAGTAGACTGGCGGATCTGGATCCCGATAACCTGGAAGGCCGCGTTCGTCTGGCCAGTACCTACTTCTACCTCGAACGGTTCAAGGAGGCCGCCGCGCTGCTCTTGGGGATCCTCAAAGACAATCCGAATCATGGCCCTAGCTTGAGAGCCCTGGCCAAGGTCTATCAGAAGACGGGAAACGACAAGCAGGCGGAGCGGCTGTACAGGCGACTGCTCGAGGTGGAGCCGGAGAACAAGGATTTTCACCTCGACATTGCCGAGGTCGCCAAGGACAAGGGAGATCTCCAGGCGGCGGAAAAACAGCTGCGTACCTATCTGGACAGCGTTCCGGAGGATGTCAGGGCGCGTGTGCTTTTGGGAGAGCTTTACTTTCTGCAAGAACGATACAAGCACGCCTCCCAGGTTTTTAAGGATATATTGGCCGATCACCCGGAGCAGGTAGATGCTCATGAGTTGCTGGCCAAAACCTACAGAAAGATGGGTGATCCGGGGGGTGCGCTGGAAACCCTGGAGAAGGTGATGACCCTGGAGGGCACCAGGGCCGATTCCACGGATCTGGACAAGTTACGCAACACCCTGGATGCGTATGAGGAGACGATCTCCGAATTTGCCTCTCCCCTTCGAGCCGAGCTGAACGGAAATATTCAAAAGTTGAAGAGCCTGGGCCGGAAGGTCACCAGGGAGGAGGTGCAGGAGCAGGACTTCGACCTGGAAACGCTGCCGGAAAGCGGACAAGCCGCCGAACAGCTCGATGCTGTTCCGATCATCAAGTTCGGCGGACAGGCACCGGTCATCGGGATCGAGGAGGAAGAGCAGACCATCGATCTGGATGAGATGGAGGAGAGCCTGGAATCGACAAGCGTGGAGATCGAGGACCGGAGCCCGGAGTCACTGATGTCGCTACTGGACAATCAGAGGCTGTACGATGAAAATCCAAACTGGAAGGATTTCCAGCTTCCTCCCAGTTTCGCAGAGCCTCCTGCGCAGATGCCCCGCCCGCAACCGCCGCCTCCATCACAACCGCCCGAGCCTGCCCTGCGGAAACCGGAGCCCGCCCCGGCCGCGCCGCTGCCCGATGTGCAGCCCCCGGTCCAAGCTCCTGCCCAGCAACCTCCGACAGCGGCTCAGGACATGCTAGCTCAATCTATCCGGGAATCGATGCAGGCCCAGGTCCAGATGATGGACAGGCTGGCTCAGGAGATGCGGGATATGTCGGCCAGGAACGCGGCCCGGCCCCAGTATATTCCTGTTCCGATGCCGCCGCCGATACAGGAACAGGCTCCGCCTGCTTTTCCCCGATATCAACCTCCGCCCTCTTCCCTGCCGCCGGCACCGCCCGCCGCCCCGCCGCCGGCACCCCTGGAAGAGCCGATTGTTCCGCCTCCTTTGGAGACGGGAGAGGGAATTCCGAGGTTCGCCAGGGATTCGGTTGAAGAAGAGCAACAGGTGGAACCTCTTGTACTCGGGGAAGCGGCGGAGGAAGCGCAACCCACGCCTTCGGTCGAGCAAACTGTTCCGAGCGCTGAGGAGGTTGCGGTTCCCGAAGTGCAGCCCGAGGTGTTGCCGGGAGGGGAGGCCGAACCCGTTCGGGAGAAAAAGGATCTGCGCCAGCGCCTGAGGGATTTTTTGAAGCGAATTCGGGAACGTTTGGAACAGCGCAGAACCAAGCAGAAAGCCGGCAAAGCCCACCCGGGCGCTACACCCCCGCCACCAGCCGGAGCTCGCAAAAAACCGAAGCAAAGAAACCAACGGGCCGGACGGGCTTCCACTTCCGGAGCCCCGGGAGGCTCGGCGTCCCTTGTCAATTATCTGGAAGAGCTGACCGAATATCTGCCCGAGAGGCAGAAAAGCAGCTTTCGTCGCAGTGACGCGCGGCTGAAGATAGAGTATATTAAGTCAAAACTTCAGGGGAGAACGGGGATCAGAAATCAAATCGAGAGCAAGTTTGCCCCTCCTGTCGAACGCGGGGGAAGGGGCACGGTTGACAGCACGGCACGGGGCTCTTCTCTCGATACCGGAAAGATCGCCGAGACCTTCGACTACATGAAGGAGCTGGCCTCCTATCACCCCGACAAGACACTCGGTACCATGCTAGAGTCGAAGCTGAACGCAATCCTTCACAAAATCAGGGAATGAGGCGATGGACAGAGATACAATACTGAAGGTAATCCAGGCCTATGTGCACAAGATGCCGGCTTTGCCTGTTACGGTTGCCAAGGTTCTGGAGATCACTAGAAATCCAAAAACCTCACCGGCAGACCTGAACCAGATAATCGGCCTCGATCCGGTTCTTATGGGTAAAGTCATGCGGTTGATCAACTCGGCGTACTACTCGCTGCCGAACCAGATTACCTCCCTGGTTCGCGCAATCATCATGCTGGGCATCAACACCGTGAAGAACCTGGCTCTGAGCACCGCCGTGCTCGGCACCTTGGGCCGGGCCAGCGATTTTCAAGCCCTCAACATGGAGGGGTTCTGGAGGCATTCGATCAGCGTCGGAGTGACGGCCAAACTGATCGCCACCCGCAGAAACGTGGATCCGAAGATCCGGGAGGAGTACTTCATCGCCGGCCTGCTCCATGATATAGGCAAGATTCCACTGAACAACAAACTCGCCAAGGAGTACGTGCAGGCGGTTTCCAATACGGACAGGCAGCATACACCGCTTTATAAATCCGAAGAAGAGATTATGCTGGTGAACCATTCCATGGTGGGCAAGCTGATCATCGAGAATTGGCGTCTCGGAGAGAACCTCTCCGATGCGGTCACCTTCCACCACAACTTGGACGAGTACACGGGCAAGCATCGGGATCTGGTGCTCACCGTTGCCGTTGCGAATCTGTTCAGCAATACTTACGAGCTGGGATTTTCCGGTGACCGCTATCCCGAGGAGCTTCCCCCTGAAGTATTGCAGGAAGTCGGTGTGGACTGGGATTATCTGGAGAGCATCGAAGATTCGGTGAAAGCGGAGATCGAAAAGGCCCAGGTGTTTCTGCAGGTCGCCCGCTGAAAAGGTCTGTCAAGTGTCGATACGTGTAACATTTTGGGGAGTCCGGGGCTCGGTTCCCTGCCCCGGGCCCAAAACGATGAAGTACGGTGGCAACACATCCTGTCTGGAGTTACGTTTCGGGGATGAGGATCGCCTGGTGGTGATCGATGCGGGCACGGGAATCCGGGAACTGGCCGGCCACGTTATGAAAACGGATCTGCCCAAAGGGCCGATCAAGACCGAGTTGTTCCTGACCCACACGCACTGGGATCACATCATGGGATTCCCCTTCTTCATTCCCCTGTTCATTCCCACGACGGAGCTCACCGTGTACGGACCGGTCACTTTCGAGGACGATCCCCTTGAGAAGATCTTCGGCGACATGCTCCAGTACCGCTACTGGCCGGTTCGCCAGGAGGAATTGGCAGCCAAGATCAAATACGAGGAGCTCAAGGAACGCTCCATGGACCTGGGGGAGGGCCTGTGGGTAACCACGAAGTATCTGAATCACCCGGTTCTGGTCTTGGGATACCGCTTCGAGTACCGGGGAAAGGTCTTTT
>CAZFMD010000027.1:0-14870 GCA_964520025.1 uncultured Spirochaetaceae bacterium
TTCATGGTTCTCCTCCATAGGCGGTTGATTTTATGTAATCACAATCTAACCGCGCCTGTATTACGCTTAGCATAATCTAAGATAGTATTGCTGTCAATAAGGTAATATAGGATAATTATTTTACGTATTTCGTAGAAAGCAGGAGCATAGTATTCCGGATCGGCGGCCGTTCCGTTGCCAAGGGGCGCGCGATCCTTTACGATCATGCCAAGAAAGGACAGAGACAATGAGCGTACAAATCGACAAGCTCGACTGGCAAATCATCAGAATTCTGGAGGGCAACGGCCGTGCCCAGAACAGGGAGATCGCCGAGCAGGTGGGCGTATCCGAAGGCACGGTGCGCAACCGTATCAAGAAGCTTACGGATCACGAGTTCCTGCGTATCCGCGGCCTGACCAATCCCAATGAGCGTACAGACGAAGCCCTGGTCTACATGGGGATCAAAATCGCCGTCAATCGGGACAGCATCAAGATTTCCGAGGCGGTGGCCAAGCTCAACTGCGTCAAGTCCGTTGCCGTGGTGACCGGCCGCTACGATCTGCTTGTCGAGGTCTATGTGGAACCGTACAATATCATGAAGTTCCTGAGCACGGAGCTGGCCAAGATCGATTCAATCATTTCGGTTGAGAGCTTTATCGCCCTGCACTGCTTCAACAAATTTGTTTGAGAAGTGTAGATACGAGTCCGAGGAACACCGGGAATCCCGGGAAAACCATCACCGGAAGAGAATAAATGCGAGGTATAAGAGATGTTACAGACCAAAGATCTGCGTATCACCACAATTATTGACAACAGCACAGCTGATTCGAGAGTGCTGGGAGAATGGGGGCTCAGCGTGCTGGTAGAGGCTGGTTCCAATACCTTTCTGCTGGATACGGGAACGAGCGAGGCTACGGTCCGGAATGCCGACAGCCTGCACCTGGATCTGAGGAAGATCGAAGCCATCGTGCTGAGCCACGGACACTACGATCACACCGGCGGGCTGCAATCCGTGCTGCAGCGTATCGGCAGGGATGAGGTACGCATTATCGCCCATCCCGCTGTGCTGGATAGCAAGTACGGGTACAACAGCAAAAAAAAGACCTACCACTATGCGGGCATTCCGTACCGGCAGGATCTGTTGGAAGACCTCGGGGGGCGCTTCGAGTTCCAGAAGGAACCTGTCTGGCTGACAGAAGACATCGCGGCAAGCGGTGAGGAACCGCTGAGCACCGACTTCGAGTCCGTGGCGGATAATCTATGTCTGAAGCAAAAGGATCGCTTTGTTCAGGATCCTATGGCGGACGACCAGTCGTTGTATATCCGCACGGAACTGGGCCTTATCGTAATACTCGGCTGTGCCCACCGGGGAATGATCAACATCATCACTCACGCTCGCCGGTTGATGGACACCGAACGGGTCTACATGGTGATCGGCGGGACCCACCTTTCGCGCGCCTCGGAGCAGCAGATTGATGAAACCATCCGGGCTCTGCGGGAGATGGATATCCACTGGTTGGGGGTATCCCACTGCACCGGACTCGAAGTTTCAGCACGCCTTGCCGTTGAGTTCGCGGGAAAATTCTTCTTCAACTCATCCGGTACGGTTATACAGTTCCCATACTCACAGACCTAGCGTTTCGTCCCCAGTTGAGGCTACAAGATGAGCAGAAATGCGATCTTCTTTACCACCACCTTCCTCATAACCTGGATCTGCTGGTGGCTGCTGGCATTTTTCACCCGCGCCGGCGCGCTTCAGTTCGGACAGCCCCTGTTCATGATCCCCTACTTGCTGGGCGGCTTCGGCCCTACGATTGCGGCCTACATCAGCATCGCGGCTACCCGGCGGATGGGCGGATTCAAGGAGTATCACGGCCGGCTGCTGCGCGTTCGCCTCGGCGTGGTGTGGTACCTGCTTCCCTTGCTGTTCACCTTCGGGATAGGCTTCCTGTCGATCGGCCTGTTCGGCCTGATCCGGCGGGATTTCTACGCAGGGGTGAGCTTTCAGCCCTGGTATATGGCCTTTCCCCTCTTTTTCATGATGATCTTCGGGGGCGGCTTGGAGGAGCTGGGCTGGAGGGGCGTGGTCCTGCCCGGCTTCCAGAAACGCCTCTCAGCTCCGATCGCCGGCCTGCTGCTGGGAGCGATCTGGGCTGTCTGGCACCTCCCGCTGTTCTATATAGAGGGAGTCAGCCAGTACGGCACCAGCTTTTGGATCTTTTCAATTGGGGTTCTGGGAATCTCCCTGACCCTGACGTGGTTCTACAACCGAACCGAGAGCATCCTCATCTGCGTGATCTACCACGCGGCGGCCAACATGGTCGCCTCCATGGGGATCCTCGTTCCCGCCGAGCAGCCCCTGGGCGCCACGGTAGAAGCCCTGGTCAAGCTGGTCGTGGGGATCGTGCTGGTTCTGGTGTTTCCGGTAACGGCTCGCAGCAGCCGAAAATAATGGAAGCTACGCTCCGGTGAGATCAGCCGCCTAGGCCCCGGACCCGGTTATAGTCGGCGAGCAGCTCGGCGAATTGCTTGCGGTCAAGCCGGTATCCGGCGCTTCCAACCGGGTTGTTGAAGAACAACTCCGGTACCGTGTCGTCCTCCCCAACCACGCCCTCCTGCCTGTTGTACTCCCGGATCGTGGCAGCGATGCGAGCGGCCACGGCCTTTAGCTCGGCTTCACCGAGGTGCAAGCCCAGGCTGCCCCGAACAATAGTGGCCAGCTCATCCCAGTAGTAAAAATCCCGGAAGAAGCGGCAGATGATCAGGCAGTCGAAGAGAGTCAGCCGGTCCTCGTACTCGAGGAACAGCTCGGCCTTTCCCTCATTCGACTGGGGATCGATCATGCCGGAGAGCTCCGGCTTGTAGAAGGTGGTGCGCAGATGGCAAGCTCCGCGGTCCGACACTGCGTAAGCCAGGGCCATGCCCTGCAGGGTGCGGGGATCGTATCCGGCCGGCTCCAGCCCTTTGACCTGAATCGACAGTTCCTCCAGATCGAGCCTGCGGGCCGCGGTCCGCACACCCTCGGCAAGGATATCCCCGATCCCCCGCCTTGAGGCGATCAACTCGAGCAACTCCGCGATCCTGTCGACCTGGCCGTAGTCGATCGGAAAGTCGCTTTTCCCCCGTTTAAATGCTTCGATGGCAAAGGCGGTGGCATTCCCCGCGCTCATCGTGTCCAGCCCCAGCCTGTCGCAGAGGTCGTTTAGGTAGGCGATCTCCCGGATATCCTCGACCATATTGAGACCGCCGAAGGCGTAGATCGTCTCGTACTCGGGACCGTCGATCTTCAACCCCTTGTGCCGGCCTCCGGCCACCTCGCTGCGGCGGGTGCAGGCCATGAAACAGTAGGTGCAGGCGGTGGGCTTGACCGTACACTCCCGGTGAAGAGCCTCTGAGTTGATGTTCTTCCAGTGCTCGACCCGCCCCTCCTGCCAGAAGCGGCTGGGAAAGGCCTCGGCTGCGTTGGTCAGGTCCACAACCATGGAGGTGCCCTTGGTCCTGTAGGCCTGGCTCACCGGGTGATCCCGGCCCTTCTTGCCCCACTCCTTGCGGAAATCTTCGAGCAGCCGTGGATCCGCCGCCTCCTTGTCTATACTTCCGCGGAACACCAGGGCCTTGATGCGCTTGGAGCCGAGCAGCGCCCCGATACCGGTCCGTCCCAGGCAACGGCCGTTGTCATTGTTCACGTAGGCGTAGCGGACCAGCCGCTCGCCGGCCGGTCCGATGGTGAGAACCCCGTGATTTCGCCCCGGGTAGCGTTCCCGCAACAGGCGCTCTGTCTCCAGGGCGTCCTTGCCCAGCAGGTCGGCGGCAGAGTGGAAGGTCACCCCCCCTGCATCGATCTCCAGGTAGCTCCACTCGGCCAGCGAGCCGTAAAACACCAGGGCGTCGTAGCCGATGCGGGAAATCGGCTGAAAGGCCCTTCCCCCGGAGTAGGATTCGGCGAAGATGCCGGTCAGGGGACTCTTGGTGAAAGCGGCGTAACGGTTGGCTCCCCAGACGGGAAAGCCGCAGGCCGGGCCTGTGGTCAGAATCAGGTGATTTTCCGGCGACAGGGGATCCACCCCCGGAGGGTTGAACCGCTTGAGCAGGTAGGCCCCCAGGCCCTTTCCCCCCAGGTACTGCTGGAATACATCGTCCGATATTACTTCGCTTCGAGTTTTCCTGGCCTGCAAATCGATGGCCAGCATCTTGCCGAAGGTGCCTCGCATTGTCCCCAACCTCTCCTCTTGTTCGTACTGTGCCGCCATTTTAGCAGAGAAGGCACCCCCTTCACAGCCTGCGATTGAACAACCCGGAGGTGTTCGATCGAGAGCAGATCGATATCTTCTACAGCGGCATCCGGGAGTGGGGAATCCGGGTGATCAAGCAGAGCCGGGAAGCGGCCGTGTAGCCACCGAATCCCCGAGGTTTCGTACATCCTTCCACAACCAAAGCCCCGTTACCAGGCTGGAGAGGAAATCCGCCGCCGGAAAGGCGGCAAACACCCCCCAAAGCCCGAAAGCCAGGGGCAGTACGATCATCATCGGCAGCAGAAAGATAAACTGCCGGGACAGGCCGAGGAAGAAAGCCGGCCTGGCCTTGCCCACAGCCTGGAAGTAGGCCGAACCGATCATCTGGATGCCGATAAGAGGTACGATCAGCACCACCACCCTCAAAACCGGCATGCCGGCCCGGATGAGGTTCGAATCGGTGGAGAATATGCGGAAAATCGGACCCGGAAGCAGGGAGAGGATGAGGAATCCCGCAACGGCCAGAGCCGAGGAAATCAGCAGAGTCAGCCGAACACCGTACTTCACCCGGTCGATCTTGCCGGCGCCGTAGTTGTACCCGGTGATCGGTTGAAATCCCTGCACCAGGCCCGAGAGGGGCATGAGCACGAAGTGCAGGATCCGGAAGATCACCCCGAACACCGAGATGTAGATATCCCCACCATAACGGCCCAGGAGGTTGTTCACCAGAATGAGAACAAGGCTCATCCCGCCCTGACGGATGAAGGCGGGAACACCCAGGGCAAAAATCTCCTTCAACACACCACCCACCGCTTTGAGATGGATCGGCCGAATCTTCAAGGAGCTTCTGCCGCTCAGGTAGAATAACAGCAAGAAGCAGAAAGAAAGAAACTGGGATATTACCGTGGCCAGGGCCGCCCCGCGGATGCCCATCTTCAAACCGAAGATGAAAATCGGGTCCAGAATGATGTTGGCTACCGCGCCCAGAACCATGGTAAGCATGGCCACGGTGGCTTTGCCCTCGGCCCTGACGATATGGTTGGTGGACATGGCAAAGGTGATGAACACGGTGCCCGCCAGGATCACGGACAGATACTCCCGGGCATATCCGAGCAGGACCGGGGTGGCGCCGAACAGGCGCAGGATCGGATTCAACAGGGTGTAGCCGAGAATCGTGACGAGCAGGCCGAAACCGATGGACACGGCAAAGGCATTGCCCCCGGCTGTGCAGGCCCGGTCCCGGTTGCCGGAACCCAGATTTCTGGAAACCACCGAGGCGGTGCCGATACCGATCATATTGGCGAAGGCCATCACGATGATCTGGAAGGGGAAGACAATGGTCAAACCTCCAATGGCATCCGTGCCGACTCCTCGTCCGACGAAGATCGTGTCCACGACGTTGTACAACGCCATGACCAGCATGGCCACGGTGGCCGGAACCGAAAGGCGAAGCAACAGTTTTCCGATGCTCTGGGATCCGAGCATCTGATCAGTTTGGGGGTGTTTCAATTTGTTGTACTCCTACAGCTTCTGTGCAATCTCGTGCAGATCCAGTAGTGCCTTCTTGAATCTCTGGATTTCCTCATCCCGGAGGTGTTTCATCTTCTCCAGGATATGCCGATGGGCCCGATGCAGATTCGCCTGAACCAGGCTCTTTCCCACCTCGGTGAGGCGCAGATGCACCTTGCGGCGATCCTCTGAGCTGCGTCTACGCTCCACCAGCTTCATCTGTATCAGCCTGTCGATGACCGGGGTCAGGGAGCCCTTCTCCATGTTCATGTGATGGCAGACCTTGCTCATATAGGGATTGTTCTCGATATAGATGATCATCAGGGTCTTCATGTGGGTCTTATTCAGAGCGAGTTTTCCCGATGCGGGGTTAAAATCGTGGAAGACCTTGTGCATAAATAGAGGAAACGTGACGAGGATTCTGGCCGTCATATCATCCGCACTCATGGATTGTCCTAAAAGTTAGAAATAATATAGTTTGAATAAAAACTATTTGTATTTTAACCTTTATTTACGCGAATGTCAAGGGTTCATTTCAGGCCGAGGTAAATCACCGGGCCTTGCCCCATCTTCCTATTTCGATCTGGTTGACCCGTAGGTATCGGCATTTCTTTTTGTTACGGCACCTCGCCTCCGGGACCATTTCATGGCCAGAGAGAGGATTACCGGCAAAACGACCAGGGAACCGACAGCCGTGGCGAAGAGAGTTAGGGAAACCAGAATGCCGAAATAAACGATGGGCACAAAGCTGGCGAACACGAGAATCAGCAACCCTCCCACGATCGAGGCGGAGGTAAGGAGTATGGGACGGCCGGTGATGGTCAGGGTGTTCTCGAAAACCTTGGGGATGTTGTCGGGGTAGAGTTTTTTCTGCCTTCTGAACTGCAGCAACAGATGGATCGAGTTATCCACCCCGACGCCCACGGCGATATTGGCGATCATCACCGTGGTCATATCCAGGGGGATTTTGAAGAGGGCCATTACGATGAAATTGATGATAATCCCCGTCATCAGGGGAAACAGCGAACAGAATCCGTAGAACAGCGATCGGAAGGCCAGCGAGGTTATGGCGAAAATAAGCAGGAAGGATATCAGTAGAGAGACTCTCTGATCACGATTCACGGTTCGGGATACCGAGAGAAATCGCAGGCTGTTTCCCCACAACTCACCTTTCAACTCCGCGGGTAGCAGGCGTTCTGAATCTCGATAGATCTGTTTCGCCAGAACTGCCAGTTCATCCTCGAACAGGTAGTGAGCCTCCTCCAGATTGTAGACCCTGAAGGAGATTGTGAGCTGGGAAAAATCCTCATTCGCCATCACGTTCAAGAAACCGTTGTCCCCGGGTTGGGTGGCGGAGATGGCCTTGATATAGCGGGCCAGCAGCAGTACCAGCCCCCGGGTTTTGGGAACCGAGTACTGTCCGGTCATTACTCGATTCAGATGTTTCAGATAGGATGTGAAGGAGATCGTGTTCATGACGTAAGGATTGCTTATCAATTCCCGTTCGAACAGATCGACCTTTTCCAGCACCTCGCGGGAGAGGAAGTAGTTTTTCTCTGCATTCGGAGCAACCAGAGTGAAGTTCAGCTGTTGAAGTCCGCCCAGTTTCTCCGCCAGATACTTCGTATCTCGAACGAGCTTCTCATTACTCGGGAAGTAGGCAAAGTAGTCGTACTGATGACCGATTCTGTTGACACTCAGCCCGAACACGACGGCGATAACCACCACACCGGAGAGAATCGGGATCGGATGGCGCAGGGTAAAGCGGCTCAGAGCCTGCATAATGCGGTGCAATCCGCCACCCAGTACGCGCCTGGTTTGGCCCAAAGCGGGGGGTTTGAGCAACGAAAGCACGGTGGGGAGGAAGAACAGGGACAGAAGGGCGCAGGAGATAATGCCCACGCCGGTGGACAGGCCGAACTCCCGTATCTGGGCGGTCTTGGTGGCCAAGAGGCTGGCAAACCCGATCACCGTGGTGGCCGCGGCGAGGAATATGGTTCGTTGTATATGAGAGACCGACAGCACGATCCAATGGCCCCTGCCGTTCTTATGCGCCCCCTCACGATAGTACTGGTTCAGAATATGGATGCTATAGGAACTGCCCAATGTGAGCACAAGCGGAGGGGTGGCTATGCTTACCATGGTGATGCTGTATCCAAGAAGGCTCATAAAGCCAACCGTCCAAATGGTACCCAGACATACCACTACCATGGGAAGAGCCACAGCTCGTACAGATCTGAATCCCAGGTAGTAGATCAGCAGAATGAAGGCTGCGGTCAAGGCCAGGAGCCTCGGCAAATCTTTGGTTACGTACCGGGTACCCTTGTAGGTCGCCAGGGCCACCCCGGTGGTATACACCTTGTAGTGCTGCTGCAGGGAGGCGACTATTCTCTGGAAGGCCAGCATTTCGGTGCGGGAGTCTTCCAAGGTGTCAGTTTCGAACAGTGCGCTGAGAACTTTTCCATCCTTGGAAATCAGCAGGCCTCCCGCCACAGGATCGTTTGACAACAGGGTGCGCAGTCGCGCAAGATCCTCCCGCCGTTGGGGCGTTTCTTTCACCGGAGGCTGCACCTCGAGTTTGGATCCCCGTTTACTGAAGCTGACGACATTAAAAGGGTGAATCACGATCTTGATGCTGGAAATTCCTCCGATCTGTTCGATCGCCTCGGCGAACGCCTTCAAAGCCTGCGGTTCGAAAGGATCGTCGCGCTCAACGGCCAACATCAGATAGTTTGCGTCGGTCTTTTCACCCCTGTACTTCTGGATCAGCAGGGTCATCTCTTCATCCTCAGGAATAAGGTCTTCGATCTCGGAGCGTATTTCCACCTGTGCGGCGAAATAACCGAAACCTGCGGTGATAAGCAACGTAAGTACGATGATCAACAGAGGATGGCTCTGAGAAAAGGTGAAGAGGCGGAGGATCAGCGAGGTCGGCTTGGATGTTTGCTTCATTCCTGTATGTGTCTATCGGCTTCGACGTATGAGAGTTCTCTTGCGGTAACTACGCCGTACGATCAAGCCGTTTTTACGCGCACTCTATCCTGTGCTTGCTTAGGAAGCGCATCTAAGGTAGCATAGTACTCTAAAATTGATATTGCGGGAAGACAAATGGCAGATAAAGGTTACAGAGGCGGGCTCCCTAAGATAGATTGGACCTTCAGATCGATCTACCGGGCTATACTCATCGTGCTGGTCCCCTATACGGCACTGTCAATCGGCCTTCTGCCTCCACTGATGCTCTTTATCCTGGCTATTCGGGAGCTGGATTTCTACAATCCCCTTCATATCGTGCTTCTGTCCTTTATTCTGATTTTCCTGTTCTTAATGCTCATATTCACCGAAACCCTGGCTCCCGGCCTGATGATCAAATTCTTCAGGTTAAGGAACAGGGAAGGCTCCTACGAGGTAAGCATTCGGGATGATTCCTTCTTCAAGTTTGCTCTCCTGAATGTGATTTTCCAGTGGCCCCTGAAACTCTTTACACCCTTCAGAATCTTGATCCTGCGCCGATGCATCTACCGGCTCGCCGGCCTGAAACTCGGAAGAACCAGCACATTATCGGGAACCGAACACATCTTCGATCCGTCGGTTACCGAGATCGGCGAGGGTACCTTCATCGGCGGTAATGCCCAGATCTACGGCCATATGATCGAGGACAAGTTCATAATCAAGAAGGTGAAGATCGGCGATCACTGTCTGATCGGTGCTGACTGCTCGATCATGCCCGGAGCGATCATCGAAGACAACGTTACCCTGGGAATCAGGAGCCTGGTTGTCAAGGACCAGGTTCTCAAAGCGGGCAAGACCTACGCAGGGATTCCCGCCAGGGAGATAAGCAGAAAGGACGTCGTTGTCGAACCGCGTGTTTAAATGACAGATCGATGTTGCTGACCCCGAGGCACAGACTCCACAAGCTCAGCCGTTACCGTCAAATCATCACCCGCCTGCTTTTTTATGGATTCACCGAGCTGAACGAGGCACTGGGACTGACCCGGCGGCGGGTGCTGAGTTCGAGGATGAGCGAGATTCGCAGGGGAAGACGCCTTCGCCGCCTTCCCTTCGGGGCTCGTCTGCGTCTGCTATTGGAAGAGCTCGGTCCGACGTATATAAAACTGGGGCAGATGCTCAGCCTGCGATCCGACTTGCTTCCGGAAACCATCATCGCGGAGCTCAAAAAACTCCAATACGCAGCCTCTCCCCTGTCCTTCGAGAAACTCAAACCGGTGCTTGAACAGGCCCTTGGCGGCGAATGGCGGGACAGACTGCACAGCATCCAAAACGAGCCTCTGGCATCGGCTTCGATCGCACAGGTCCATCGGGCAGTTACCCTGCAGGGCGAGGAGATCGTTTTGAAAATCCAGCGCCCGGGTATTGCCGAGTTGATCCGTTCCGATCTGGCAATTCTCTCCGACCTGGCTTCCATGATCGAGCGCTACATTCCCAGAGCACGAATCTACAGGCCGGTGCGGCTTGTCGATCACTTCGCCAAGGTTCTGACACTGGAGCTGGATTTCCACTACGAGGGCCGGACCATGGATCTGTTCCGTGAGAACTTCAGGCAAGATCCGGGCATTCACATTCCTGAAGTCTATTGGCAGTTGAGCACCACCACCGTTCTGGCAATGGAGTACATCGAGGGAACGCGGCTGTCCGATACGGAGAAACTCGCAGAGCAGACGATCGATACGCGCAGGATCGCCGCTATCGGCGCAAAGTATGTGCTGGCCCAGGTATTCGACTACGCTGTGTACAATGCCGATCCCCACCCGGCCAATTTCATAGTGCGCGCCGACGGCGTGCTGGTACCCCTCGATTTCGGGATGGTAGGCACCCTGGATGAGGAGATGAAACAGGCCCTGGTCACGATGCTCTTGGCGTTTGTGAACAAGAATCCGGACAAGCTCATGCGGGTATTCTTTGCACTGGAGCTTCTGGATGAGACGGCCCGGCGCTCGGAGTTGAGCTACGATCTTTCGCGCCTGGTAAACTACTACTATCATATTCCCGTAGCACATCTGTCCGTGGCCAAGATATTTCAAGACCTGAACGCCGTCATCCGCCTCTACCATATTACCCTGCCGGTCGATCTGGCTTTGACCCTCAAGGTGGTCGTTACCGTCGAGAGCCTGGGCAAGCAACTGGATCCGGAGTTCGATGTCATCGAAGTCGCCCGGCCTTTCGTGGAGCGGTTGCGGTTGAGTCGGGTCAAGGAGTGGACCGATCCGGACAAGATCCTGGACCTGTTCGAGGACACGAGCAAACTGCTACGCTCCCTGCCCTACGATGCCCACGAACTGCTGAAGAAGGCCCGCACGGGGAAACTCAAGATATCCCTTGACCTGGAAGACCTGGATCCACGGGTCCGGGAGATCGATCGGTCCGTGAACCGCCTCTCCTTTGCAGTTGTGATAGCGGGTCTTCTGGTGAGTTCTTCCTTCTTCATGCGCATAGAGGCGGGTCCCCGGCTGTTCGGATTGCCGATTCTTGGGCTGGCCGGCTTTACCGTGGCGGGGGTGCTGGGCATCTGGTTTCTCATCGGAATACTTCGTTCCGGGCGGTTGTAGCCGGGGACTCGAATAATCTGCTATATTTAGCTCCCCATTATGTCCAAGTCACGCAGAACCACACTTCAGAGACTACTCAAGATCGCCCTGCCCATGGTGGTGTCCCAGGCCTCGGACTCGATCATGATGTTCGTGGACAGAGTATTCCTCTCCCGGATCGGGGAGATTGAGCTTTCAGCATCCATGGCGGGCGGGTTGACCATGTTCATGCTCAGCTCTCTGTTCATCGGAACTGTGGGGTATGTGACCGCGATCGTGGCCCAATACTATGGAGCGAAACGCTATTCCCAGTGCGGGGAGGCGACCTTTCAGTCGATCCTGATCGCCCTGTTCTGCTACCCGATCCTGCTGGCTCTCTCCCCCCTGGTGCGCTACTTCTTTGTCCTGGCCGGGCATGCTCCTCGCCAGATCGAGTTGGGCTATCTGTACTTCCAAACCCTTATCTTCGGATCGGTGTTTCTCATTCTGCGTTACGCCCTGGCGGGGTTTTTCCTGGGCATCGGAAGGACCACGGTGGTGATGGTGGCGAACTTCGCCGGAATGTTGATCAACATTCCGGCCAACTACGTGCTGGTTTTCGGCAAGCTGGGCTTTCCGGCCCTGGGCCTGCAGGGCGCGGCCATCGGTACGATCCTTGGGAATGCCACGATCTTCCTCATCCTCCTGCTATTCTACCTGCGGGGAACGAACCGCACGCAGTTCAACACGAACCGCTCCTTACGCTTTCGGCCCCAAATCATGCGTCGACTGCTTCGCTTCGGCATACCCGCCGGTTTCGAGATGTTCCTGAGCGTAACCGCCTTCAACCTCTTTGTGCAGTTCATGCACTCCTACGGCACGGATGTGGCCGCTGCGGTTACCATCACCTTCAATTGGGATATCGTCGCCTTCATTCCCATGCTGGGCATGAGTCACGCCACCACCGCCCTGGTCGGCCAGAACATTGGGGCCGGGGATCGTGAGGAGGCCAGGCGCTCGACCTACGTGGCCTTGAGGGTAGCCTGGGTCTACTCCGGTTTCATGGTGCTGCTGTTCGTTTTTGCCACCCGCTATCTGGTCGGGGCTTTCGCCTCGGGATTCGGATCGAACGCGGAATACATCGCTTCCCTGGCTGTCGTGCTGCTCCGGCTGGCCGCCCTGTATACCCTGGCCGATTCCGCCCAGCTCGTATTTACAGGAGCGTTGCGAGGCGCCGGCGATACCCGCTGGGTGATGCGCATGTCGATCGGATTACATTGGCTGTTTTCCGGGCTGGCGATCTTCCTGATCCGCTATGTTCAGGCGGATCCGGTAGCCGTCTGGCTGGTATTTATCGCCTTTGTCATGGGCTTGGGTTTGGTTATGTTCCTGCGCTTCCGCGGCGGCAAGTGGCAACGCATACAGCTGATCCAGCCGGAAGGATAGCAGCGGTTCAGAAACTGAACTCAACACCGGTCCGAGCGGTCGCGCTCCACCGTTCCTGCGGGGGATCATCGGCGAACCTGCAGGCGGCGGATAGTTCGGCCACCAGGTACAACCTGTCGTTCGGCGTCCAGTCGCCCCGGAAATCAAATCCTGTCGAGAACTCGTAGCTTTGGACACCTGCCGCCGGCCCCAGGTAAAGATCATCCCTTGCAAAAGCGCCCAATTCCAGGGAAACCTGCCGGTGGGGGCTCCAGGCCCAATCGGTGTGGAGGCTAAAATAAGGATTTCTCTCCCCACTGTTCTGCGGCCAGCGCAAGCCTATCTCAGCGGCGATCCCCCAGTCGATAAAATAACCGATCAGACCTCCGGCAGAGGCATTCAGCGATCCGAGAAGATCGTGGCGATCCTGCTCCGTCCAATACTCCCAACCCGCCAGGATCTCCATCCCATAGCGCAGGCGTATGGAGGGATCCATGAACAGCCCGGCTGTCAATCCCTGAAACAGGGCGTCTTCACTGCCGAAAGGCTCGTAGAGGTAGTATCCGGAACAGGCTACCGATGTCAGAGTGACCTCCCCGAGGCGCTCAAAGCTAACCCTCCAATCGGGGCGTAGATAGGGCGCCTGGTCTTCAAAGGTTCCGTATCCGGAGCCGCTGAGGCCACCCTCCAGGGAAACTCGCCGCCCCTCTCCGCGGACCAGGGCTTCGAGGGCCAGCGTATGGGAATCGTAGAACTGTCCGCTCCGCAGCGGGCTGAATTCGGCGATACTGCGGCCATAGAGGGATAGAGAGGCGCTCTCCCCCATCAGTACGCGCCAGGACAACAGCGCGCTCCCCCGGATACCGGCCTGTCCCGTCTGCTCTCCGGAAAAAAACTCCTGGCCGTAGAGCCCGAAAAGCAGGGTGGGCGCGTATCCGTAGGACGGTAACAATCCTGCGAACACAAGCAGGAAGATCACTGTGAACACCCTTCGCCGGCACGATGACATTTTCGCTAGTAGATCCATTGTTCAAGTTCCTTGATTGAGTTTGCGTGTTCCAAATGCCGTTGGATGCGCGGAACCAGCTGCTCCGGCGGGATCCGTCTCCTTCTGCCGCCTGCCAGCAGATCCATGACGCCCATGTAGCTATCCGGTGGAATCGAGGAAACCACTACCGCACCGATCAGATCCAGGGCCGTTTCGCTGGCCAGACCCCACTGGAGAGCGGCCACGTACAGGTAGGTGGCCGGGCGGAAGCATTCGCTCCGCCTGTTGCACAGGGCAATCAACTCCTCGATTTCCTCTGTCGAGGCGCCAACAGCCACGAGGTTGGCGGTTCTAGCCCAGGAAGCCGGATCGGCCAGCAACCTCTTGCCCTCCTCACTGCGCAGCATCAAAGCCCGGGCCCTGCCCAAGTTCTCAGCTTCCCGCCTGAGAGCTCCGAGCACCCTTGATGCCGGGATTCCCTTGGCAATGCCCTCCTCCAGCTTCGGCACAAGCAGATCAGCGGGGATATCGGATTCTTCTACTTCGGCAAAAAAGATGATGATCGTATCTTTGTGGTCTTGCGAGTATCCACTGCGATTCAGGGCGGATTCAACACTCTGAGCGCAGACGGGCAGGCTGGCAACGAGCAGAGCCGTACAGAGTAGGCTAGTAAACGAGGGCCGCGGGAAGCGTGTGCCTCCCACGGCGAAGTGTCTTTTAACCGAAAGGCTTGGTCGCCACACTTTAACGGTCGCCCCTCCTCATGTTTCGGCCAGGTTCAACGGGCCGATCCACCGGGCCCCTGGGGACCGGGAGGCACCAGCAGATCCCCGGGTCTGCTGTTTTTCTCCGCCCGCACCCGGGCCTGCACCATATGCCGAGCTTCCAGATTCATGGCGGTCTGCAGTTGCTCCTGGAATCGGCTGCGCATCAGCTCGCCGATCCCGTTATCCTCTCCGATACGCAGACGTTCCTGTTCCCGTAATTTCTCCAGATCTCCCAATACCCCCCGGGTACCGTTCAGGGAGGTGCGGAGGATTTCGGGTTCCCCAAAACCGAAGGCGCGCATCTCCCGAGCCACGGTCATGACCTCCATAGCCATTTGGGCCTGCTCGTAGGGGCCGATCTCCCCGTCCGCATCTTTGGCATAGGCCAGGCAGATGGCGATCACCTGCGCGTCCCGGATCCTGGCCTGTTCCCAGTCGACCTCTTCTT
>CAZFMD010000027.1:14970-22667 GCA_964520025.1 uncultured Spirochaetaceae bacterium
GCTTCAGGATCCGGAATCCAGTTCTGCCCGTCTATCAGGAACTGGTACTTGAGTTCCTCACCCCGCTTCAGAGGGATCTCGATCTCCCACACACCGTCCCCGTCCGGATCCTCCAGCTTCTGCGACTCCGGGTCCCAGCGATTCCAATCCCCCACCACCGCAACGTCCCGGGCTTCCGGAGCTTGCAGTTCGAAGCGAACCACGATCGTTTCGTTCACCCCCCTTCCCAGTCGCGGGAGCAGCAGGCCGATTGCCAGGGCGATCAACAGCACCGCCGCGACGGGAACCCCGATCCGGTAGGGCCGCACTTTGGGATGCACCGGAACCCGCGTACTCAACCGGGCTTCAATCCGCTCCGCTAAACCAGGGGGGGGTTGCCTGTCCAGTGGAGAGCCTTCAACCAGCAGGAGAGCCGCCTTCAGTCTGGGAGCGCAGCGTGGGCAGCCCTCCGCATGCCGGCGGATGGCGGGGGGACATTTCGGCTCGCTTCGCTCTGTCCACTCGCGCTTGAGCCACGCGCCGAACTCCTCATTCCATTGTTCGCAGGTCATCACTGTCTCACTCCACCTAACTATACGCTCGAGGATCGAATAGGTTTCACTCCCAGCCCTTTCTCGAAAGAAAATCGATCATCTGTCTTCGCGCCCGGTGAAGGTGGCTCTTCACCGTTCCTTCGGGTATCTGCATTATCTCGGCGACCTCCTGCACCGAGAATCCCTGAATAACCTTGAGCACGAACACTTCCCGATATTCTACCCGCAATCCATCTAGCGCCTTCTGGGCCAATTCTTCGCCCTCCTGCAGCTCGCTCTGCCGGACTGGATTCCCCTGCTCGGAAGCCACGGATTCCAATACCCGCTGTTGATTCACGTTCAGGATCTTCAACCGACTCCGGCGCCTGCCTCGTCGCTGTACCGAGCGTAGATGGTTCAATCCGATAGTGTACAACCAGGGAAAGAAACGCTTGGTTATTCGAAAACGAGGCAACCCCCGAAACGCCTTTTCGAGTATCTCCTGAACCGCATCCTCCGCCTCCTCGCCCTGCCCGAGCATCCGGTATGCCAGGGAGTACAGGAGGGGAGTGTATCGTTCTACGATTGCTTCAAAGGCAGATGGATTGCCGTTCAGGGTAGCTTGAACCGCCAAGAGATCCTGGGCATCGGTGTTTTTGTGACTTTCCGCAAACAAACAATCAGTCCCCTGGTCGTGCACCTGTCTAGACTATATACGCTGAAACCGATCGAAAGGTTTCAAAAATAATAGGGGTATTGCGGGTTCGCAGTTATTGGCCGCCCACTGCAGTGAACCGTGAAAACACCTCGACAAGCTCATCGTTCTCGTTCAAGGCGAACAGATATCGTTCCCCCGCCGCAGTGACGATCAACAGTGCGTTGCGCTCCTGCTCCATGGCCGCCCGGGCCGTACCACCGTCCTGCAGCCGAAACGTCCCCACCCTGTAGGTCCCCAGGCTCACCCCGACGATTCGTCTTGCGCTCCGGTACTCGGAAGCCGAAAGGTCCTCTATGCGGGTAGCCTCGCTTACCTCGCTCCAGGCTACGGCACGCTCCCGGAACCGCTTGAGAACAAATCCCTGTTCGCTCACCGTCACGACCGTGGGACGATAGAACAGGAGGGCGACGATCCCAATCACTACCAGGACAATCACCAGGGCGGTGATTTTTCTTGCGGTATTTCCCCGTTTGACAAGCATGGACACCAACACGACCAGCAACACCGCTGCCAGAAAAACGAGGAAGATCCGCGGGGGGAGAATTACAAACTCTACCGGCATACTCAACACCTCGTGTGAATCACGTAATCACAGATAGACTAAATACAGCACGCCCGCCGTAAATATTCAACAATGCGGATCAGCGGGGATTCGGGAACAGTATCGTTTGATTCTATCGACGCTTCAGCTGCCGGTAACGGGTTCTCATGGGTCCGGTAATAGCTTCAAAGTACAAGCGATACCTCATTGTTTTGCGCACCCGTTCGAGATACCGTTTTCCCATTATAAGCAATCCGTCGATCCATTCGAGGATCTCGAGCACCAGCTCCACCACGATCCTCGGACCGTGGATCACGCCGAGAGAATCAATCACTCCCACAACCCAACCGATGGTGCGCTCGAAAGTTTTAACGAGGACACCGACCAGGTACAAACCATATTTAAAGAACATCGACGGCTCCTCCTTCAGAATCCGCTGCCTTCATCGGCCCTAAGCAAACCCCGGCCCAACAGATCCTTCACCCGTACGCTGCGCAGCGGTATACCCCTCTGCTCCGATAGTTCTCTTTCCGGAACCGGGAACAGGCGAGAGGCTAGCTCCGGCAGGTCCCGTAGCTCTTGCCTGCAGGCGGCCTGAAATCCCAGGTTCATGGCCAGGTGCAGGAGAGGGAAATCCAGATTGTCGGGCAGGCGCCGAAGCATCGACGACATCCGGGTAAACTGCTTCATAACCCATAGCCTGCCGGCCTGAAGCTCGAAGGGATTCATATTCTTCGGTTGAAATACAACAGTCGAGTGGTCGTAGTAGCGCCAATCTTCGCTGAGTAAGCGACCCTCCGCCTTCAAACTTCGAAACACTTCGGTTCCCGGATACGGGGTAAGCACATTGATCGAAGCCGAGCTGATGCTGTTTTTCTCGAGAAAATCGAGCGTGTCGGCAAAGGTGTCTTTCGTGTCGCTGTCAAAGCCGAAGATCATGGAGGCATGAAAGTAGATGCCGAAGTCTCTTATTTTCTTTACCGCCTCACCGATCTTGTCCACCTCTTTGATGGCTTTACGCATGCGCTTCAGTTGCGTCTGAGAGACACTCTCCAGACCGAAGAACAGTCCCTTGCAGCCGCTGCGGCTGGCCAGGCGCATCATCTGCTCATCCTTAATGAACGACAGGGATGCCTGCCCGACCCATTTGATCTTCAGCGGCTCGATGGCTTGAAACAGCGCCTTGGCGTACACCGGATCGCCGATGATGTTGTCGTCCAGAAAGATGAAGATCCTACCGCCGGATTCCTCGATGTCCCGGACCACATTTTCCACGGGCACGTGCCGGATCCTTCGCCCGAAGATATCGTGAACGCAGCAAAACTCGCAGTTGTAAGGGCATCCCCGGGTTGTCATCACGGGAAGGACATCGAAGAGTCTCTTCTTCGTGTTTCTCCGGTTGCCCATGCCGATGTAGCGCTCCAGGGAGGGATACCGCTGGTGATACAACCTCTGCAGCTGCCCCGCCTTTGCATCGGCAACCACCTGTTCCCAGACCCCCTCCGCCTCACCTGCGACTACGGCGTCGCAGTGCTGCAGGGCCTCCTCAGGCAACAAAGTCGGGTGCACTCCCCCGAGCACCACGGCGCGGCCGCGCTTCCTGTACTCGCGAGCCAGTACGTAGGCCCGGGTGGCATTCGATGTCATACAGCTGATTCCCACCAGATCGCAGGCTTCATCCAGGTCTATGGTTTCCAGCTCCTCTTCCAGGATGCGCACTTCGTGTTCGGGCGGAGTCAGGCCGGCGATCAGATGCAGTGCGAGCTGCGGGATCATGAGGAACTTCGACTTCTTGAGTTGAGGATCCTTGCAAGGGGAAACCAGTAGAATCTTCATCAGCTGCACCACCTGTCGTTGTACGGAGAGAGATCGTTTCCCCCCGGGATGTCGCAGGTTTTATTTGACAGACGGTGCTCAACCTGAATGAAGGTGGGATACCCTCCCGAAGGGATCCCCGGTATTTCTGGCAGGACTTATGTAAAATGCTACGAAAGTACCTACACTCTCAAATAAGACCGTACCGCCCAAGATTACCGAAAATGTTCGGCCGGTTCAAGGTGCCAGCTACCGAGTGTAGCTGGCACCTCACCGATACGCACCTCGAAATCGTTTGAACAAACGATTGACTTATCCGAGCAGAAGCAGTATTTTCCCATGAAGTACATTCAGGAATGGGCCTCCTGATGGAAAAATGAAAAAAGAGGCCCGATCATTCCTAGTTTGCGATTTGTACCGGCAGGGTAAACCGACCAGACTTGTGTTCTGCTCCTTTGACGGTCTCTCAGCAAATAAGGTGGTAAAAAGTATCTCTAGGAGGAGAACATGAACAAGAAATTATACGTGGGCGGCCTGCCCTACTCAGTTACAGATGAACAGCTGAGCGAACTCTTCGAGTCCCACGGGACCGTTGAATCCGCAAAGGTCATCACAGACCGATACACCGATCGTTCCCGGGGCTTCGGGTTCGTCGAGATGAGCACCCAGGCCGAGGCCGAACAGGCAATCCAGGCACTGAACGGCAGCGATCTCGGCGGTCGCAGCCTGACGGTAAACGTCAGCAAACCGCGAGAGGATCGCTCCAGCAAACGCTGGTAATCCCAAACAGAACAAAGATAGAAACAACAAGGGGTCAGGTCGGTTTGGCCCCTTTTTTTATTTCCCCGAAGTAGCTCCATCCCTCTTCACCCGGGAGTACAGTCCAAAGGCCGCAGCTGATCACAAGCCCCATTCGGGGCGCCTGTACAAAAGCAGGAACAGAAATTACAATCGAAGTGATGGCCTTCCTGGTCACAGAAGATATCAGTTCGCTAAACTTAATCTTAATGATCGCAGGGGCAGCCCTCTGCCTGCTCAGCTACATCCTGCGCCTGGCTACCCACATTTTCAGCTACACACGAGGTAAGGCCGTTATCAACTTCCGGCTGACTCTGGTGGTAACCTTTCTCGGCTATTTCGGCTGGGGCTACTGGAGCGGCGCCGATCCGGTCAAGATGAACGTACCCTATTCGATATCCATTCCCGTGGGTGCGACCCTGGCGGCAGCCGGGTTGGGTTTGTTTCTGTATTCGGAGCTCAAGAAGCACGGGGTCGGGGATCCGGACAAGCTCGTGACGGCGGGCATCTATGCGAAAATACGCCATCCGATGTACATCGGCCTGGTCCTGCTGCATATCGGTTTCCCTTTTGTCGCAAAGAGCTTCATCGCCTGTCTCTCCACGATACTCTGGGCGGGGATCATCTGCGTTTGGACCCACTTCGAAGAGAAGAATCTGGAACGACGCTTTGGGCAGAGGTATATCGACTACAAGAAACAAACCTGGTTTTAGTCGCTCTCAGTACTTGTCCTTGAACCTGCCCCGAATCTCCCTTTCCCACTGGCGGCCCTCCTGGCGACGCAGCTTGTAGCGGTCTTTGCCGGTTAGGCTCTCGGTTCGGGAGAGCTGCTCCAGCTCCCGCTTCTGCTTGAGATAGCTCTGCAGACGTTTCGGATCCAACTTCCCCGCGGCAATCTGTTCCTGAATCGCGCAGCCGGGTTCACTTCCGTGGCGGCAATCGTCGAATCTGCACTGCCTAGCCAGAAACTCGATCTCGGCAAAGGTATCTCCGAGCAGCTGCTCTTCGGCCCAGAGCTGAAGCTCCCGCATTCCCGGGTTGTCGACCACCATCCCTCTGCCGGGAATCATGAACAGCTCCCTATGAGTGGTGGTATGTCGTCCCTTTCCGTCGCTGCGCAAACTCCGGGTCGCCTGCGCCTCCCGGCCCAACAGGCTGTTGATGAGGGTGGATTTCCCCACCCCGGAGGAACCCACAAAGGCAACTGTTTTACCTTGCTCCAAGTACGGTTCCAGTTGACTCAGCCCCTCACCGCTCAGGGCGTTCGTACATATCACCGGAACACCGAAGGCCACGGTACCGATTTCCAGCATCTTGACCTCCAGATCCAGGCAGAGATCCGCTTTGTTCAGGACGATCACCGGCTGCGCCCCGCTCTGGTAGACCGCCGAAAGGTAGCGTTCGATGCGGCGCAGGTTGAAATCCCGATCGAGCCCCGTGACCAGGAACACCCGGTCGACATTGGCGCAGATCAACTGCTCCTCCACCTTCTCACCCGGCGCCTTACGGGACAGCCAGCTCCTGCGCGGCAGGATGAAATGGATGACACCCGTAGCGTTGTGCCCCGTATCCTGCGCATCGAAACGGATTCCCACCCAGTCCCCGGCCGTCGGGAAATCCGCGGGAAAACGAGCCTGATAGCGAAGACGACCGCTGACCCGGGCCCGGTGCTCTCCTTGCTCGCCGACCACTCTATACAGCTGTCTCTGTGCATAGATCACCCGGGCGGGCAGGCAGAGATGATCAGGGTCCAGTTCTTCGAACTGTTGTTTGAATTCGTCACTCCAACCGAGTTGTTGCAGATCCATGTTTGAAATCCTCCATAATAGTGTTCATTTAACGACACCTGGGGCCCCGATGGCAGTTTACAGAGGATCGTTTTGCCGCTTTTTGACGAGATTAGCCGAGAAGCCGCCCTCTGCAGGAACTACGATCGAGGCATTTGAAAACAGCTGTGCGTACTATGTCCCTCATAAACATGTTCCTCCTCGCCCGTAGAATGCTGCGCAGAGCAGTTCGGCCGTACTGACACGGCCGACGGTTCGAGTATCACTGGAAAGTTCCATCATTGTCAAGTAGGTGCTTTTACCGGCGGTTGTGGACTTCACAGAGGTGGAACCAGGGAAGTTTGAGGCCGGTTTTTTCCAGCTCCGTATCCGGCGCTCTTCGACACGGCCAGGGATCCGGGGGGATTCCGGTTGTATCTCGTACTCTCGGGGTTGTTCCTGGTTCTGGCTGTCCTCTATCTTACCAGGTTGAAACTAAAAGGCACCCATAGCTGAGCAGTCTAGGAGCGGAAGGCCTCGATGTAGCTGTCCGCGTAGATCTGCTTGTTCATCACCAGCTCGGCTGTAAGCAGGGCGTTTACCAGATCCTCATCGTTCACATCGCAGATCACAGCGTCCAGCCCGTTGGCCACCAGCATGACGGCGAAGGTGCGGTTGATCAGGTGCTTCTTGGTCGTACCGTTGGATACGTTGGACAACCCGCACACGATATGAGGCGGAGGATCGCTGAACAGTCGGAACTGCCCCGCCGCTGCCAGGATCTCCTGGGCCTGCTCCTGCATATACTTCAGGGGCATAACAATGGGATCGAGGAACAGCTGCTCAGGGCTGATTTCATACTCCATGGCCTTGGCCAGAAGCTTGCCGGCGTTCTCCACCCGTTTATCCGCGCTCTTGGGACTGCCCTCCTCATCCATAACCAGCCCGATGATCGAGGCACCCGCCTCGGCCACGATGGGAAATATGGCCTCCATCTTCTCGTCCACCGCCGTCGTGGAGTTGATCAGGGGCGGTTTTTTGCACATAGGCACCGCTTCCTTGAGCATCGAAGGCTTGTTGGTGTCGATGGACAGGGGCAGATCCGAAGCGGCCTGAACCTGTTCGATCATCCAGCACAGATCCTCCGGTTTGCTCGACACCGCTCCCAGATTCACGTCCAGGTACGTAGCTCCGGCTTTGGTCTGCTTGACCGCCCACTCCTTGAGCACGTCGGCGTCCTTGTTCTCCACCGCCGCTTTCACATCCTTGAAGCCCGTGTTGATCCGTTCTCCGATGAATATCATTGTTATTTCCTCCTGTTCCTATTGTTTAAGGTAGATCCGCCGCGCCGTTGGAGCCTAAGGCACCGCCTCAGCTCGAGACACAGCTCGAGTCCCGAACTTATCAGTCGGCGAATTGCTCGATCGTGGCCTGGACGTTCTTGATGGCCTCCGGATGGGCCATGATCAGGATATCCGCCCCGGCCTGCAGGTATACAGAAGCGCAGGTGGCTTCCCACATCGGTCCCCGCTTGGCGAGTTTTCCCC
>CAZFMD010000028.1:0-12879 GCA_964520025.1 uncultured Spirochaetaceae bacterium
TCCGCCGCCGAAGAGCACGGCTGGGAGCTGAAGCTGGGGGAGATCGCCATGATCTGGCGCGGAGGCTGCATCATCCGGGCCAAGTTCCTCGGCAAGATCAAGGAGGCCTACGACCGAAATCCGAATCTGCGAAACCTGCTGATGGATCCTTACTTCTCCGAGATCGTGCAGAACAACCAGGAGCGCTGGCGCCGGGTGGTTGCCACGGCCATTCAGATGGGTGTGCCCGTTCCGGGATTCTCCTCTGCAATCACCTACTACGATGCCTATAGAAACCAGCGTCTGTGGGCGAACATGATTCAGGCCCAGAGGGACTACTTCGGCGCTCACACCTACCAGAGGGTGGACAGAGAGGGGAGTTTCCATACCGAGTGGAATAAAATCTGAGGAGGATTGAGGGAATGAGTGAAAAGAATCGATACCTGGAGCAGATGTTCGGACTGTCCGATACGGTAGCGGTCATCACCGGGGGAGCCGGCGCCATTGCCGCGGCTCTGGCTGCCGCTATTTTGAAAGCAGGAGCAAAGGTCGCGCTCTGGGATCTACAGGGTACCATCGATGCGGCGATGACCCGCTTGAAAGGCGAAATCGAGGGAGTAGAGGACCGGCTCTTCGGCTATGAAACGGACACCGGAAGCGAGGAGGCCGTCGGCAAAGCCATCCAGGCAACGGAGAAGAGCTTCGGAACGCCGAACCTGCTGATCAACGGCGTTGGGGGCAACAGGGGGAAGTGCCCCTTCGTGGATCAGGACATGGAGACCTTCGAGTTCGTGCTCAGATTGAACCTGGTTGCCGGGTTGATGGTTCCCACCAAGGTATTCGCCTCCTACTGGATCGACAAGAAGGTCAAGGGAGCAATCATCAACATGGCCTCCATGGCTTCCTACATACCGCTGTCCGGTGTCTGGGCTTACGATGCGGCCAAGGCCGCGGTGTTGAATCTGACCCAGGCCTCGGCCAAGGAGTTCGCTCCCCACGGGATCCGGGTCAACGCCATCGCTCCGGGTTTCTTCGTGGGCAAGCAGAACAGGGCGCTCTTATACGATGAGAGCACCGGGGAGCTGACGGATCGGGGCAAGGCGATCATCGCCCGCACGCCCTACGGCCGTTTCGGCGAAACCGACGAGCTGGCCGGAGCCCTGCTGTTTCTGGCCAGCGACGCAGCTGCCGGTTTCGTCACCGGCATCAGTCTGGCGGTGGATGGCGGATATCTTGTCGATAATATCTAGCCACCCGTGAGCAGGGAGGAGCTGAAAAACCTCAAACCCCGATGTGCGTTTTTTATCGGGGTCGATTCCGACGGCTGTGTCTTCCCCAGCATGGAGCTGAAGCACAAGGAGTGCTTCGTTCCCAACGTTATCAAGCACTGGAAGCTGCAGCCGATCAGCAAGTACGTCCGGGAAGCGGCGGATTTCGTCAACCTCTACTCCCGGTGGCGGGGGGAGAACCGTTTCCCCGCCCTGCTGCGGGTGTTTGACCTGCTGCGGCAGCGCCCGGAGGTCCGCAGAAGCGGCAGCCGGATACCGGAGGTGCCGGCGTTGCGCAGGTGGGTAGCTGAAGCCTCCTCTCTTGGAAATCCGGTCCTGAAGGCGGAGATCGATCGAAATCCGGAGCCGGATCTTATTCAAACCCTCAAGTGGTCCGAGGCTGTGAACAACTCGATCGCGGATATGGTGGTGGATCTTCCGCCCTTGCCCGGAGTACGCGAAGCCCTGGAGAGGATGGTGCAGAGAGCCGATGTTGTCGTGGTATCGAGCACTCCCGGGCAGACGCTGCAGCGGGAGTGGAGCGAACACGGCATCGCCGAATACGTGCGCATCATCGCCGGTCAGGAGCTGGGCAAGAAACAGGAGCATCTGGCTCTGGCTGCGGGAGGAAAATATCCAGCTGAGAGGATGCTGATGATCGGGGATGCCCCGGGGGATATGAAAGCGGCCAAAGCGATTGGAGCTCGATTTTTCCCGATCAATCCCGGGAGCGAGGAGGAGTCTTGGGATCTTCTGCGCGCCGAAGCCCTGGAACGTTTTTTTACCGGTGAGTATGCTGGAGATTACGAGAATAAATTGATAGAAGAATTCAACAGAATCCTCCCGGACACACCTCCGTGGAAGAATCTGTAGAGAGGAGTTGGCTGTATCATGGTGGCAGGAAGAGGAAATCCGAATCTCGACATAGAACTTGAGGAGGCCAGAGCGATCATCGCCGAGGGAACTCCGGAGGAACTGGTGAGGGGAAAGCGGGTGCTGGTGCTTACCCCGGATACCACCCGCACCTGTCCTCTGCCCCGGATGATCACCGCGGTGAAAGAGGTGATCGGCACTCAGGCCAAGAGGCTTGACTTCATGGTTGCCCTGGGTTCCCATCATCCCCTAACAGAGGATCAGATCCTGAAACTTTACGGGATCAGCCCGGAGAGGAAAGCCGGGCAGTTCGCCGACTCGAGCTTTCTCAATCATCGCTGGGATCAGCCCGGGACTCTTACCAAGATCGGAACCATCCCGGAGGAGGAGATCGAGAGAATTACCGGCGGTTTGTTTCGGGAAGCGGTGGATGTGGACATCAACCGGGAAATCTTCGACTACGATCTGCTGCTCATTCTGGGGCCCGTGTTCCCCCACGAGGTGGTCGGGATTTCCGGGGGCAGCAAGTACCTGTTTCCCGGTATCTCCGGGGGAGACTTCCTGCACTTCTTTCACTGGCTGGGGGCGGTGATCAGCTGCTGGAAGACCATCGGCAGGAAAAACACCCCGGTGCGAGAGGTGGTCAATAGGGCCGCGGAGATGGTGACGGTTCCCCGGCACTGCATCTGCATGGTCGTGGGACAGGGGGGAGAGCGGGGCAGGCTGGCGGGTCTGTTTGCAGGATCCGAGGAGCAGGCCTGGTCCCGGGCTGCAGAGCTGTCGCAGCAGATGCATGTGGTGTACAAGGACCGTCCGTACCACACCGTTCTGGGCGCAGCCCCCGAAATGTACGACGAGATGTGGCTGTGCGGCAAGGTGATGTACAAGCTGGAGCCGATTGTTGCCGACGGGGGCAAGCTTATCATCTACGCTCCCCACCTCGAGGAGGTGTCCTACACCTGGGGCCACTACCTCGAGAAGATCGGCTACCATGTGGCCGAATACTACCTCAAGCAGTGGGATCGTTTCCGGGACGTACCCCGGGGGGTTCTGGCTCATTCGGTCCACGTGAGAGGGCTGGGCAGTTATGAAAACGGGGTGGAAAAACCCCGCATCCAGGTGATCCTGGCCACAGGGATCGACGAGCAGAAGTGTAAAGAGCTCAATCTAGGTTATATGGATCCGGCAGACATTCGCCTCCAGGATTACCAGAACCGGGAAGACCAGGGGATTCTTTTCGTGGACCATGCCGGAGAGGTGCTACATCGTGTCAAAGGGGAGAGTTGAAATGAACATCGAGAGACAGGCAATCGAACTATGGAGCAAAGAGGCCCGGAGGGCGGGGATTATCGGACCCACTGGATTTGATGCGGCTGCAGCCGGTGCAGCGAATGAGGCGGCGGCGCAGCTGCTGTATCCTCGGTCGCTGAAGCAGGCCGATGGCGCCGTGTTCGCCCTGCTGAAGATGCCCGGGATTTCGCGAAACCGACCGGCCTTTGCCTGGGATCGGGCCCTGGGGATCTTCGGATCAACCGAGGCTTTCGCCGGATTCGAGGGGGAGGTTGTAGAGATTGAAGGCGGCCCAAGCGCCCTGCTCGCCGCGCTGAGCCACGCCAACGCGCTATCCTTGCGCCGGGCTTTGCCCTTCACCGCGCCCTCGCCCCTGGCGGATCGGGAGATCACCTTCGGGGTCGGAGATCGCCTGGGCGTGGCCGGACCGGGACACCTGCGGGTGATGAAACGCTACCGGGCCGCCCCTGTTCTGGCCCAGCAGTCGGTTCGGGAGCTGGACCTGACCGGCCGGGACTACGAGCAGGTGCTGGATGCCTCCACCTGGGCGGTGTTCCAGGAAGGATATGAACAACCCTGGGGCGCGGATGGAGACCATCTGAAGAGCGAAGATTGGGTGCGAACCGCCTTAGCCATCGGCTACACCATGATCACCGCGGATGTATCCGACTATATTAAAAACGAGTTTGCCACCGCCGACGACGCCCGGACCGCAGAAGCCTACGCCGGATTGGAGGAGGAATATCGGCGCCGTATCGAGGAACGCTACTTGAGCCTGGAGACGGCACTGGATACCGGAGAGAAGATCTCCTTCACCAAAGAGGTCCTGGCCCGTACCGCACTGATTTACGGCCAGGCGATCGAACACGGCGTGCGCCTGTATCGAGCAGGAGTGGAGGTCAAGGGGGAGGGATCCTTCGATTTCGAGCTGTCGGTGGACGAAACCGAAACACCCACCACTGCCGAAGCGCACCTGTTCGTTGCCCTGGAAGCCAGAGAAGCGGGGATGAAGATCACCTCTCTGGCCCCGCGTTTCGTGGGGGAGTTCCAGAAGGGGATTGACTACATCGGGGATCTTCAGGAGCTCGAACGGACCTTCGCCACCCATGCCGCCCTGGCAAGAAATCTCGGGTACCGGATTTCGGTTCACTCGGGGAGCGATAAATTCTCCGCCTTTCCGGTCGTGGGCAGGCTCACCCGGGGATGCTTCCACATCAAGACCGCCGGTACCAACTGGCTGGAAGCAGTAAAGATCATGGCGGTGGAGGAACCGGCCCTATACCGAAAGCTGCACCAGGCCGCCCTGGACAGGTTCGGCAAGGCCACCAGCTACTACCACGTTACCACCAACCTGGACAATGTTCCTCCATTGGCGGAGTTGTCGGACGCAGATCTGCCCGGTCTGTTCGACAACTCGGACAGCCGTCAGCTGATCCACATCACCTACGGAGAGCTGCTCAGGGATCCGGAGATCGCGGAATCGTTCTTCGCGGCCCTCCATGAGCATATCGAAGAGTACTGGCAGGCACTGGAGCGACACATCGGAGGTCATCTGGAAACCCTCGGCGTGGGCGCGGTCGAGTAGAGACAGGGGAGAGATTCATGGCTAAAACTTTTCTGGACGATGACTTCCTGTTGGGCACAGAGGCCTCCCGCCGGCTGTACCACGAATACGCTGAAGGGTTGCCGATCTTCGACTATCACTGCCACCTTCCGGTGGCAGAGGTGGCGGCCAACCGGCAGTTCGAAAACCTGACCGCCATTTGGCTGGCCGGGGATCACTACAAGTGGCGCTCCATGCGGGCCTTCGGAGTGCAGGAGCGCCTGATCACCGGGGACGCCCCGGATTGGGACAAGTTCGCCGCCTGGGCCGAAACCGTTCCCTTCACCGTGCGTAATCCCCTCTACCACTGGACCCACATGGAGCTCAAAGATCCCTTCGGCCTCACCGACAAGTTGCTGTGCCCCGCTACGGCCCGGGAGATCTACGATCACTGCAATACCCTGCTGTCGAAGCAGGAGTTCCGCGCCCGGGGATTGATGGAACATTTCAACGTGAAGGTTGTCTGCACCACCGATGATCCCACCGATGATCTGGCTCACCACCGCGCTCTGGCCGGGGAGTTGGAAGCCGGCACTTTCGGCATCAAGGTTCTGCCCGCCTTCCGTCCGGACAGGGCCATGGCCGTGGAGGACATCAAAGGTTTCATAGCCTGGATCATCCGGCTGGAGAAGGCGGCTGACCTGCTGATCGGCGACTACCCGAGCTTCCTCGAGGCGTTGCGCCGGCGCCACCGCTACTTCCACTCACTGGGCTGCCGACTCTCGGATCATGGTATCGAGCAGCCCTACGCCGCCGAGTACACGGAGAAACAGATAGCCGGGATCTTCAAAAAGGCCCGGGCCGGGGGATCATTGACAGCCGAGGAGATTCTCAAGTTCAAATCCGCCGTACTCTTCGAGCTGGCCGGGATGGACGGGGAGGCCGGTTGGACCCAGCAGTTTCACTTCGGGGCTCTGCGCAACAACTCCAGCCGCATGTTCGCCGCGGTCGGGCCGGATGCAGGCTTCGACGCCATGGGGGACTTCGAGATCGCCCGGCCCCTGGTACGCCTTCTAGATCGCCTGGACCGGGAGGGTAAACTGGCCAGGACTATCGTCTACACCCTCAATCCCCGGGACAATGAGCTGGCCGCCTCGATCCTGGGCAGCTTCCAGGATGGAACGGTTGCCGGAAAGATGCAGCTCGGCTCGGCCTGGTGGTTCAACGATCAGATCGACGGCATGAGGGCCCAGATGGAGGCGCTGTCCAACATCGGGCTGATCTCGCAGTTCGTGGGCATGCTCACCGACTCCCGCAGCTTCCTCTCCTATCCCCGGCACGAGTACTTCCGCCGTCTGCTGTGCGACATCTTCGGCCGGGACGTGGAAGCCGGGCTGCTGCCGGCGGACATCCCCCACCTGGGCGGGATCGTTCAGGGTATCTGCTGGAAAAACGCGGTGCGCTACTTCGGTATTCCCGTGGAGTGATTTCAGGGTTTCAGGATCTATTCTGACCGTCGAAAGCGCACAGGAACATATTCCGGGAGCTTCCTGTCGATGAAGCGGATCTCCAGGCGGGCGAAGCGCTGCAGCCCGTTCTCCACGGGGATTCGGGGCCACTCGTCCCCGATCAGGGGCCGGGCGTAGCGGATGAAGTCATCTGTAACGTCCAATCCGTCGGCGCTGATCCAGTCGGGAGGAAGCTGTCGGGCCGAGGCGGCCACCTCGCCCAGGGGCACCTTGTCGTAGCGCACCCTGTATGGGGAATCCGATTCCCGCAGGATGGTGGCCATCCAGCCGCTACCCTCGGTTACGCCCACTTCCACGGCTTTGCGACCCACCCGGTAGGCCTCCTCGATATCCACGGTGGAGGCGTAGATCGAGGTGGAGCGCTGCAGCACTCCGGGCACCTGGCCGGTTGCGTAGCCGCGGCTGGCCAGTCTCACCTGGTTCAGGTAGTTGACCACGGCCTGAGCCACGGTGTTCTGACTGGCCCCGTACTCGATGTGTCCGAAGCCGTCGTGCCGTTCCCCCAGGCCGCCCACATCGAATCCCTCGCTCACCACCACGATGCAGCGCCCGCTGCGCTGAAGCTCCCGATTCACGTTTTCCGCCAGGCTCTCCAGGTTGTGGCCTGCTTCGGCGAAGTACATCTGCAGGGGCATCCGCCGCTCCGGATCGGCCAGGCGCGAGGATGCCGGTATCCAGCCGGACTTGCGGCCCATGGCCTGGAGCACGGCCACGGATTCGGACACGCTCATGCCCCGGTTCTCCTCGTTCACGTTTTGAACGATGTAGCTCCAGTAACGGGCGGCGCTGCCGTAGCCCGGGGTGTGGTCGATCAGCCGGAACTCGGGATCCCCCACGTCGTTGTCGATCGTCTTGGGAACGCCGGTGGCCGCAAGTTCCACCCCGCGTTCGGCGGCCAGCCCGGATATCTTGTGGGCCGTGTCCATGGAGTCGTTGCCGCCGATGTAGAAGAAGTAACCCACATCATGGGCCTGCATCACATCGATGATGCGCCGGAAATCCTCGCCCTGATCCTTGGTGAGCTTGTAGCGGCAGGTTCCCACCGCACCGGCGGAGGTGGTGGTGCGCAGCAGCCGGAGCTCCTCCGAATCCTGGTTCCCCATATCCACCAGTTCTTCCAGGAGGATTCCCTCCACCCCGTGCCAGGCCGCATAGACCCTGTCGATGTGCTCGGGAAACTCCCGGCAGCCCTCCAGAACGCCGAGCAGGGAGGCGTTGATCACCGGAGAGGGACCTCCGGATTGGGCCACGATGGCGTTGCGCTTCACCGCTGAACCTACTCCCCGGCGGGCATCTTTATCCGCCCTCTGCTGTGTCCGCGCATCATCAGCGGGCAGCCTGAGCCAGAGTCTCCAGGGCCAGGGCGCACATCACCGTGATCCCCGACTCGATCGCTCCGTCGTTGAAATCGAACTGCGCGTTGTGCAGGCTCGGTGAATCTTCCCCCAGGCCCAGGCGCAGGAATACCCCCGGAATCTTGGCCAGGTAGAAGGAAAAATCCTCAGCCCCCATTGAAGGGGGAAGATCGGGAATCCAAGTCTTCTCGCCCAGGTACGACTCCACCACGGCCCGGAGTAAATCGACCTTCCCGGGATCGTTTACCAGGGGGATGTAGCCCTCGTTGTAGTGGAAGGCGTAGTCAGCTCCGGCGGAGGCGCAGATTCCCCGAATCACCTCCTCCATGCGGGAGCGGATCACGGCCTGGACCTTCTTGTCGAAGTAGCGGGTGGTGCCCTCCATCACTACCTCGTCGGGGATGACATTGCTGGTGGTGCCGCCGTGAATGGTGCACACCGAAATCACCCCGGCAGAAACCGGTTCCAGGGACCTGGACTTGATGGTCTGCAGCCCGCCCACCACCTGGGCGGCGGTCACGATCGGATCGATGGCCTTGTGAGGCACCGCCCCGTGGCCGCCCTTGCCCCTGACGGTAATACTGAAGCGGTCCTGGGCGGCCATGGCCGCTCCGGGGGTGGCGGCTATGGCACCGGCCGGTATGCCGGGCCAACCGTGAAGGGCAAAGACCGCCGCAGGCCTGGGATCGGTGTCCAGCAGCCCCCTGTCCACCATCATCCGGCCGCCCCCGGCCTCCTCTTCGGCCGGCTGAAACACGAAGCGGATGCTGCCTTCGAAGCGCTCTCTCAAGCCGTCCAGCACCTTGAGAGTGCCGATCAGGATGGCCATGTGACCGTCGTGGCCGCAGGAGTGGGCCCTGCCCTGGTGCTCGGAGGCCCAACTCTTGCCGCTAGCCTCGGTGATGGGCAGGGCGTCGATGTCGGAGCGAAGGGTGACATTGATGCCCCCGCGGCTGCCGGACTTATCGGGGCTGTTGTCTTTTGTCCCCCACAGCAGCCCAACCACGTCGGTGCCGATGTACGGCTCCAGCAGCTCGATCCCCGTGTCGGCGATCAGCTGCCGGATCCTCTCGGAGGTCTCCCGCTCCTCCAGCTTGGTCTCGGGAATGCGGTGCAGCCGGTGCCGGATCTCGGTGATCTCCGGCAGGATCTTCCGGATTCTTGCTTTCAGCTCTTGCGGATCTACGCTCACTTTCATCATATCAGGGTTTTGACATTCCTCGATCGATCGTTCAACATTGCCCCGATAGTACCACGAAAGGCGGAACAGATGAAATCGGGGGCGGGGAAGATATACACGGGATTCGGTTTCGGGCCCATCCAGAGCGCCCTGTTTCTCTACGAGGCCTACCGGACAGGCAACTTTAGCCGTTTCGCCGTGGTGGATATCGATCCGCGGTTGATCGATGCGGTGCGCCGCAACGGCGGGCGCTACACGGTGAACATCGCCCGGCGGAGGCGGATCGATCGGGCCACGGTGGAAGGCGTGGAGCTGTTCAACGCCACCGTGGCGCAGGAGGCGGAGAGCTTCGTGGAGGCCGTGGCCGCCTCCGGGGAGCTGTGCACGGCTCTGCCCAGCGTGGATATCTATTCGGCCGGCGGGCAGGCCAGCGTGGTCAACCTGCTGGCACGGGGCCTGGCGGCCCGCAGCGGCACCCCGGAGGAGTCTCTGCCCACCATCATCTACACGGCGGAGAACAACAACCGGGCCGCCGAGATCCTTGGGGAGCAGGTCCGCCCCCTTATCCCCGAAGCGATCCAAGGGAATGTTCAATTTTTGAACACCGTCATCGGCAAGATGAGCGGAGTGATCAACGATCGGGCGACTATCGACCGGCTCGGTCTGGCCTCCATCACACCGGATTTCACCCGGGCCATTCTCGTCGAAGAGTTCAACCGCATCCTGATTTCAAAGATCCGCCTGCCCGGTTACCGGCGGGGGATCGAGGTGTTCATCGAGAAGGAGGATCTGCTGCCCTTCGAAGAGGCCAAGCTCTACGGGCACAACGCCATCCACGCCCTGATCGCCTACCTGGCAGATCTCAAGGGGTATACCGTTATGAGCCAGGCGGGAAGCGACTCCTGGATCATGGAAACGGCCCGCCGGGCCTTTGTCGAGGAGTCAGGGGCCGCCCTGATTCGCAAATACGCCTCAATCGGGGATTTCCTGTTTTCCGAGCGGGGCTACGAGGAATACACCGATGATCTGCTGGAGCGTATGACCAACCCCAATCTCAACGATCTGGTCCAGCGAGTGGGCAGGGATCATCCCAGGAAGCTGGGCATCGAGGATCGTCTGTACGGCACCATGGTCGTTGCCCTGCAGCAGGGCGTGGAGCCCCGCAACCTCGGCGTCGGCGCGGCGGCCGGGGTGCTGTCCATGATCCGGCGGCGGGACAGCCCGGGGGGAGAGAAGCTGGGGGGGCAGTTCGTTCATCTGCCGATATCGGCGGATGAGCTCGACCGCGATTTCCTCGCCCGTCTCCTCCTGGAGATCTGGGGAGATCATCCCTGGGTGCGGAAGTATGGCGAGCGTCTCATAGAACTCACCTGGCGGGGTGTCGACCAGCTGCGGCGGCTGGATTGATCGTTTCCCGTTTTTACTGCCATAATATAGAGGGAATTCACCTAAGGACGGTACCATGAGCAAATACAGGAAGCCGGAGTTATCCGGCCATTTTCAAAAGCGAAAATCCTCCGCGATTCGTGCGGCTCAGATCGAATTTCACAAACGAAAAGATTCCGTGCAGGCGGTCAACCTCGCCATAGGGAATGTGTCCCTTCCCATGCATCCGGCGATGATTCAGCGTTTGTCGGATCTGCGGGTTCAGGACAGCCCGTTTTGCAGCGGGGCGGTGCGCTACACTCCGACCGTGGGCATGGATGAAACCCGAGAAGCCTACAGTCATATCATCGCTTCCAGTGGCTTCGACGTAGATCGGCTTCATGTGCAGATCACCGACGGCGGGTCCCAAGCCATGGAGCTGGTCATTCTCGGTGTCTGTGGGGACGTCGGAACCACGGACAGACCGTTGATGATCATCGATCCCACCTATACGAACTACACGTCCATGGCAAAAAGGCTGGGCCGCAGCACGATCGCCATAACACGGACCCTGCAGGAGAACGGTCGTTTTACCCTGCCCGACCTTTCCCTCATCGAACAGACTATCCTGGAAAGCAAGCCTGGTGCTCTCCTGGTCATCCCCTACGATAATCCCACGGGCCAGCTTTACAGCAGGACCCAGATGTTGAAGTTGGCCGAGCTGTGCGTACGCCACAACTTGTGGATGATAAGCGATGAGGCCTATCGAGAGCTGTACTACACAGGTGGAGACCTGACGAGCATCTGGGGTATCACCGATCGTGATGTTCCAGGTATCGAGGGCAGACGAATCAGCATAGAGACCTCTTCCAAGGTATGGAATGCCTGCGGGTTGCGCATCGGGGCTCTGGTGAGCGACAACGAGGAGTTCCACAGCCGGGCCGTGGCGGAAAACACGGCCAACCTCTGTCCCAATGCGATCGGCCAGTATATCTTTGGAGCGCTGGCCGGCGTCCCCGTGGAGGAGCTGCGCCGCTGGTACGATCACCAGAGGGAATACTACCAAAACCTGCTCGTTGAGCTCACCTCTCTGATCCGGGAGACTCTGCCCGGGATCATCGTTTCCTCCCCGGATGCGTCGATCTACTCGGTTGTGGATGTACGCCGCATCGTAGCGGAGGATTTCGATGCCATGGAGTTCGTGCTGTACTGCGCCCGGGAGGGGGTAGTGGAGGTGGAGGGAATACAATATACCTTGCTCGTAGCCCCGATGTCCGGTTTCTACGATCTTCCACCCGAGGAGAACCCGGGCAGGACTCAAATGCGGATCGCCTACGTAGAACCCATAGAACGATTGAGGCTGGCTCCAAAGCTGTTCAAAGAGCTGCTTCAGGGATATCTAAAGCAGCGCGGGCAGCACGCTTTGGCGGCTGCGGTTCACCGGTAAGGATTTGCCGGAGGGCTTTCCCCCATGTTAATTTCAAAATATATCCACCCCCTGGTCGGGCGGTGTCATGAGTAAGAAATCCCCTATGCCTGGTGAGGCGATAACAAACAATCCCGAAGCCTGGAAGCGCTCCTGGCTGGATGCCAAGAGACGCTCTGCGGTGAATCGCAGGGAGAGCCGGGGTGGAGAGGCCGAGATCCAGAGATGGAATGTTCGGGCCTCCGGCTATGCGCAACACAGCGAATCCGAGGAAAGCCGTGAACGGCGCAAACAGATTATCAGCTGGCTGCAAAACAGAGGAGCTCTTCAGGAGGAGTTTCGAGTACTCGACATCGGAGCCGGCCCGGGAAACTACGCCGCAATGATGTCTCCGCAGGTAGCGGAGGTGACCGCTGTGGAACCTGCTGCCTCGATGGTGAAGATCCTGAAAAACAGAATCACGAAAGAAGGAAAAGAGAATATTCGGGTCAGGCAGAAAATCTGGGAAGAGGTGAGCCTTGCCGCGGAGAGCTGGCACAAAGCCTTCGATCTGGTCTTCGCCTCCATGTGCCCGGGTGTGGGTTCTCCGGACATGCTGGAAAAGATGATCCAAGCCTCCCGAAACTTCTGCTATTTGAGCGGCTGGTCGGGAAGCCGATGGGGTAATTGGGGTCTTTCTCAGAGTGAGCTCTGGCCTCGAATCTTTGGCGAGCAGCTGGACAGCTATCCCAGTGACATCCTCTATCCTTTTGGTATGTTGTACGCTCTGGGGTATCGACCCGAGCTGCGTTTTCTCCAGCCTCGCGTGCATCTGGAGATGGACACCGAGGAAGCGATCAATGGGCTTGCCGGGCATTTCAGTCGCTACACACCCATAACCCCGGAGATCCGCAAGACCGTTGAGCTCTACGTTCTCAGCTACAGCCAGGGGGGAAGGTTCAGTCAGACATACACCAACTGTCAGGGGTTCATGCTCTGGCAGGTGTGAAGGATCGCAAGGGGTAACACCAGTTAACGTGATTCCGGGGCCCGGGCGAGCCTGGAACTTTTTATGAAGCCCGCCACCAGTAG
>CAZFMD010000028.1:12979-22180 GCA_964520025.1 uncultured Spirochaetaceae bacterium
GTGATTCCGGGGCCCGGGCGAGCCTGGAACTTTTTATGAAGCCCGCCACCAGTAGCTGCCGGGCGCCCGCGTAGGCTGCCAGCAGGAGCACGCTATGGGCCGCCGCCGGGTAGGCGAAAGGGCCGAGCAGAGAATGCAGGTTCCCGAAAAGAAACCAGTTGCGTTTCAGCCAGCCCAGCACCACGGCGCGCATGATCTCAGGTTTCTACTTTCTGTCAAACATGCTATGTTCCTTTGCTGGTGGGAGATGATGCTATGTCACGGAGCGTTTTCAAATCCATAGCCCTCTGGATCCAGGCCTCCCGGGCTCTATATACAATTACCGTACTGCTGCCCTGCTGCCTGGGGGCGGTCGTGGCCTGGTGGTCCGGTTGCTCCTTCAACTGGGGTCTGCTGGTGCTGATCCTGGTGGGCATGATGTTCGCCAACATCGGTACCAACTTCACGAACGACTACTTCGATTACAAATCCGGGGTGGACAAGTTGGACGAGGGACGGGTCTATAAGAAAGGATCCGAGGTGCTGTACGACAATCCGCTGGCCGAAAGCGGTACCGTGGACGGCTACGCCCTGTACTTCTTCTCGCCCCGGACGATCCTGGTCTCGGCGTTGGCCAGCCTGACGGTCACCGCGGCGGTAGGCCTCTACCTGGTTCTCCGTGTGGATTGGCGCATTCTTCCCATAGGCTTGCTGGGGATCCTGATGGGTTACTTCTACACGGCACCGCCTGTGAAGTTCGGCTATCGGGGCTGGGGGGATCTGATCTGCTTCCTGGGAAGCGGGCCCTTTCCGGTGATCGGCACCTACTTCCTGTTCACAGGGACGATCACCTGGACAGCCGTTTTGGCCGGGATCGTTGCCGGCCTGTGGGTGGACGCCATACTGTACATCGGGAACGTACCCGACGCGGAGGCGGATCGCGCCGTGGGCAAGCGCACCCTGAGCACGATCCTGGGCCGCAAGGCGGTGCGGACCCTGGCGCCGCTGTACTACGGCGTGGCGTTCGGCCTGGTGGCTCTCAGCGTGATTCTGGGACAATTCCCCCGCTGGGCGCTTCTCTGCCTGATCACCCTGCCGATCGTGATCAGAGTGCTGATGATTACCCGCAGGCACTACAACCGGATACCCAGCTTCGCCCCGGCGATCCTGATGACGGTTCAGGTGTTCGCCATATCCACGGTATTGCTGGCCCTCGGGTTCATCCTGTCCAAAACGGTGGGATAGGTGCAGGCCTCTTATCCTTTCTACGAAAAGGTTCTTGCCTTCTTAAGAAGCCGGTTGCTGGGGGCTGTGCTGATGCCCGCTCTGATCGGAGCCGCCCTGGCAGCCCGCGGAGGGACCTTCCACTGGCTGCGCTTCGTGCTCTTGCTGGTCGGCCTGGCGGCGGCGGAGATGCTCAACCTGCTCGGTTCGGATTACCGGATGTTTCAAAAACCCGAACGGAAGGAAGCGCAACTTCCGGGCAACCCGGTGTTCGCACCCGAACGCCTGCCGGCCTCCCGCATTCCCCTGGTGCTCGCTCCGGTGGCAGTGATTGGCCTGGCCGTGCTTCTGTACTTCACGATCACCGTGGGCATCGGTGTTCTCGTGTTTCTGGCGGCCGCCGCAGTCATTGGGGCGCTGTACGTTTTCTCCCCCTTCCGCTACGCTTTTCTGTACACGGCGTTCATTCCCGCGCTGATCAGCGGCGGAGTGCACCTGGCCATGACGGGTACCTTGGACGGCCTGGCCTTTGCTGCCGGGGTGCCGATCACCCTGATCTCTCTGGCCGTGATCTTGGGTTACCGGGTGATGTACGAGCAGACGGGATCCGAACGGCGGCGGTCCCGGGCCGTGGTTCTGGCCCTCTACTGCCTGGCCGGGATCAATATCATCCTCTACGTACCGGCCGGCGTCTATCCGTGGGCCGGGCTGGCGGCGGTGATTCCGATAGCGGTGTTTGTATGGCTGGTGGGCAAATGGAGCAGGCGGGAGAAAAAGGACCCGGTTCCGGCAACGGCCCTGGGTGTGATGATGCACACGAGCACCTGCCTGGTCATCGCCGCGGCGCTGTTGTTTGGATAGGCGTATGAGGGTAGCTGCTTCTATTGCCCCTGCCCCGTAACCAGCCGGGAGATGGCTTTGAAAGTTTCGGTGCCCGCCTCCTGCATCAGCTCGAAGAGGATCGACTCGCAGCTGGAGATCAGGATCCCCTCGGCATGGAGCCTCGTCAGGGCGGTACGCCTGTCGTTCTCTCGGCGGGAGGAGGTGCAGTCCTCGATCACCACGGGGGTGTAGCCGGCCTGCTTCAGATCGATGGCGGTCTGGAGAACGCAGATGTGGGCCTCGATTCCCGCCAGCAGCACCCGCTTTCGGCCGAGCGCCTTGAGAGCCTTGCGAAACTCCGGCTCGCCCCAGCAGCTGAAGGCGATCTTTTCGATGTAGGGTTTGCCAACATAGGGTTTGCCGGCATCGGTCCCGGACGCAGCGTTTTTGTCAGCACGGTTTGAGCTGTCCGCAGTCCGTTCATCCCCGTTCCACCCCAGGGTGTCTCGAAGCAACGGGATTGTGGGGCCCAGACCCTTGGTGTACTGCTGGGTCGCCAGCAGAGGGATATCGAGAATCTGCAGGCCCCTGAGCAGGATCTGCAGATTTCGCTCCAGGTCACCGCGCTCGAACATGTGCGGGAACAGTCGTTCCTGAACATCGACCAACAAGGCACATGTTTGTTCCCGGGTGATTCGCAAAGCGCGCTCCTCTCTTTCAGCTTGTTTTCGTATTTTCCTTGCCTGGGGTTGCCTCCCGGGAACTCTTCTCCTCCGCAGAGGTGTGTTTTCCCCCTGCAGCTACATCTCGGGAGGGCGGGGCGAAGCGAACAGTCTGAACCCTCGCCTGCCAATTATCCACGTCGATCAGGTTGAATCCGGGCCACTCGGAGGAAAGCTTCGCCTTGGAGGCGTCGTTGTTTCCGGAGTACTGAAAGCAGACAGCCGGAGGGCTGGCTACCAGGACCCCCCTGACCGTCGTCGAGATCTGGATATGCAGGTGAGCAAAGAAAACCCCCAGAATGTTTTTCGAGTAGGGGGGAATGATTTCCCAGAAAGCCTCGGCGTTCTCCAGCTTCATCTTGTCCAGCCAGGGGATGCGGCTGGGGATAGGGTGGTGGTGCATGAAGATCAGCACGGGTTTATCTTGATTCGCCCACAGATCGTGACTCAACCAGAGCAGCTGCTCCTCCTCGACCTTCCCGTAAGACTTCCCGGTTCCGGCGGTGTTGAGGATGACGATATGAAACTCCCCGTGATCGACCGAAGCGTATCCGGTATAGCCCCTCCCCTTTTCCACCAGGGAGCTCTTCTTCAGGGCTTTCAGATCGTCGTGATTTCCGACAACTGTGAGAAGGGGGACCTGAACGTCCTTGAACAACTCGGCGATGGCTTCATAGTTGCCCTTCTGACCGTCCTCCAGCAGATCCCCTCCCAAAACGATCAGATCCGGTTTGGGAGCCTGTTGCTTCAGTACCGTGACGGCCTGGACCAGATTCGCATCGGGAAGCGTTTCGTTCACGCGCTGACCCGGTTTCGTGGGCAGATGAAAGTCCGATATATGGGCTATGCGCATCTGTTTGCCTCCCCAGTGTTGAACTTGTTTCCCTGCACGTGCGGTGCCCCGATAGAATAGCCGGGAAGCTGCGCCAGGGGCAAGGTCCGGTCGGTGGTGCCGGCCAAGCGGCTGAGCCCGGCCGTGGAAGGGCGGTTTGCAGCATCCGGGGAGAATCTGTATACTCTGAGCTCACCATGCAGAACGAACATATGGACCAAGCACCTGTTCTCAAACGGATGTACTACGGCTGGGTCGTAGTAGCCCTCTCGTTCTTCACGGTAGCCATGAGCGCCACGATCCAGCAATCCTTCATCGTGATTTTTCCGGCCATGCTGGAGGAATTCGATTGGAGCCGCACGGTGTTCTCCCTGGCCCCTGCGCTGTTCGGGCTGATCCTGTCCTGCAACGCCTTTGTTGTCGGCACCCTCTCGGATCGGATCGATATCAAGAGAATGATTCCCTTCGGGGCGGCTCTGGTCGCCGTCGGACTGGTCCTCTGCTTCTTCATCCGGGAGTTCTGGCAGTTGATCTTGTTTTTCGGCGTGCTCTGCGCCATCGGGGGCGGGGCGATCAGTCTCCTGCCCAACACGATCATCATTTCCAACTGGTTCGTGCGCAGGCGAGGCACGGCCATCGGGATCATCGCCAGCGGCTCCGGGGCGGGAACCCTCGTTTTCATTCCGCTGCTGCAACTGGTGATCAACGGATGGGGTTGGCGCGTCGGTTATCTCGTCCAGGCTCTGGTTATCGGTCCGGTTCTCATTCCCCTGGTCATCCTCTTCCAGAAGTCCCACCCGCAGCAGATGGGGTTGAAACCCCTGGGGGATGAACCGCGCTCCGCCCAGGCCTCCACGATTTCCGAGTCCATTCCCGGTCCGGCGACGGAGCTGGCAAGTATTCCACTACGTTCCCGGGAAGTCGTTTCTTCCCTTCTCCGCAGCCGGCGCTTCTGGTTGTGTGTGTTCCAGTTCATTCTCGGACCCCTGTCCACCATGCCGATCATTACCCACCAGGCTGTGCTGCTTCAGGGCAAGGGCCTGAGTAGTATGGGCTCCGCCGTGGTCGTCGGGGTATACGGCTTCTCCGTTTTCTGCGGGATGATCGCAAGCGGAGCGCTTTCCGACCGGATCGGCCGGGAGTGGAGCTACTCGGCCGGAACCATCAGTATTCTGGTGGGTGCTCTGTTCCTGCTTTCCGTTCCCTCAGGCACGGGGCTGGGGGTGCCTCTGTTCTACGCCGTGTTCTTCGGTTTGGGATTCGGCACCCGTCCCTCCATGGACTCGGCCACGGCCGCGGACATATTCAAGGGACGGTACTTCGGGATGATATACGGCGTGCTCCAGCTGGCTTTGGGAATCGGGTTGTTCGGCGGGCCGATCCTGGGCGGCTTAATCTACGATCGGAGTGGAAGTTACTCAACGGCCATAGTGTTCTGCATGATCGCCGTGGTGGTGGCCACTGTCTGCATATGGGCCGCCGCACCCCGGCGCGGCCGGGAACAGGCCCTGATATAGTCAGGATCTCAGCCTAAAACTCGAACCATGGCCTCCAGGGCCTGATCCAGAGTGCTGCGGGGGCAGGCCAGGTTGATGCGCTGAAAGCCTTCGCCGCCGCTGCCGAACATGGGCCCGTCGTCCAGCCAGATGCGAGCCTGCTTGAGGATACGCTCCTTGAGCTGCTCGTCAGTGAGGCCCAGAGCCCTCAGATCGACCCAGGCCAGATAGGTTCCCTCCAGGGGGATGACCCGGGCTGCGGGCAATCGTTGCTCCAGGAAGGCGGTGAGAAACTCGTAGTTGCCCCGGATGTATTCGAGCACCTGCTGGAGCCAGCTTTCGCCATGGCGATAGGCGGCTTCCGTGGCCACCGTGCTGAGCGCGTTGGCGATTCCGGTGCAGATACGCTTTTGGCTGTCCTGGTACCTTTTGCGCAGCTGCGGGTTGGGGGAGATAACCAGGGAGCAGCCTAGGCCGGCCAGATTGAAGGTCTTGGTGGCCGAGGTCAGGGTCACCGTCACCTCGGCGGCTTCCCGGGACAGGGAAGCGGTGGGAGTGTGACGGTGTCCCGGCATGATCAGATCGTGATGAATCTCATCGGAGAGGATGATGATCTTCCGGCGAGTGCAGATCTCCACCAGCCGCTCCAGCTCCTGAGGGCTCCACACTCGGGAGACCGGGTTGTGGGGGCTGCAGAGGATCAGCAGACGGGTGTTTTCGTCGATCCTCTCCTCCAGTTGAACGAGGTCCATGGAGTAGCGATTCCCGTCCAGCCGCAGCGGATTCTCCACCACCCGGCGTTCGTTGTTCTCGATCGATTCTCTGAATGGATAGTACACGGGAGGCTGAATGATAACGCCGTCCCCCGGTTGGGAGTAGGCCAGAAGTGCCAGGTTGAGAGAGAGAACCACTCCGGGAGCGGAAACCATCCAGCCGCGGCGGATCTCCCAGCCGTGGCGCCGCCGCATCCAGTCGATCACCGCCTGGTAGTAGGATTGCGGTTCCAGGGTGTAGCCGAATACTCCGTGTCCGGTTCGGCCTTTGAGTGCTTCGATCACCTCGGCACAGGCGGGGAAGTCCATGTCCGCCACCCAAAGGGGCAGCAGCCCCTCCAATCCGGTGAATCGCTCGCTGTAGTCCCATTTGATCGACGCGGTCGCCCGCCTGTCTACGGGCGTGTCGAAGTCGTAACGCATGGCTGTAGTGTTCCTTTCCGAGATATCGCCGGTGGATCCGTGTCCCGGACCGAGCTCAGGAAAGCTGAACCGGTTTGCCTTTCTTCGCGCTGGTGTAGATCGCCTGAATGATCTCCACCGCCTTCTTGGCCTCCGGACCGTCTACCAGAGGAGGACGGCCCTCATCCAGGGCGGAGATGAACTCCTCGAACTGACGGCGGTGACCCTGGAAGCTGATGGCCGCAGGATCCGCCGCTCCCCCTCCGCTCTCCGCGCCGGCGCCGTGTTTTTTCCGGATCTCCTCGTCCCCGGGAGCACTGTCGGTGAAATCCCAGCTCTTGAGGGTCTCTTCCTCCAGCACCACGCTGCCCTTGGTTCCGGAGATCTCGATACGCTTGAGGAAGCCCGGGTACACGGCGGTGGATCCCTCGATCACGCCGAAGGCCCCGTTTCGAAAACGCAGGGCAGCTACCGCGTTGTCCTCCACCTCGATGCGTTTGTGGCCGACCATGCCGATAAACGCCTGTACCGACTCGACCGGCCCCATGAACCACTGCAACAGGTCGATGGCGTGGATCGACTGGTTGATCAACGCCCCGCCGCCGTCCAGAGCCCGGGTGCCGTGCCAGCCGCCGTCGTCGTAGTACTGCTGGCTGCGAAACCACTTCACGTAGGCATCCCCCAGCACAAGCGTTCCGAAGCGGCCCTGTTCCAGGGTACTCTTCACCAGGCCGGCAACCTCGGAAAAGCGGGACTGAAAGATTCCGGCCAGGCTGACCTTTGCCCTGTCACAGGCCTCGATGATCCGGTCACAGCGTTCCGGGGTAATCTCCAGAGGTTTTTCCGCGATCACGTGTTTTCCCGCCTCGGCCGCGGCCAGGGCCGTATCCAGGTGGGCCCCCGAAGGGCTGCAGATACTGACGATGTCGAGTCCCGGGTGGGCAAGAAAATCCCTGAGATCCGAATAACCCCGGCAGTTGTACTTTTCCGCGAAACCCTTGGCCTTTTCCGGACTGCGGGAGCAGCAGGCCACCAACGTGCCTGTTGATCCCGATATCGCCTGGATCGCCTTGGCGTGGAAGTCCGCGATCAAGCCGAGTCCGATAATCCCAAATCCGTAGCTCATTCTCCCTCCTCCTCATCTCCATTCTACACAGCCGAACGGGTCGGGGGCTACAGGTTTTCGGTTTTTTTCACGGGCTCTTCGTTGTGATCGGTTCGAGCCTCAGCAAGGACGGCAGCAGCGCAGAGGCGGCAAGGAGAACGCCGTAGATGAGAAAGCCGAAGGCGAAGGATAAACGGTCTCCCAGGAATCCAAGAAACAGGGGAACAACCCCGGATCCGACGGCGTAACCGATCGGGGATATGAAGGAAATGGTGAGGTTGTGCATCTCTCGAGGGGCGATTCGGGAGATCACGGCAAAGCCGGCCGGAAAGAAGCAGGCTGTGACAATAGGTTGTAGAAACACCGCCGCGATCAGAGCCGGCCGGTAGGCCAGACCCATGGCCGCGGTTGCCAGACCGGCCGATAACATCACCACCGCAATGACCCGGGGAGCCCCGAAGCGATCCACCAGATAACCGGCGACGAAGATAATCCCCAGGCTCGAGAGCCGGGAAAGTCCGACCATGGTGTTTACCAACTCCGGGTTCATGCCCCGCTCGCTTACCAGATAGGCGGGGGTCATGGAAAAAACGCCTACGGCTGCCCCGGCGCCGAGTGCAAAGAGGGCGGCCATGATCCAGAAGGAGGATCGTCCCAAGATCAGGCGGGCGTTGGCCAGGTGGGGCGGTTTACCTCGGAACTTTCCACCCCGGGCGAAGATCGAAAACAGAATCCCCGCCACCGCGCCGATGCATGCAACTACGAGCAGCACCGCCTTCCAGTTCATGAATCGCAGGGCAAAGACCGCCCCAATCGGGGCTAGGATAAAGCCCAGATTGGGCCCAATCTCGTGAATGGCCAGGGCTTTTCCCTCGTCCCTGTCCTCAACCAAAGCGGTAAGGGTGGGGATTCCCGAGGGGAAGTACAGTCCGGCGCCCACACCGACCAGGACCAGAGCGGCCCGCATTCCCCAAATCGAGGAACTGAGGGACACGGCGACCAAGCCCAGAATGACAAACACCACGGCCAGGACGATCGTGTTCCGATGGCCGATCGCGGCGGCCACGAAACCGCTGAAGATCATCATTACCGAGTATCCGATGGTGATGAAGAGAAAGAAAGAGGCGGCCTCGGCGTGCCCGAGCCCCAGGCTCTCTTCGATAGACAGCAGCAGGGGAGAGTAGATGATACGGGCGGTGAACAGAAAGAAGAGCACGAAAACGAGAAAGAGGATGGTGGGGAGGTTGGCTCGGATGCCCGGAACCGTGTTGCCCGGTGGTTTCGATTTCACTGAGGCCAGGCCGTTCCCGCAGCTCGCCAACCCGCGAACAGCGACTGCCAGTATGCCGACAGGTCACGGATTTTGCCGGGGATGTTTATACTCCGGCTGGTGACCTCCCGATTCCCGGGATCTCCCCTTTCCCGAGCACCTGGGACCTCCTCGGCGCGCAGAAATCCCATTTTTAGATCGTCAAGGGTCGAACAGAGCAACACATCTCTCGATTCGAACAGCCGCGGGTCGGTGAGATACAACGCCGCCGTAGCATCCCAGGCATGGAAACCGGGCAGGCCGTACATCCTCTCTATCCAGCCGAACCAGGGAAGAATCTTCTGTTCCAGGTAGGTGACAAATGCTTTGGCCCCGCTAGCGCTGGATTCTTCGAGAAAAGCGATGAAACGCTCCCTGGTCAGCAGTGCCTGGAGGCAGAGGTTGCCGCTGATCACCGCCGTGGGACAGCGGCCGGGTTCTGCACAGCCGCTCATCGCAGCCGACGGCTCCCCTGCGTACAGGGTGTAGAGAGCCGCGTACGGATCGCTGGCAAAGTTCAGCTCCCCCATTTCGCGC